>NZ_JBYVJY010000008.1:5000-137296 GCF_058147145.1 Patiriisocius sp. 208BN25-11
CTCCAGGCTCAATATCTTCATCAACATAGAAAATTGGAATGATATTTCCATCAAAAAACTCATCAGAAAATGCTTCTAAACCTTCATCTGTCTGACTATCATTTATAAGTATTTCTATGAGATAGTAATTTTCTACTCCACTTGGATCTGTAAAAAATGCTTTTAATTCTATTTCTTCCTCACCAAAAAAAGTAATAATTCCTTGTGTTACTTCGTCAATAGGGACTACAGTATTTAACGCTTCTGTTGCTGTAAACGTTTCACCATTATGGACTATCTCTAAGACGTAATTTGTATTTGGTACAGGATTAAAATCTGTAGTGTATATACCATTTTCGGTATGTGAAAAATTAAAAGTTTCACCATTTTCTGAAGTAATCGTTACGTTTGCATCTGTTACAGGCGGGACTATATTGTTAAAAAAAGGTGCTGTTTCAGTAAGCTTAATTATAGAAGAAGTAGTACCATCTTCCAAAACGTTTATAGTAGCTTCAATGACTAATTTAGGTTCGCTGTTTTCAAGATCAACTTCAACAACGTCTTCACAAGAAATACCTAATAAAGTGGCCAGAAGTATAAATAGATAGTTTTTCATGGCTTAAAATTTAAAGTTATAAGTAATGGACGGAATGATTCCAAAAATAGAAAGTCTAACAGCTTCGTTTTGTCCTGTATCTATATTCTCTTGAAATGAAACAGAAGCAGCATTTCTTCTGTTGTACACATTATAAACACTAAAAACAAGTTCACTTTTCCAGCGTTTTTCTTTTTGTGTTCCAAGTTTCCAAGTTGCTGAAACATCTAAGTGATGAAAACTTGAAAGTCGGCTATTATTTCTTGGTTCATAAACAGGAATTGTTTGTCCTTGGTATTGATATTGTCCTGTAGGAAAGGTGTTGGGACGACCTGTTTGAAAGATGAAATTAGCACCAAAATCCCATTTTTTACTGAGTTCATATTGTGCGGTTATAGAGAAGTCGTGTGTTCTGTCCCAAGCTGTATTGTACCATTCTCCATTATTAATACCCACTTCTTCCGGTGTTCTTCCTGGTGTTCTTTGTTCTGATTTAGAAAGCGTATACGATATCCAACCTTGTAATCTTCCTTTTGTCTTTCGAGCTAAAAGTTCTAATCCATAGGCTCTTGCTTCACCATTTAAAATAACTCTTTCTATGGCATCATTTGCAATTAAATCTGCACCATCTACATAATCAATTCTATTCTGGACTTCTTTGTAATACACTTCAGATTCTAAGCTAAAATTGTCAAAAGCTTTAAAATAACCTAGAGCTACTTGGTCTGCTACTTGGGGTTTTATAAATTCTCCACTTGGTGTATACACATCAAATGGTGTAGGAGAAGATGTGTTGCTAATTAAGTGAATGTATTGCGCTGTTCTATTGTAGCTAGCTTTTATGGAAGAAGTTTCATTAAGCTGGTAGGCAGCAGCAATTCTTGGTTCTAGATTTAAAAACATATCTCTTGATGTGCCTCTTGAAGCAGAAATAGTATCTATAGGTGTTGCTTGCTGATATACATCAATATTCTCATCATAAATTATTGGGTTATCATTTTCATACACGTAAATAGATTCTTGTCCTAATCTATTAAAACTTGAAAGCCTCAACCCAGCTTGAATATTTAATTTTTCTGAAATTTTAAAATTTCCGTCAGCATAAATCGCATTTTCAAATGCATATTGGTCTGTTAATTTTCTAAAATTAATGGCACTGGTTTCTGTGGTGGGTTTAACTTCTCCAGGATTGAATTTATAATAGATGCTATTTAATCCGAATTGTAATTTTACTTTATCTGAAATATAATTGGTAAAATCATACTTTAGGTTAAAGTTTCGAATGCCACTATCAAATTGAAATTCTACAAATTTTAGCTCTAATCCGTAGTAGTAGTCTGAGTAAATCAAAGATAAATTGCTAAATAATTTGTCGCTAAATAAATGATTCCATCGTAGGTTAAGCGTTGTGTTTCCGAAGGTATTTCCAAAAACCTCTCCAATATTAAAAGTATCCCTTCCAAAATATCCTGACAAAAAGAGTTTGTTGTTGTCATCTAAATCGTAACTCAATTTGGTGTTTAGATCATAGAAATAAGCAGCATTGTCATTATCAGGAATAAAAAGAGGTAAAAACAAATGGGCATAGGTACTTCTACCACCTACCAAAAAAGAAGCTTTGTCTTTTACTATTGGCCCTTCAATTAAAAGTCTACTTGCTAATAAACCAATTCCTCCTGTAGCTCCATATTTACGTTTGTTTCCATCTTTTTGATAGATGTCTAATACCGAAGAAATTCTACCGCCATACCTAGCGGGAATACCTCCTTTGTATAAAGTAAGATCCTTAATTGCATCTGGATTAAATACAGAGAAAAATCCAAAAAGGTGTGATGAGTTGTAGAGTGTAGCTTCATCGAGCAATACCAAATTTTGATCTGCAGCTCCACCCCTCACATTAAAACCGCTAGCCCCTTCACCCGCATTGGTAACACCTGGTAATAAGGTAATGGCTTTAATAACATCGGCTTCTCCTAAGACTACAGGAATCTTTTTTATGGTGCTTGCTTTGAGAGTGTTTACACTCATTTGTGGTGTTTTGATATTTGTTTTTTCTACATCGGCTTCTAATATTACTACATCAAGTGTTTCCGTGCTTTCAAATAAGGTAATATTTTTTGTAAGAGGGCTTTCTAGTATAATTGTTTCTTTGTAATCGCCAAAACCAAGACTTGAATAGATTACTTCATGTGTGCCTTTGGGTAGTGTGATAGAATAAAAACCATATTCGTTGGTAATTACGCCTGTTTGTAAAGCCGGAATGAGTATGTTCACTCCAAACATGGTTTCTCCAGACGCTGCTTCTGAAATAGTACCGCTGAGGGTAAATTTTTCTTGGGCTCCAACTGTTATACTAAGTAAAAGAAGGAGAAAGGTAAGTATGTGTTTCAAAAATGAAAGTTTTAGATAAAAATAAAGCCTTTAGATTTTATTACTAAAGGCTTTAACGAAACTTTATTTATTTTATTTCTGCGAGTATTTGATTAAACGTCTCACTTGGTCTCATTTCCTTGTTGACCAATGCTTCGGTGGGTTCGTAATATCCTCCAATATTTACAGCACTTCCTTGTGCATCAATCAGTTCTTGTAAAATAGTCTCTTTGTTTGCCTCTAGTTTTTCATGAATAAGACGAAAACGGTTTTGTAATGTTACATCTTTTGTTTGTGCAGCCAACGCTTCTGCCCAATATAATGATAAATAGAAATGACTACCACGGTTGTCTAATTCGTTTACTTTTCTGGAAGGACCTTGATTGTTTTCTAATAATTTCTCTGTTGCATCATCTAAGGTTTCAGAAAGTACAATAGCTTTATCATTGTTGAAAGTAGCCCCTAAATGTTCAAGAGAAACTGCTAACGCTAAAAACTCTCCTAAAGAGTCCCAGCGTAAATGTCCTTCTTCAACAAACTGTTGTACGTGTTTTGGAGCAGAACCTCCAGCACCCGTTTCAAATAATCCACCACCATTCATAAGAGGAACAATAGATAACATTTTTGCACTAGTACCTACTTCTAAAATAGGGAAGAGGTCGGTAAGGTAATCACGTAATACATTTCCAGTAACAGAAATTGTGTCTTCTCCATTTTTAACTCTAGCAAGTGTGTAATGTGTTGCTTTTTCTGGAGAAAGTATTTTAATTTCTAAGCCACTAGTGTCGTGGTCTTTTAAATATACATTTACTTTTTTGATAAGTTCTGCGTCATGGGCTCTGTCTTCATCTAACCAGAAAATAACAGGCCATCCTGTTGCGCGTCCTCTTGAAACAGCAAGTTTTACCCAGTCTTGAATTGGTAAGTCTTTTACTTGACACATTCTCCAAATATCTCCTTCTTCTACATTGTGAGAGGTAAGAATATTTCCTGAAGCATCTACCACATTTACAATACCAGCTGTTGGAATTTCAAAAGTTTTATCATGCGATCCATACTCTTCTGCTTTTTGCGCCATTAAACCAACATTAGGTACAGTACCCATGGTAGTTGGGTCAAAAGCTCCGTGTTCTTTACAGAAATCTATGGTAGCTTGGTATAAAGGGGCATAGCTACTATCTGGAATGACTGCTTTGGTATCTTGTTGTTTTCCTTCTGCATTCCACATTTGTCCAGAGGTGCGAATCATCGCTGGCATAGAAGCATCAATGATGACATCACTTGGTACATGTAAATTGGTGATTCCTTTGTCGCTGTTTACCATGGCAAGGTCTGCTTGCTCTTTCATAATGGCAGCAATATCTGCTTGAATAGCAGCAGCTTTATCTGAAGGTAATTCTTCTAATTTGCTTACAAGATCTCCAAAACCGTTACGTACATCGACACCTACTTCTTCAAACTCTGAAGCGTATTTTTTAAACAGGTCTGCAAAGTAAACTTCTACAGCATGTCCAAAAATAATAGGGTCACTTACTTTCATCATGGTTGCTTTCATGTGTAATGAAAGTAGCAATCCTTGCTCGCTAGCATCTTTAAATTGTGCTTGTAAAAACGATAGCAATGCTTTTTTGTTCATTACCGAAGCATCAATAATTTCACCAGCCAATACAGGTACACTTTCTTTTAAGGTGTGTTTGGTGCCAGCGGTATCTGTCAATTCAATTTTAACAGTTCCTGCTTCAGCAATGGTCACAGATTTCTCATTATTTCTAAAATCACCTGCACTCATCGTAGCAACATGTGTTTTAGAATCCTTAGACCAAGCACCCATACGGTGTGGATTTTTCTTAGCGTAATTTTTTACAGCCTTAGGAGCACGACGGTCACTGTTTCCTTCACGTAATACAGGATTTACAGCACTTCCTTTTATTTTATTGTAGGTTGCTTTTACCGATTTTTCTTCATCTGTTGTAGCTTCCTCAGGATAGTCTGGAATAGCAAAACCTTTGGCTTGTAATTCTTCTATGGCCGCAGTAAGCTGTGGGATAGAAGCACTAATGTTTGGTAATTTAATGATGTTGGCATCTGGACTTTTTGCCAGTACCCCTAATTCTGTCAAGGCATCATTTACACGTTGGTCTTCTGTTAAGTACTGCGGAAAATTGGCTAATATTCTAGCGGCCAATGAAATATCTCTCGTTTCGATAGCGATATTGGAAGGTGCAGTAAATGATTTAACAATAGGTAAAAAAGAATGTGTAGCCAAGAATGGCGCTTCATCTGTTTTTGTATATATGATTTTGGCAGTTTTACTCATCGATTTCGTGTTTTAAAAGAAGTGCAAATATACAGATTTGAATAGGCTTTTAAAAGCGAGTAGGCGCTTAATGTACAAGGAATCTTAGTTGTTGCGAATGTGTTATTTTTTCTTTGGAAATTTTAAGGGATTCACATTTTGCGGATTTGAAATTACTGATTTAGTATTTTAACCTTTATTGTGTTCAACTATTTCTTGTAAACCCCACTTCTAAGTTCAAGTACTCCATTTTTTAAATGTGATAAGAGGTTCATTAGCTTAGATGTAGTGGTTTTACCCATTAAAACATTTAGTTCTATTTTTGGAGGTTCTGATGCTGTTAATTTTGCTGTGAGGTTCTCAAAAAAATCAATTCCTGCTTGAGTTTGGTTTGTAGAATGTTCTTTGGTTAGACCAAGTTCATTTAAAAAGCTATTCATCTCTTCTACCTTAGATAAAAAGCTATGATTAGCTATACTAGCCCAAGGCATTGGGTACTTAACTTCTCCATTTCCTTTTCTTAGAATATCATAAAAAAGAAAATATCCATCATTCTTTAAAACTCGATTAATTTCAGAATAGAATTTTTTCTTATTTGGAATATTCATTTGAACATGTTGTGTCCAGACTACATCAAAGGTTTTGTCTTCGAATGGTAGTTCAGTAGCATCTCCTTGAATAAAAGTTGTTTTATTATTTAACTTAACAAGTTCAGATAATTTAGTAGCTGTTCGAATATATTCTTTACATAGGTCAATTCCTGTGGTATTGCAATTGAATTCATCTACAAGCATTCTGCAAGGGCCACCTAAACCACAACCTACATCAAGTACATTTAAACCATTAATGTTAATACTATTAGCTAGTTCTCTGGAAACAGTAGCGCCTCGAACATGAAATTCATCAACACCAGCAATATCAGACCTTTTAACATTATCTAACCCAATATTTTGATCTTTTAAACGATTGATAATGTCTTCATAAAGTCCTTCTTTAAGATAATGATTTTCTATGGCTTTCTTTAGGTTGTTCATTTAAATAGTTGTGGGTACGTTTTTAATTGTAGTAAACACTTTTACTATATTAAAACAAAAAAGCCATATCATTGTATTGCTACAGTGCTATGGCTTTGTGTGAAATAAATGTTTACCAATTGACTATTGTTGTCTATGATGCAGTTTATTAAAGGCTGCTATCGTTATTTATTTCACAAACAGTGTTTTGTTTTTTTAAGTTTCAATACATGTTGTATTCTATGAGACTAGCAAAACAAATACACATACTACTTTCTGGTACTATCTCAACCCTTTTTGAAGGGAGTCCTCAACAGTTAAAAAGCAGTATTATAAAGAACGTCTTTATGCAATAACAACTATATCTGTTATTACTGAGGTAAATATATAAAACAAAAAAGAGATAGCAAAGGATTTTAACTCTTTTGTTTTCAACCTGTTATAAACATGAGTTGTCAACTTTTGTTCATAAAAAAAGCGGCTTTAGAAAGCCGCTTTAGTATAGTATTTGATAGAAGATTAGTATCTCTTCTCTCTAATTCTTGCTTTTTTACCAGTAAGTCCTCTAAAGTAGTAAATACGTTTTCTACGTACAGCACCTCTTTTGTTCACTTCAACTTTTTGTAAAGCTGGCATGTTTACTGGGAAGATACGTTCTACACCTACAGTACCAGACATTTTTCTGATAGTAAAAGTTTTTAATAATCCAGTTCCTTTAACTTGAATTACAACACCTCTAAAAAACTGTGTTCTTGTTTTTTCACCTTCACGAATTTCGTAGTATACAGTAATAGTATCACCTGCCGAAAACTCTGGAAAGTCCTTTTTTGTAACAAATTCGTCTTGAACAAATTTAATTAACGATTCCATATTTTTAATTTATAGTGTTAATTTAAAGCAACATACACGTTTCTCGCCAGAGGTTGAATTAAGTGGGTGCAAAAATACCTAATTTTTGGAATGTAACAACCTTTTAGATAACTAATTTATAGTAGTGAGTTAAAATTTTAGCAAATAAAAATAGCAATTAATTTTTGTGCTGAAATTTTAAATGGCTGTAGTACTTTATTTAATTGTTATGCATGCATAGCGAAAGCCAAGCAATCTAAACTGCAAAAATTGCTAAATATGTATCTTGCCCGAGCAATTTAAACCAATACTATATGTACAGTTCTAAAATTTCGGGTGTGGGTCATTATGTTCCAGAAAATGTAGTTACCAATGACGATCTTTCTAAAGTAATGGACACCAATGATGCCTGGATTCAAGAACGAACAGGTATTCAAGAACGAAGACATATTAAAAATGGAGATGGAAATACAACCTCTGTCATGGGGGTTAAAGCATCTAAAATTGCTATGGAGCGTGCTGGTGTTTCTAAAGATGATATCGATATGATTGTCTTTGCTACGCTAAGTCCAGATATGTATTTTCCCGGAGGTGGCGTGCAAGTGCAAGAATTGTTAGATATGAAAACTGTGCCTGCCTTAGATGTTCGTAATCAATGTAGTGGTTTTGTGTATTCTTTATCTGTAGCAGACCAGTTTATTAAAACAGGAATGTATAAAAATGTCTTAGTCATTGGAAGTGAAAATCACAGTGGCGGACTCGATTTTACCACAAGAGGCCGTGGTGTTTCAGTAATATTCGGTGACGGAGCAGGAGCTGTGGTGGTATCTAGAAATGAATCTGGAACAGGGGGAATATTATCTACCCATCTACATAGCGAAGGAAAACACAAAGATGAGTTAGCATTACAAGGGCCAAGTACAGGACATTGGGTGCCGGAGATTATTGCTCAAAATCCGCAGGAAGACATACCATATTATCCGTATATGAACGGGCAGTTTGTCTTTAAACATGCTGTAGTTCGTTTTAGCGAGGTGATTCAAGAAGGCTTACAAGCCAATAATCTCGATAAAGATGCTATTGATATGCTCATACCGCATCAAGCCAATTTACGTATTTCTCAATTTATACAAAAGAAAATGCAATTGCCAGATGAAAAGGTGTTTAATAACATACAAAAATATGGGAATACTACAGCAGCTTCCATTCCAATTGCTTTGTCTGAAGCCTGGGAAGCAGGAAAAATTAAAGAAGGTGATCTTGTTGTATTAGCTGCCTTTGGTAGTGGCTTTACTTGGGGATCTGCGATTGTGAGGTGGTAGTAGTTATTTTTTTTCTTCTGAAATAGGAGTCACCCCATAAAATTTCAGCATAAAAAAAATCCGCTCTTTACATGTAAAAAGAACGGATATTAGGCTAAGTAATTAAATCTGATTTTTAAATCGGAGCACTATAAATACTCACTTCTCCAGCATTTAAGAGATCTCCATAAATAACATAAAGATTATTGTTAAACACTGTAATTGCTCCAATGGTTGTATATGGCTCAGTATCATCTAAGTTATGAGCTAAGACAGTGAAAGTGTCGTCTAGTGTGTTATAAACTCCAAAATTAATAGTTCTGTCAAAATCGCCTACATTTCCACTTCCATCATCTATTCTTGTTTCATAGCCTACGTAGATTAGATGTTCGTTTCTTGAAGCATAAGAGATGTACGCAGGTTCTGGCATATTAAAACTAGAAACAGCACCTGTGTTCACGTCAACGATAAAACTTTCGGTATCTGTATTTCCTTCTCCTGGAAATGATGAGCGTCCTGCAAAGAGATACAACTTATCATTTACGATCTCGGCAGCGCCATAATATCGAGGCTTTGGCAGGGTTGTGATCGTTTGAAATTCATTAGTAAGGTAGTTGTAACTTCTAATGATGGCGTTTGGATTTTGATTTCCGTTAGCGTCTTGGGTATCTCCACCTGCTGTGTATCCTAAATCTCCTTGTATAGCAAATCCAAATCGAGTTAAAAACAAATCGTGTTGGAATACAGATGTTGGGTCTCCATTAGGATTTAATGGATAGGTATTTACAAATTGTCCGCCAAATACGACCAATTCATTATTAATAATGTTCAGTCTTTTCGTAACAAATTGTTGTTGGAAAAACAGGTTTTCTTCGAAGCTATTGCTATCGATATTGTATTTTAGAATTTGTTCTGGAGAGCCATTTCCTGAATTCTGACTATCGTCTCTACTTACAATATAAAAGCTATTGTCTGAATAGCTTCCTCTAAATCCAGTAGGACCTTCGTTAAGAAGAATAGATGTATTTCCAGAATTAAAAGTAGTAAGTAAAGAAAAATTTAAACCATTTTGTGGGATACTTAGGTAGTCGGTAACTGTTTTTGGGCTCAAGGTAACTGTTAAGTCTCCATTGGCTTGAGATCTTCCAGAGGTTCTAATGATTCCAGTAATGGTATTTTCGTCAATAATTTCAAAAACAAAACCACCGTCTAGGGTTGTTACGTTGGTAGCGCTCTCAGGAAGAAAAGTAACCGCCGAGTTAATGGGACCTAGATAGTAATCTAGTAATGTTTCTTGATTTGTAGTACCTTCTAGATTAATAGCGTTTCCTGGTCTCCATTCTAACATTCCGTTGTTGGCTGTGCCAGAAAAGATAAATTCATCATCGGTTACATTAAAATTGCTACTTAGGTCAATGTTGTTGCCATTGTTTTCAAGTAATGCATTGCTAATTTTCCAGACCTTTGTAGCTCCTCCAGTGATGTTTTCAATGTTTTCTGTACGTTGCATGTCTAATATTGCTTGCGGGTCTTCCATCATGGTGTCGTCATCCATCATGGGGGTGTCTGCGTTGTCATCACTACCACAATTCACTAAAAAGATAGCAAGCATTGCAAGCGATGTTACTTTAAGTTTGTTAATTATCATAAAAAATATTTAAGGTTCTTCAAAGATAGGCGTTACTTGTTCTTAAGACAATACCCGGTATCTGGGATAAAAAAAACACCTCTCAAAAAATGAATCTTGAGAGGCGTTTCTACTTAAACAAACCTAAATATGAACGTTTATATATTTTGTGAATGGCTAATTCAAATAATTATAACATGTGCTTTAGGCAACTTTATTTAATAGACGTAAAAAGTGTACCAAACGTTTCAGTAAAATGAGTATTTAACGTTTTTGTAACACACCTTAACATAAGCTTGGCTAAATGCAGCGAACTTTTTAATGAATGCAAAAAAATACCCCCAAAATCTAGAATTTTGGGGGTATAACTTTGCTGCAATTATTAACACTAACCATCAACGTAAAATTTCTCACAACAAAGCCGAAACGTTTCTATGTAATAGACGCTCTATTTGTAAACTTGTTACAGTTCCTTCTTTTTTTAACAATACTTTCTGAAATTTTAAAATCGACTATTGTTAATTTGAAGACACGTTTTGGAGCTATTATATTTCCGAAGTAAAAAAAACATTTATGAAAAAAACACTTGTGATAGGAGCTAGCCTTAAAGAAAATAGATATTCAAATATTGCTATCCATAGATTAAGAGCCTTTAATCATGAGGTGTTAGCGATTGGCCTTCGTGAAGGTGTTGTGGTAGATGTGACTATTGTAAAAGAAAAAGCACCTTTTAAAGCTGTAGATACTGTGAGCTTATATCTTAATCCTTCAAGACAAGAGGAATATTATGAGTACATTATCTCACTACAACCTAAACGTGTAATTTTTAATCCGGGAACTGAAAATCCAGATTTCTATGAGCTGTTGCAAACAAATGGTATCAACTACGAAGTTGCTTGTACCTTAGTTTTGTTGGAAACGAATCAGTACTAAACCTACATAGGTTAATAGTCCGTTTAAAATCAAGATAAAGAATCCGAATTCGAATTTAAACCACAAACTACTGTAATGGCTTATTGCATATCCTATAAAAGGAGTGAGAATAGCAACTATTGGCACAAACTTGTCTTTCACTTGTTGTTTAGAAAATAAACCAAATGCGTATAAACCTAATAAAGGCCCATAGGTGTAACCAGTAAAGACAAACAGCTTTGTAATAACTGATGCGTCTCCAATCAAGTAATTAAAACTAATAATCACCAACACGAGTACCAAAGACATTCCGATGTGTACTCTTTTACGAATGGAAACCTGGTCTTCTGGACTGTACTTTTTTTCTATATCTAGAATATCAATACTAAACGATGTGGTCAAGGAAGTAAGAGCGCTATCTGCACTAGAATAGGCTGCTGCAATTAGTCCGAGTAAAAAGAAGACCCCAATGCCTAAACCAAAATTACCATTCATAGCTATGGTAGAAAATAATTTGTCTTTGTGCGCATCGATTCCATTTTGTTCTGCGTAGATGGTAAGAAGCAGTCCTAGGCCTAAGAATATGAGGTTTACAACAGTGAGTACAATGGTAAACCAAAACATGTTTTTTTGTGCATCTTTTAAGTTTCTACAGGTTAGATTCTTTTGCATCATGTCTTGATCTAAGCCTGTCATTACTATGGCAATAAAAATTCCGCTAATAAATTGTTTGAAGAAGTATTGACTGCTTTTGTAATCATCGAAAAAGAAAATTTGTGAAAGATCACTATCTGCTATAAAACCAATAATGCCTTCGTCACCGATTCCTAAACCATCTGCAATGTAATAGATGCCCACGCCAACAGCTATGAGCATGAAAAGTGTCTGTAGTGTGTCTGTCCATACAATAGTTTTAATACCACTTTTAAAAGTATACAGCCAGATAAGCAGTATTGTTATGGTTACGGTTACCCAAAACGGAACTCCCATAGCATTAAAAACTAAATCTTGAAGTACAATTGCGACTAAGTATAACCTAAAACTAGCCCCCGTAATTCTTGATAATAAGAAAAAGGAAGCCCCAGTTTTGTATGATGCAACTCCAAATCTACCTTCTAGATACGTATAAATAGAAGTGAGATTAAGTCGGTAATACAAAGGGAGCAATACTAGTCCAATAACCGCATATCCAATAGTATATCCTAATACCACTTGAAAATAACTAAAACTATCAGCTTCAACAGCGCCAGGAACAGAGATAAATGTAACACCACTTAACGAGGCGCCAATCATTCCAAAAGCAACTAGATACCAAGGGGATTGTTTTCCAGCTTTAAAAAAATCTGCATTGCTCCCCCCTTTGTTTGTAATAAATGATATTAAAAGGAGTAAACCAAAATAACCTCCAATAAGAAGTAGAATATGTAATGGTTGCATAGGCGTTTTTCTGAAATATTATGTATTCCGTAAAAATATAAAAGTTTCATAATCGATTAGTATCAAATCTATTTATTTTATGCGAGGTTACATTCTTATGCTAGATAAAAAAAAGAGTGCTCTTTATCTAGAATGCTTCGGAAATATTCTTTATTCCGAAGCTTTTTTTTATCTTTCCACCAATGGATTTTTCTTCAAAACTTCTCGAAAATGCTGTGAACGAAATGTCGCAATTACCAGGTATTGGTAAGCGTACGGCATTACGTTTGGTTTTGCATATGTTGAAGCAACCTCCGCAGCAAATTGAAAACTTAGCACATAGTTTGGTGCAAGTAAGAACAGAAGTGAATTTTTGTAGTAACTGCCATAATTTAAGTGATGTAACATTGTGTGAAATATGCGCAAGCCATAATCGTATTCCAGAATTGGTGTGTGTGGTAGAAGATATTAGAGATGTGATGGCCATTGAGGCTACAAGTCAGTACCGAGGGCATTATCATGTTTTGGGAGGAAAAATTTCGCCTATGGATGGGGTTGGACCTTTAGATTTAAACATTCAGTCTTTGGTAGAAAAGGTGAAAGCAGGAAGAGTAACCGAACTCATTTTCGCACTTAGCTCTACCATGGAAGGAGACACCACTAACTTTTACATTTTTAAGCAAATTGAAGACTACCAAGTCACTACCACCACCATTGCAAGAGGTATTTCTGTGGGAGATGAACTAGAGTATGCAGATGAGGTAACCTTAGGAAGAAGTATCGTTAATAGAATTCCGTTCGAGAACTCCCTAAAAAACAACTAGTCTATTGAAACTCTCTGTCATTATTCTCAATTATAACGTTCGCTATTTTTTGGAGCAATGTATTTTAAGTGTTCAAAAAGCAACCAACGCCATTGAGTCCGAAATTATTATAGTTGACAATAATTCTCCAGATGATAGTTGTCAAATGGTGAAGGATAGATTTCCAGAGCTAACCCTTATAGAGAATAAAGAGAATGTAGGATTTAGCAAAGCAAATAACCAGGCGGTTGCTATTGCTAAAGGAACCTATGTCTGTATTTTAAATCCAGATACGGCCGTTGCAGAAGATGCCTTTTCTAAAGCCCTACAACATGCAGTTGGCATAGAAAGTCTTGGTGCCTTAGGGTGTTATCTCATGGACGGCACAGGTAGTTATTTGCCCGAGAGTAAAAGAAACCTTCCTACTCCTAAGGTGTCGGCTTTAAAATTGGCGGGTTTCACTAAAAAGTACTACGCTACTCATATTTCCGAAGAAAGCCAAGGACCAGTATCGGTATTAGTAGGCGCGTTTATGCTTCTAAAGAGAGAGATTTACAATGAGGTCGGAGGTTTTGACGAAGATTACTTTATGTATGGAGAAGATATCGACTTGTCCTATAAGTTAGAAAAAGCAGGGTATCAAAATCATTATTTAGGAACTATTAAAACATTGCATTATAAAGGAGAAAGTACTACAAAAGATAGGGTGTATTTAGAGCGCTTTTATGGTGCCATGCGTATTTTTTATGGGAAACATTTTACTTCCAATTTCTTGCTAGATATTTTTGTTACATTAGGGGTTCAATTTAAAATGAATAGAGTTTCTGGTGTTTCAAATGTTTCAGGAATACATCATAGTCCTGAAAATGGCTTTGTATTAACAGATAACTTAGACTTGTTTTCTAAAATTTCCGCAGTATTAGATATACCATTAAAAGCTGCCTCCAAAAGTATGTTGCAAGATACCTTATATCATAACACATTATTTGTGTTTGATGCATCGTACATGTCTTATGCCCAAATGTTTGATGTGATGCAACAATTAAAGGGACGTGGCAATCACTTTAGGATACGTCCGCCACAATCAAATTTCTTGTTAGGAAGTGATCAAAGTGATCAAAAAGGTAGTGTGTTGGTTTTTTAGAAAAAAGTAAATCAGTTCCTTAAAAAATTCCTTAATTTTGCACCCTCAAACTTTAAACGCGATTATAGCATACCACTATGGCTAAATTTGAATTAAAACTTCCTAAAATGGGCGAGAGTGTTGCCGAAGCTACGGTAACCAACTGGTTAAAAAATGTAGGCGATACTATCGAAGCCGATGAGGCAGTGCTAGAAATTGCTACCGACAAGGTGGATAGTGAAGTGCCTAGTGAAGTAGATGGTGTGTTGGTTGAAATTTTATTTAATACAGATGATGTTGTTCAAGTAGGCCAAACACTTGCGATTATTGAAACCGATGGAGATGCAGCTTCAGCAGATGTAGCTAGTGCTCCAGCAAGTACTCCAGCCCCTAAAGAAGCAGCAGCTGTTGCGGCAACAGTAACGGCAGCAAAAGATGCAGTAGCTACACCAGCAGCAGTTACAAGCACAGAAGGAAGATTTTATTCGCCATTGGTGAAGAAAATGGCACAAGAAGAAAATATTGCGCAAGCAGAATTAGATACAGTACCTGGAACGGGTAAAGATGGGCGTGTGACTAAAAATGACATGCTAGCCTACATTAAAAATAGAGGTGCTGCACCAGCAGTGACAAAAGCAGTAACTCCTGCGGTATCTACTCCTGCTGCAAAAGCAGTTCCAGTGTCTGTAAATGGTGGAGATGAAATTATAGAAATGACGCGAATGGGTAAATTAATTGCCCATCATATGGTTGCAAGTGTGCAAACCAGTGCACATGTACAATCATTTGTAGAGTGCGATGTTACAAACATCTGGAACTGGCGTAAAAAAGTAAAAGATAGCTACAAAAAGCGTGAAGGTGAAAACCTAACATTTACTCCTATTTTTATGGAAGCCGTGGCAAAAGCCTTACGTGACTTCCCAATGATGAATATTTCTATAGAGGGAGATACGATTATCAAGCGTAAAAATATAAACCTAGGGATGGCAGCAGCATTGCCAGATGGAAATCTAATTGTTCCAGTGATTAAAAATGCAGACCAACTTAACTTGGTAGGCATGAGTAAAGCTGTAAATGATTTAGCAGGACGTGCTAGACACGGACAATTAAAACCAGACGAAATTTCTGGAGGAACCTATACCGTAACTAATGTAGGTACCTTTGGGAGTATTATGGGGACGCCTATTATCAACCAGCCTCAAGTTGGAATTCTTGCGTTAGGAGCCATTAGAAAAGTACCTGCAGTCATTGAAACGCCAGAAGGTGATTTCATTGGCATTCGATACAAGATGTTCTTGAGTCATAGTTACGATCATAGAGTAGTAAACGGAGCCCTTGGCGGACAATTTGTAAAAGCAGTTGCAGACTACCTAGAAGGGTGGGATGTAAATAGAGAAGTATAGCTTTTAGTGCTCAGTGAGCGGTAATGGTAATTAGTATAAATGAAAGTCTCGTTTCTTAGGAAATGGGACTTTTTTTATGGCTTTATTTTTAATTTTATGATTCGTTTTAAAGAGACAAAGAGACAAAGAGACAAAGAAAAAATATTTTCAAATTGTCACATTTTCAAATCAAAAAATGCTGCCAACTGCCACTGAGTACTGTTTACTTGTGTTTACTTCTGAAATGTTAGTTGTTGGAAGAAGTTTAAGAGTTTATGTGTTTAAAAGTAGCTCCTTTTTTAATTTTTCATCATTTGTTTCTTTTGTCACCCTGAGCTTGTCGAAGGGTTCGTATTGTTATTGGTGATTTTGAAATAGTTTAAAAAAGCTGCTTCGGCAAGCTCAGCATGACAAGTTTATTTTCAAATGAAACAATTCTGCCAACTGCCACTGAGCACTGCATCCTTTTTTAGTCGTTGGTCATTAGTCTTTGGTCGTTGGAGGTATTAGTATTTTTGACTTTAAACTTTTGAATTTTACATTTTGACTTTTTTCCCGTCATCGGTCATCTGGAAATAGCTTCAAATCATCTCCCTACCAATTGCTACTGTTTATTTATTCTAACTTCGGAAATGTTATTTTTAAAGAAAGATATTTAAATTTCGACATTCGACATTCGACATTCGACATTCTTCATTTCAACTGTTCCACAACCTCGTCTAAAACATCATAGCCAAAAATAGCATCGGTTTTATTCCAGATCACAGGAAAGCGTATTTGTGTTTTTTCTGTAAAAGAACTTTCTATGAATGCCATAAATTGTTTGTAGAGTATAGGGTCTTCATCGAGATTAAAGCTTCTGTATTTAATGCGCCTAAAGGTAAGTTCTTCTTCGAGTCGTTTACACCTATCGCAGCCAAGCTTGGTGAAAAGAACAAGTTTGTCTTTGATCACTTTTTCAATATCGCTAGCTGCCTTACTGAATTCGATGTTTTTAATGTTGTCTAGTTTCTCGTTAATGATGAGTTCGTAGGTGTAAGAGGCATTAGGTTCGTTTAAGGCAATAAGTGTGGTGACAGGTTTTGTGCTATTGGCAGGCACATCCATTAAAATTGGTTTGTCAGCACTTCTTCTATATCCATTAGAATTTACAAGAACAAAAATGTTTAAGGGCTGGTCTGTTGTATTTTGGGCTTTTAAAACAATACGTTTCCCTTTTTTTTCCTCTTTAATAATGATGCGATCTTCTTGTGCCCATCCTAATGTGGACATACATACCAAGCAAAGTGATGCGAATGTAGTTGCTAATTTCATGATTGTAAAGATACTAATTGGTTTTAAAAATGATATGAAGTTGGTTTTTTAGCTTCTATTTGTATTGTAGTTATAGAAAGAATTTTCTAAGTACCTTTGTACCATAAATCATACCATGGAATTACAACTTACCAAACCCATTTGCTTTTTTGACTTAGAAACCACAGGGATTAATATTGCCAACGACAGAATTGTAGAGATCTCAATTTTAAAAGTATT
Organism: Patiriisocius sp. 208BN25-11; assembly: GCF_058147145.1. Classification (NCBI taxonomy): domain Bacteria; kingdom Pseudomonadati; phylum Bacteroidota; class Flavobacteriia; order Flavobacteriales; family Flavobacteriaceae; genus Patiriisocius; species Patiriisocius sp. 208BN25-11. Next base: position 22,200 of record NZ_JBYVJY010000008.1, read on the forward strand.
TCCGAATGGAAATAAAGAGAGTCATACCTGGAGGGTGAATCCAACGGTTCCCATTCCTGCAGAAACCACTGCAGTGCATGGAATTACAGATGAGATGGTGGCAAATGAGCCTACGTTTAAGGAATTGTCTAAAAAGGTGTATGATCTAATAAAAGATAGTGATTTAGGTGGTTTTAATAGCAATCGTTTTGACATTCCTTTATTAGCTGAAGAATTACTAAGAGCAGAGGTTGATTTTGATATGAAAAAAAATCTGTCGGTAGATGTGCAGACCATTTTTCATAAAATGGAGAAAAGAACCTTAGAAGCTGCGTATAAATTTTATTGCAATAAAACACTCGTAGATGCTCATAGCGCTGCAGCAGATACAAATGCGACCTATGAAGTGTTAAAAGCGCAATTAAATCGCTACGAAGATTTAGAAAATAACATGGCTACATTGGCCGAGTTTAGCGCGCATAAAAAGTTTGCAGATTTTGCTGGGTATATAGGGTATGATGAAGAAGGGAACGAGATCTTTAGCTTCGGGAAGCACAAAGGAAAATTGGTAACTACAGTATTAGAAAAAGAACCAGGTTATTTTGGTTGGTTGCTCAATGCAGATTTTCCTTTGTATACAAAGAAGGTATTGACAAGAATAAAATTAAGTAGCCTGAACACAAAGTTTTAATATTTCAGAAAAAAAATATCTGGATACAAAGCTAGTTCATAACTAATTAGCTGCTTCCTGTGTTTTTCAAGAAATTTCTTACAATAAATAACTCGCTTTTGTGTTCTTAACATCGGATTATAGATTATGAAAATTATTTGTATTGGTAGAAACTACACTGATCATATAGCGGAGCTTGAAAATGAGCGTCCGAAAAATCCTGTGGTTTTTATGAAACCAGACACTTCGATTTTATTAAAGAAGCAGCCGTTTTTTATTCCTGATTTTAGCAATGATGTACATCATGAAGTAGAACTTTTGGTGAAAATCAATAAATTAGGAAAGCACATCAATAAAAAATTTGCACACAAGTACTATGATGAAATAGGTTTAGGGATCGATTTTACGGCAAGAGATTTACAACAAGAATTGAAACAAAAAGGACTCCCATGGGAGAAGGCAAAAGCCTTTGACGGTTCAGCTGTTATTGGAAAATTTGTTTCAAAGTCTAAATTTCAGGATATTGATAATATATCTTTTTTACTAAAAAACAACGAAAAAACTGTTCAAAATGGTAATTCTTCGCATATGTTGTGGAAAATTGATGCGTTAATCGAATATATTTCAAAATATTTTACTTTAAAGATAGGAGATGTTATATTTACGGGGACACCAAGTGGCGTAGCGAAAGTAGCTCCCAACGATGTTTTGACGGGATATATAGAAGGAGAAGAAAATTTCAAAATAAAAATTAAATAAATACAGTAAATGGATACACATTATTCTAAAGCAAGTTTGAGTGAAATTGCAGGAGGAGATGAAGACTTTATGTCTGTAGTAGCACAAACTTTTTTAGAGGAAATACCCCCAGACCTCGCAGCGCTTGAAGAAGCAATTCAAAATGATAATAAAGAATTAGCATATCAATTTGCGCACAAAATGAAACCAAACTTAGAAATGTTTGGTATTGAAGTGCAAAAAGATGTTACCAGTATTGAGTCTTGGACAAAGTCATCAAAAAATAATAGTACCATACAGGCAAACATAGAAACATTATCAAATGTTTTACATCATGTTTTTGAAGAATTGAAGAAAGACTTCCCAAGTTAAATGCTAGCAGAAATAATAACCATTGGTGATGAAATACTCATTGGTCAGATTGTAGATACCAATTCTGTATTTATTGCCAAGGCATTACAAAAAATTGGCGTTCAGGTGTATCAAATTACTTCGGTGCAAGATGAACGCCAACATATTCTTACTGCCCTAGAGGATGCTAAGAATCGCGTAGATCTAGTACTCGTTACAGGAGGCCTAGGTCCTACCAAAGATGACATTACCAAAAAAACATTTTTAGAATACTTTAATGATACCCTGGTGGAGAATCCAATGGTGTTGCAGAATATTAAGGATATCTTCAAAAAATACCTGGATAAGGATCCCTTGCCATCTAATCTTGAGCAAGCTATGGTCCCATCAAAAGCAATCGTTTTAGAAAATCCAATTGGTACCGCTCCTGGTATGTGGATGGAAAAAGACAACACCGTTTTTGTTTCTATGCCAGGTGTTCCTATGGAAATGAGACAGCTTATTACAAATATGGTAGTACCTAGGGTAGTAGCTCAGTTTAAGAGACCTTATATTTATCACAAAACCTTACTTACTTATGGTAGAGGTGAAAGTGAAATTCAAGATCAAATTCAAGAGTGGGAGGATGCCTTGCCAGAAGATATTAAATTAGCCTACTTGCCTTCTTTGGGGCGTGTTCGTTTGCGCCTCTCTTCAACTAGTACCAATGAAATTGCTTTGAAGAATGATGTTGATAGACAAATGAGTCATCTACATAGTCTGTTAAGTGATATTGCAGTTGGTTATGAAGATGAAACGAGTATTCAAGAGCAAATTAGTGCTAAGCTGCAATCTCAAAATGCTTTTTTAAGTGTGGTAGAGAGCTGTACGGGTGGCGCCATAGCACAAGAAATCACAGAAAAGCAAGGGGCGTCTTCCTATTATAAAGGGGGCATGATACCCTATGCAACAGATTTGAAAATTAGTGTTTTGGGGGTGGATGCGAATCTAATAAAAGAACATTCTGTAGTTAGTTTGGCAGTTTCAGAAGCAATGGCAATTCAAAGTACGAAAGTTTTTAAGAGTGAATATGCTATTGCAACAACAGGTGTAGCTGGACCTACCAAGGGTGATACAGATGCAGATGTTGGAACTGTATGTATCGCTATTGCTAGTCCGAAAGGTGTTTTCTCTAAAGAATTTAACTTCGGAAATTCTAGAGAACGTATTATCAGAAAAGCTACAAATAAAGCTTTTGAGATGCTTTTAAAAGAAATTTCAAAAAACTGAAATTCTTTTGTTGTGCAAACCAATAATATTATTTAAATTTGCACCCTGTTTAAAAATAACTAAATTATATACAAATGTCTAGAGTTTGTGAGCTTACCGGAAAGAGAGCAATGGTTGGAAACAACGTTTCTCACGCGATGAATAAAACGAAACGCAAGTTTAATGTAAACTTAAAGAAAAAGCGTTTTTACATTCCTGAAGAAGATCAGTGGATTACACTTAAGGTATCTACTTCAGCATTAAAAAATATTAACAAGAGAGGAATCTCTGCAGTTGTTAAAGAAGCTCGCGAAAAAGGTTTTTTAAACAAATAATTGCATAACGATTAACGTCAATTACAATGGCTAAAAAAGGAAACAGAGTACAGGTAATATTAGAATGTACAGAGCATAAAGAGACAGGAAAGCCTGGAACTTCTCGTTACATTACTACAAAGAACAAGAAGAACACACCAGATAGAATGGAGTTAAAGAAATTTAATCCAATCTTGAAGAAAATGACTGTTCACAAAGAAATTAAATAATTATTCTTTTTACAGGTTAAAAAGAACAAAACTATACGTTATGGCAAAGAAATCAGTTGCATCGTTACAAACAGGATCTAAGCGTTTAACCAAAGCTATCAAAATGGTTAAGTCTGAGAAGACGGGTGCTTATATTTTTACAGAAGCGATCATGGCTCCAGACCAAGTTAATGCTTGGATGAGCAAAAAGTAATACGTTACTTTTATACAATATCTAGAAGCCACTTTATAAAGTGGCTTTTTGTGTATCTACTATTTCCCTTGCATATCAATGAAAGTAGGGGTATTTTTGAGCATTCTAAGACCAATCAACGTTAGCTATATCTATGAGCTTTTTTAAAAAAATATTCAGTAAAGAAAAAAAAGAAACCTTAGACAAAGGATTAGAAAAGTCTAAGTCTTCTTTTTTCGACAAATTAAATAAGGCTGTTGCTGGAAAAAGCAAGGTTGATGATGATGTACTCGATAATCTTGAAGAGGTGTTAGTCTCTAGTGATGTAGGTGTAACCACAACATTAAAAGTAATCGATCGTATCGAAGCTAGAGTAGCAAAAGATAAGTATGTTGGTACCGATGAATTGAATGCCATCCTTCGTGAAGAAATTGCAGGTCTTTTAAGTGAAATTGATTCGGGTAACGAAACAGATTTTGTGGTACCTACACATGAAACGGGACCACATGTAATTATGGTGGTAGGTGTCAATGGAGTTGGTAAAACAACAACCATTGGTAAATTGGCCAATCAATTTAAAAATCAAGGACTCAATGTCGTTTTAGGTGCTGCAGATACCTTTAGAGCTGCTGCCATTGACCAACTTCAAGTTTGGGCAGATCGTACAGGTGTTCCTATTGTAAAGCAAGATATGGGAAGTGATCCTGCCAGTGTTGCTTTTGATACCCTACAAAGTGGTGTCAACCAAAATGCAGATGTTATTATCATTGATACTGCTGGACGTCTCCATAATAAAGTAAATCTCATGAATGAGCTTACTAAAATCAAACGTGTGATGCAAAAAGTGGTTTCAGATGCGCCACACGATGTATTACTCGTACTAGATGGTTCTACAGGACAAAACGCTTTTGAACAAGCAAAACAATTTACTGCCGCTACCGAAGTCACCTCATTAGCTGTTACCAAACTAGATGGTACCGCTAAAGGAGGTGTTGTCATAGGTATTAGTGATCAATTCCAAATCCCAGTAAAATATATTGGTGTAGGGGAAGGAATCGACGATTTACAAGTATTCAATAAATTTGAATTTGTAGATTCTTTCTTTAAATAATAATAGCTTACAGCTGTCTGCTTAAAGCTTAAAGCTTTTATATATGCGTACTAAAACACTTAAAAAGAATAAAATCAATGTAGTAACCCTTGGTTGCTCTAAAAATGTATACGATAGTGAAGTGCTCATGGGCCAATTAAAAGCCAACAACAAAGAGGTGGTTCATGAAGAAGAAGGGAATGTTGTAGTGATTAACACCTGTGGCTTTATTGCCAATGCAAAAGAAGAAAGTGTAAACACTATCCTTGAGTTTGTGCAAAAAAAGGAAGAAGGATTGGTGGATAAGGTTTTTGTGACAGGCTGTTTAAGTGAGCGCTACAAACCAGATCTTCAAAAAGAAATTCCAGATGTGGATCAATATTTTGGTACTACAGAATTACCGGGCTTGTTAAAAGCATTGGGCGCCGATTATAAGCATGAGTTAATAGGAGAACGTTTAACAACAACCCCCAAAAACTATGCGTATTTAAAAATTGCAGAAGGGTGCGATAGACCTTGCTCTTTTTGTGCCATTCCAATTATGCGAGGAAAACACAAGTCTACTCCAATAGAAGACCTAGTGGTGGAAGCTGAAAAATTAGCAGCGAATGGTGTAAAAGAATTGATTTTAATTGCACAGGATTTAACATACTACGGTTTGGATCTTTATAAAAAAAGAAACCTAGCAGAATTGCTTGAAAAGTTAGTAGCTGTTACTGGTATTGAATGGATTCGTTTGCATTATGCATTTCCAACAGGATTCCCAATGGATGTGTTAGCGTTGATGCATAAAGAGCCTAAAATTTGTAACTACATCGACATTCCATTACAGCATATTGCAGATCCTATCTTAAAGTCAATGCGCCGTGGTACTACCAAAGCAAAGACCACAAAATTATTACAAGACTTTAGAGCCGCTGTGCCTACTATGGCAATTCGCACCACCTTAATTGTTGGATATCCTGGTGAAACACAGGAGGATTTTGAAACCTTAAGAGATTGGGTAAAGGAAATGCGTTTTGAGCGTTTAGGCTGTTTTACCTACTCGCATGAAGAAAATACCCATGCTTACAATCTAGAAGATGATGTTCCTGAAGACGTGAAAATGGAACGTGCCAATGCTATTATGGAAATTCAATCTCAAATTTCTTGGGAATTGAATCAACAAAAAATCGGACAAGAATTCAATGTCATCATTGACCGAAAAGAAGGAAGCTACTATGTAGGTAGAACCGAATTTGATAGCCCAGATGTAGACAACGAAGTGTTAATTAATGCCGAAGAAGGCTACCTAAGAACAGGTGAGTTTTTTAACGTGAAAATTACTGCTGCCGAAGACTTTGATCTATATGCTGAGGTTGTAAAGTAATAGCCTTAAATAGGTGTTGCGATACTATCTATTTGTTTTGTATTTTCGGCATATGAAAAGTACACCCCTATTCCTACTCGCATTTTCTTTGTCCTTTCTTTCTTGTAAACAAAAAACAAAAGAGGCAATAGAGAGTAGTGATGTTAAAGCATCACTAGTTACTTCATTAGAAAACCCAACTGCTGTTGACAGTCAAACTCCTAGGCTTTTTAGTAATGGGAAAGAGCTCTTTATGTCTTGGGTTACCTTGAGAGATGATATCGATCATTTAAGGTATGCTAGTTATAAAAATGGAGCTTGGTCTGAGCCAGAAATGATCGCTTATGGTAATGATTGGTTCTCAAATTGGGCAGATTTTCCAGCTTTTGCAGAAAATGAAGGAAGTGTTATTACTAATTTTTTACAGAAATCTGCAAAAGACACCTATGCATATGATATTAAGTTAAACTATAAACATCGAGATGCCAAAACCTGGAAAACCAATTTTATTTTGCATCAAGATGGAACAAAAACTGAACACGGATTTGTTTCTGTAATTCCTTCTTTTGATGAGAATGAGTTTTTTATTACTTGGTTGGATGGTCGAAATACTGCTTCTGCTAATCATGCTACTCATGAAAATGGCGCTCATGGCGGATTGGGTGCAATGACTTTAAGAGGAGCCTACATTACACCTCAAGGGAACGTGATAAAAGATGTGGCATTAGATAATAGAATTTGTGATTGTTGTCAAACTAGTGCCGCTATGACAAGTAATGGTCCAGTGGTGGTGTATCGAGATAGGAGTGAAGATGAAGTTCGTGATATTTCTATTGTTCGTGAAGTAAATAATACCTGGACAACTCCTAAGTCTGTATATAATGATAATTGGAAAATTGCAGGCTGCCCAGTAAATGGACCTTCTATAGATGCTTTTGGGAGCAATGTTGCGGTAGCTTGGTTTACTGTTGCTAATGATGAAGGGAAAGTGCAAATAGCTTTTTCACAAGATGCTGGTGCTACTTTTGGTGATGCTATTCTAATTAATTCTCGAGAAACCTTAGGACGAGTAGATGTCGTAATGCTTAATGAAACCGAAGCTGTTATCTCTTGGATGGAACGTGAACAAGATGACGAATCCTATATTTTAATTGCAAAAGTATCAAGTGATGGAACTGTTGGTAAGCCCATTACTATTCAAAAAACGAGCGGGAGTAGAGCTACTGGATTTCCCCAAATTGAAATGTTAGATGGTAAAATTTTTGCTGCAATGACTTTATTAGGTGAAGACGATATTCCTGAGATTAAAACTGCTAGTGTAAATATTACAGAACTCTAAGTGTCGTTTTTTTAAATTCGAATACGTCTTTATACTATTGATAGACTAGAAAAAAATAAAATTGAAAAAACTACTTATCATTGGTCATACTTTTCCTGAGCCTACCACTACGGCAGCAGGTACACGAATGATGCAATTAATTAGCTTGTTTCAAAAAGATGGCTACAGCATAACGTTTGCTAGCACAGCAAGTACCTCAGATAAAAGTGTTGCGTTAGATGTTTTAGGAATTTCTTCGGAAATCTTAGTGCTCAACCATCCGTCTTTTGACGAATTTGTAGCACAGATCGATCCCGAAATAGTGCTATTTGATCGCTTTATTACTGAAGAACAATTTGGGTGGCGTGTTGCAGAGATATGCCCAAATGCGCTACGCATTTTAGATACAGAAGACCTACACTTTCTTAGAAAGGCAAGACACATCGCTTTTAAAAATACGGGCTCTGCTCAATATGCTAATCTTTATACCGATGACACAAAAAGAGAGTTGGCAAGTATATTGCGATGCGATCTTTCGTTGATTATCTCAGAAGTGGAGATGCAGCTATTAATAGAGAGTTTTAAAATTTCCGAAGAGATCCTCTACTATTTTCCCTTTATGGTTTCTGAAATTCCCAGCCTCGAAGCACTTCCTTCGTTTGATGCTAGAGTAGATTTTATTACCATAGGAAACTTTTTACATGCCCCTAATCTCGATAGTGTGTTGTTTTTAAAAAAGGATATCTGGCCTAGGATTAGAAAGCAACTTCCTGAGGTTACATTAAAGGTATATGGAAATTATGCACCCCAACAAATAAAAGAGCTTCACAACGAAGAAGAAGGCTTTTTAATTATGGGATGGGCACCAACTGTGCAAGAAGTCATGCAACAATCAAGAGTTTGCTTAGCTCCTTTGCGTTTTGGGGCTGGTTTAAAAGGAAAGCTTTTAGACGCAATGCTGTATGGTACTCCAGCGGTAACCACTTCTATCGGAGCCGAAGGAATGTATGGCGTATATCAAGAAGCGGTTAGTGTTGCAGATGATGCAATCGAATTTTCAGATGCATCTGTAAAGTTGTATAAAGACATAGATGCTTGGCAAAAGTCTAGTAAAGAAGGATTTGAAGTACTAAGGGAACGGTACAATAGTACTCAAATTTCCGAAGCTCTTATAAAACGTGTAGTGATTTTAAAAGATGTATTGCTGGAGCATAGACAACAGCATTTTATAGGTCAAATACTGCACCACCAAAGCCTACAAGCCACAAAGTACTTGAGCAAGTGGATTGAGCTGAAAAATAAAGTGTAAGTATCTTCGATAAAAAACACGTATTTGTACGTATTTTCTTGTTAAATAAATTTTTATATATTTGATACACCTATAAAAACTAAATCCCCAAACATGTAAAAATTACAATTATGAAAGAACACGGGGATGCAAATATCAATTCAAAAAAACCAATCAATAAAGATTACGACAGGGCAATAGAAGAATTATTGCAACGTCAAATAAAATCTATTGAGGTTTTATTTGAAGAATCTTAATTCCTTCCCAGTTATAGTACATCAGCTTTTTCTTTTAGTTGATTATAAGCTTATTAGATGTATTTTTTTAAAAAAGTCACTACAAAGTGTGATTTTTGTATCATGTTACATACTTATGTAGCATATTAGTTAGCATGCAAAATACACAACAATTCACATCTTTTATTTTAGAACATAAAGCGCTTATCTATAAGGTTTCTAGAATCTATGTAGATAATCATGAAGATCAAAAGGATTTGTATCAAGAGATTGTATATCAGTTGTGGAAGTCCTTTGGAAATTTTAAAGGCAATTCTAAAGTGTCTACTTGGATGTACCGTGTGGCCATGAATACTGCCATTGCTTTTTTAAACAAGAGTAAGAAACAACGCAGTGTATTTACTAGTATAAATTTTCCAGACCTTGAAGAAGAATGCACTTCTGAAATTGAAATGCTAACGCAACAATTGTATAGCGCCATTAAGCAATTAACAATTATAGAGCGTGGTGTTGTGTTGCTTTACTTGGAAGGGAAAAACTACAGAGAGATTTCTGAAATCACAGGCTTTACAGAGAGCAATGTTGGAACTAGAATGTCTCGTATCAAGCAAAAGTTAAAGAAAATAGTAACACCTTAAGTATGGAACTAGAAGATATGAAAACACAGTGGGAAGCAATGAGCCAAAGAGTGGCGGCTCTAGAATTAATTAATGAAAAAAAAGTGAAAGAAATTACACAATTAAAATATAAAAACAGTTTTAGTACCCTCACGAATTATGAAAGAGGTGGTGCAGTAATTTGTTATTTAATGGGCTTTTTTGTACTATATAATGTAACAAAACTAGACACTTGGTATTTGTTATTGTGTGGTATTTTAGTAATGGTATTTTTGTTTGTGCTTCCGTTTTATTCTTTAAAAGCCTTAAAGGATATTTCAAACCTATCTGTTTCAAAGTATAGTTTTATTGAAACTTTAGAACATTTTCAGCGATTGAAAAAGAGAACTATTAACTTCCAGAAAATAGGTGTTTTTGCAAGCTTTGTAATGATGTTTGTTGCAATTCCTGTTGCCGATAAACTATTAAACGGGAATGACTTTTTTCTAAATGAACTAAAACCTTCTTTTTGGGGAGCCATTATTTTTGGGTTTGTTTTTATGCTTGTTTTTTCTAAATGGGGAATAGGTTGGTATAAAAAGATTACTCAAAACGCAGAAACATTTTTGAATGATTTGGAGTAAGTGTTTTATAAATTTTACTGCAAAAAAAAAATAGCGACATTTTAGTGTCGCTATTTTTATGAATTGATTTTAATTTACTTCTTTACAAATTTTACAATTTTGGTTTGTGTATCAATTGTTACTTTGATAAAATAAATCCCGTTCATTAAATTTGAAATATCAATAGTTGCAGTGCCATTGTTAGATTTAAAAACGATAGCACCAGTAATGTTAGAGATTTGTAGGCTGTCAATACTTGCTTCTTTTGTATTGATGGTAATAAATTCATTAGATGGGTTTGGATAGATGTTAATATCAATGAGTTCATTTTCGGGTACCGAAAGTACATTGTCTCTTTTAAAACATATTCCGCCAGAACCTATCGCAAAACAACTTTCTTCATTGCAAATTACATCAAATAAAAATTCATTTGTAAATCCTCCAGAGGTCCAAGAAGTTCCACCATCTGGGGTTTCATATATTTTAGCTAGGTTATCTTCATTAAATAAAGTTGCTCCTACTACAATATAATTGTTTTCATTATTTGTGAAAATACTTTGAGGGTTCCAATTAGAGGGCCTGTCGTCTGGTAAAATTTCAAACCAAGAAGCATTTCCATTGTTAGTTTTTATTACACCATAATCATGTGCTAAAAGACCTATGTTTTCAGTAGGGTATACAACTCCAGTATATCCAGAATCTAACGTTGCACCTTCTGCATTGTTTATTTCAATTCTAGTCCAACTGTCTCCACCGTCTTCTGTTTTATAGAAATGTCTACTAAGTGGAGAATATCCTACAAAATATCCAAGGGTGCTGGTTATAAAATAAATTTCATCAACATTAAAAGCAATATCATTGTCTATAAAGTCTAATGACCAAGTTTCACCGCCATCAGTAGATCTATAAATTTCACCGGTTAAAAAAGGGGTCGCAGCTATTATAACTTCTTCTGAGTAAGCATGCATAAAAGAGAAAAGCTCGGTAGCTTCTTGAGTGGTCCAAGTTTCCCCTCCGTCAATAGTTTTTAGTCCATTAATATAACCAACGTTTTCATTTGCAAATGTGATGGCTCTAAGATCTTGGGTAGCTGTTGTTGAGATGCTATTCCAAGTTTCACCCGTATTTATAGTTCTTAAAAGGGTTCCAGTATTTCCAACAATAAACCCAGTATCATTATTAGTAAAATAGATTTGGTTAAGCTGTTGGTCGGTGCCAAGATTTACTTGTTGCCAATCAAGAAGTGCTGTATTTGAGGGTTGTGAGTAACCAACAAAATAAAAAATGAATAAAATAAAGTATAAGGGATTGTTTTTCAAAATAATAGTTTTAAGTAGTCATACTTAGGTTTGTTATATAATTATAATGTAAACTTATTATTGTTTACAAAGAATATAGCATTGGCAAAGAATAGTTTTCCGTTTTCCCAGAAAGATCTAAACAATACATCGTCTACTAAATAGACTACACTTCCTGCTCCCATTCTAGTTTCGCCAAAAACCATAGAATTTTTAAGCTTAGCTTTGGCGGCATTTCCAGAGAAGCCAGAAACACTCTGAGCATCTCCTTTTATATATCCTACATTATACCCATTTTCCATAAATTGGTACGAAGTACTCCCTTGCTTTAATGTATAGTAGCTGTCTCCATAACCAAAGGCCAAAGGATGTGAAGGATCTAGTGTAAGTTTATAAATACTTCCCGTAATAAAATTGGTCACACTTTCTCGCTCTCTTTGATCGTATGCAGTAAGATTTCCTTTTTCTTCTTTGTCTTTCTTTTCTTCGGCTTTGTTATTTTTTAGATCAAAACCGTTTTTGTCTATGAAACTCCTGCCTGCACCTCCAATAGCAATCACTTTCCCTCCACTACGAATCCATTTTTTTAAATCCTTGATGTTGTCATCATTCATCATTTCTGAATACCATCCTTCTGGTAGTACCAAGACATTGTATTTAGATAATTTGGCCATAGACATACTTCTGGTGTCAATGTGTGTGACAGGATATTGTAACTGTGTTTCAAAGAAATGCCAAGTAGCACCATAGCTTAATGAAGAAACGCCATCACCCTTAAGCATTGCAATTTTTGGTGCATTAATCATTTTAACATCTGGCGAACCCATATCGGTTCTCGTGTCTCCAAAAGTGGTACTAGAGGCATACAAAGTACGTTGGTGCTTTTGCGAAATTTCATTTAAGGTCTTATGGAAGTCTGGGTTCGATTTGTTATCACTTTTTGTGATAATTAAACTCCCCCGTTCAAAATTGTTCCCTCCAAAACGTACCTTCTTTTCTGTAAAACGAACGTTGATGTTGTTTTGTAATAAATCTGATAAGAATGCGGCATCTTTAACGGTATTCCATGTAGCTATATAGCCCGCTGCTGTATTATTTGTGTTTTGTTTGAAGCTATTTTTCTTTGTTCCGGAAGCAGCAACCAAACTTTCGGATGCGATCGTTTCTAGTCCGTAAGCATACGGAACACTCCATGCGGTGATATCATAGGTAAGTGGTTCGTCTAGTTTGGCATTGGGCTCAAACAAGGCTTTGATCATTTTTCCTTTGGGTTGATTAGTACTTACCACTAAAGCGCCACTTGCATTCATAGATCCTTTGCTTGCAGTGTTGTAATTATATCCAGATACAGAACCACTAGTTGCAAATCCGTATTTAATTTCGTGTTTGTCTAATAGCTGAGTCAAAGCATCTATTTTATCAGGATGTCCTTGCATGACATAGCTTTTGTATTTCAAGTTATTGGTAAAGAATTTTTTGAATTCTGTGTTTATCTGTGCTGCATTGTTAGCGCCCATCTCTACGGTAGAAAGTCCGGTAGTGGTATGATGCGCAACACGATCTTTTAGGGTGAGTTCGTAGCCTTCGTCTGTATGGATCCCTAACCCTGCACGACCATGACCTGCTTGCTCGTAGGTCATACCAATAGCTCCCATAAAAGTAGGGTAGGTGTCTCCATAACTTGGGTATAATAAATCGAAGCGTTCGCGTGTGAAAAATAACCAGCCTTCTTGATCAAAATACTTGGCGTGGTTTTTTCCAATCTGTGTCTGGAAATCACGCTGAAAATCGCTGATAATTTCATGAAAAGGTTCTGCAGCTGGTGCAAAATAATACGGTTCGTTAATCCCTTGCTCGTGGAAATCTACATGAATATGTGGCATCCACTGATTGTAAACTTTCAGACGTTCTTGTGTTTCTACTTGCGTTGCCCAAGCCCAGTCTCTGTTGAGATCAAATAAATAATGGTTGGGTCTTCCTCCCGGCCATGGCTCATCATGCTCGGCTGCATCTTGTATAGGGTTATACGGAGTAGATTTTACTTGGTTGTACCAGTTAGCATAGCGGTCACGTCCGTCTGGATTTACACAAGGATCTATAATGACTACCGTGTTTTCTAACCATGCTTGCTTTTTTGTGATTAATTCGTAGACGGTGGTCATTGCTGCTTCGGTACTTGAAGCTTCATTACCGTGTACATTATAACTCAACCAAACAATTGCTTTTTGCGGATTGGCATTTCCAACTAAAATTCCAGTATTTTTTAAATTGTCCTGACGTATTTGCTCAGCATTTGCAATATTAGCAGCACTAGATACGACAGCATAAGTGAGCTTTCTGCGCTCGTTTGTTTTTCCATACATATCATAAGTTACCATGTTGCTATTGGCTGCTACATGCTCAAAATAGTCCACTACATCTGCGTGACGTGTAAATTGAGTTCCTATTTCGTAACCAAGAAATTCGCTTGGAGATTGTAATTGCGCATGCATTGAAATGCTAATAAAAAGCACAAGTAAACTGATCAATTTTTTCATAGAGGTTCTTTTTTTACACTATCTTAATTATTTTAGTGTACGCTTCGGAAATTTTAGGTGCTAATATACCTTGAATTTTCATAAAACAGTAGCTCTACATGAAAGTTTAGTGCCTGTAAATCGTCTATAGCTGTGTTAATTTTTTCTAAAATATCCTGTCTTAAAATGTTTTTACCAATTAAAGGGTATTTTTGAAATCATAAGACAATCTACCTATGCCAACAACCAATATTTCGTATCAAGCTACAGGCTATTTTTCTAAGATGATGTGTAATTATCTAGAGCAGCACCCTTCACTAGCTCCTTTTTACGGGAGGTTTCCATCGCTAGAGAATCTCAAGACGCAATTAGATGAAAAGCAACAACAGTTTAGCCTAGTTTCGAGAGCGACCCTAGTAGCGCAGTTACAAAAACAATATCTAGGAGTTCATATTTCCGAAGCTACACAAAACAACATCACGGCATTAGCGCAAGAGCATACATTTACAATCACAACGGGACACCAGCTTAATTTGTTTTCGGGGCCTTTGTATTATGTATATAAAATACTTTCGGTCATTAATCTTTCCGAAGAAATGAAAGCTGCTTATCCAAAAAATACCATCGTACCTGTATTTTGGATGGCAACAGAAGATCACGATTTTGAAGAAATTAATTATTTTAATTTCAAAGGAAATAAAATAGAGTGGGATGGACCAGAAGGAGGTCCTGTGGGTAGAATTGACACTTCCTCTTTAGAAGCACTCGTTCCTATTTTAGAAAAAGCACTTGGAACAACTACTAATGCGAACTATTTATTAGAACTCTTCAAAAAGGCCTATGCCGAGCATGAAACGCTAACCGCTGCCACCCGCTATATTACAAACGAACTCTTTGGAGCTTATGGAATTGTTGTTGTGGATGGTGATGATGCTGCTTTAAAAAAGCAATTTGTACCCTATGCATCAAAAGAATTGTTTGATCAAAAAGGCTTTCAAGAAATAACGCAAACAACGCAACAATTAGTTGCTGCAGGATATGCAGAACAAGTACATCCTAGAGAGATCAATCTATTCTATATCAAAGATGGCTTGCGGGAACGTATTATAGAAAGTGAAGCGCAATTTTTTGTCAATAACACCGAATTGGTTTTTTCTGCAGCAACGATCAAAGAAGAATTGGCTGCACATCCAGAGCGTTTTTCTCCCAATGCGTTATTACGCCCTTTGTATCAAGAAGTTATTTTGCCAAACCTATGTTATATAGGTGGAGGAGGTGAAATGGCCTATTGGTTTCAGCTAAAAGATTATTTTAAATCTGTTGCCGTTCCTTTTCCCATACTCTTGATGCGAAATAGCGCTTTGTTGATGCCTCAAAAAATAGCAAATACATTAGAACGACTTGAGGTATCTATAGAAGCTATATTTCAAAAAGAGGTAGCACTTGCTGCATGGTTTACGCATAAAGTTTCTGAAATCAAGATCGATTTTTCTACCCAAAAAAGTCATTTGCAAGAACAGTTTAAGGAGATGTATGACTTGGCTAAGCTAACTGATGCTTCTTTTGTTGGTGCTGTTGCTGCCCAAGAAAAAAAGCAACTTAATGGCTTAGATCATTTGGAGAAGCGTTTACTGAAAGCACAAAAGAAAAGGCATAAGGAGCAATTAGATAGATTACTGCAACTGCGTAATGATGTGTTTCCAAAAGGAAATTTACAAGAGCGAATCACCAACTTTTCTGAATACTATCTAGAATATGGTCCAGCATTGATCCCTAAAATTAAACAAAGTCTAAGTCCCTTAGCTGGTGAATTTACAGTGGTTGTTTTGTAGCTCCAAATTCTAGAAACCCTTTAGGGCGGGATACTTCTTACTATAGCTTTTCACTAAATATTAAAAAGCAATTTTTAAGAGAAATGAAAAAAAAATTTATCGATTTTTCCACAAACCCTAAAGGGATAATCGATAAAAAATACATTCTTTGAGATGTGTTTTTTACTTGGGAGATAGTTTGTTCACATCTTTGTTAAAATTTGCTTGAAATTAATGATGCTCGAGCTAGCAAAATTACTTTTTTGAAGTATTTTTGCTTATGCAAAACAACGTCCTTATTCTTGATTTTGGATCGCAATACACACAGCTTATCGCTAGGCGTGTTCGAGAGTTAAACATCTACTGCGAGATCCATCCTTATAACAAAATACCACAAGACTTAGCTAGCTTTAAAGCTGTTATTTTATCGGGAAGTCCCTCTTCTGTGCGTGCAGAAGATGCACCAAAACCAGACTTATCAAACATTAAGGGTACATTGCCTTTATTAGGAGTTTGCTACGGAGCGCAATATATGGCGCACTTTTTTGGTGGTAAAGTATCTCCTTCAAACATACGAGAATATGGAAGAGCGAATCTTACGACTATTCATGACAACACAGGCTTGTTTGCAGGTATCTCTGAAGATACTCAAGTATGGATGAGCCATAGTGATACCATTAGTGAATTGCCTGAAAATGCTGTACGTTTGGCAAGTACCAATGATGTAGCAAATGCAGCCTATAGAATTGAAGGGGAAGAAACCTATGCCATCCAGTTTCACCCAGAAGTATACCATACCACAGATGGAAAGCAGTTGCTAGAAAACTTTTTAGTGCATATTGCTAAGGTAGCCCAAACTTGGACTCCAGCGGCTTTTGTAGACACTACCGTAGCCGAATTGCAAGAAAAAATTGGAGATGCAAAAGTAGTGCTCGGTTTAAGTGGCGGCGTGGACAGCACAGTAGCTGCTGTCCTATTGCACAAAGCCATTGGCAAAAATTTATATTGTGTTTTTGTAAATAACGGACTCCTTCGTAAAAATGAGTTCGATAGTGTTTTAGAGCAATACAAAGGCATGGGCTTAAACGTAAAAGGAGTAGATGCTTCAGAGCGTTTTTTAACGGCTTTGAAAGGTTTAAGTGATCCAGAGAAAAAACGGAAGGCAATCGGAAATGCTTTTATTGAAGTGTTTGATGATGAGGCAACTTCGATTACAGATGTTACCTTTTTAGCGCAAGGAACTATTTACCCAGATGTCATAGAAAGTGTTTCTGCCACAGGCGGACCTTCGGCAACGATTAAGTCGCATCACAATGTAGGAGGATTACCAGACTTTATGAAACTCAAAATTGTGGAGCCTTTGCGTGCTTTATTTAAAGATGAGGTAAGACGTGTAGGTGCAGAGATGGGGATAGACAAACAATTGTTAGGGCGTCACCCATTTCCAGGACCTGGATTGGCGATTCGGATTTTGGGTGATATTACCGCCGAAAAAGTCCGTATCCTTCAAGAGGTAGATGCTATTTTTATTGATGGATTACACGCTTGGGATTTGTACGACAAGGTATGGCAGGCTGGTGCTATGTTACTTCCTGTAAATAGTGTGGGTGTGATGGGAGATGAGCGTACCTACGAAAAAGTAGTAGCGCTGCGTGCTGTAGAGAGTACCGATGGTATGACGGCAGATTGGGTAGATTTACCTTATAAGTTTTTACAAGAAACGAGTAATAATATCATAAATCGTGTAAAAGGTGTTAACAGAGTGGTGTATGATATTAGTAGTAAGCCACCGGCAACTATTGAGTGGGAGTAGCCTTTTAATACAAGACAATGTAATTTTGTTTTCTTCGGAAATTTTAGAGCATTGGCATTGGTTTTGTTAAAGAACACTTTGTAAAACGTTTTTTCGTTACTCTAGTATTCATTACATTGAATACCTAACGACGTGTATCGTTTTAAAATTTCAGAATATATTCCCTTAATTTTAGGGGTACAAAAACATAAAAAAACAAACATGAAGTACTTAATGTCCCTATGTATGGTATGTATCTTTTTTGTTAGCTGCTTGGCAACAGCTCAAAAAGACTACAGAACGCATACCGTACAAAAAAGAGAAACCTTAGCTCAAATAGCACAAACCTACGGTGTTACTGAAGCAGCTATTAGAGAATTGAATCCCACCATTAGAAGAAGGGTAAAAGCCAAAACAGTTTTGGTGATTCCTAATACCAAGGTAATTGTTTCAAATCCGGGGAAACCATCTTCTTTTTTAAAGCATAAGGTAAAGCGTAAAGAAACCTTATTTGGGATTTCTCAATTGTACAGCGTTTCTATTGATGATATTAAGCGCTATAATAAAGAATTATATTCACGGCAATTAAAAAAGGGTGATAAATTACAAATCCCTGTATTTTCTGAAAAAAATACAACAGCAACAGAAACACCGAAAGATACTACCATACCGGTTTCTGTAGATCCAACTCCAGTGAGTGTAGATTTGTCAAACCTTACCAGTCATACAGTACAACCTAAAGAAACTCGCTACGGAATTGCTAGAATGTATGGTATTACCATCGCGCAACTAGAACAAATTAATCCACAGTTAGGAGAAGGGCTTTCTGAAGGTGCTATTATTAATGTTCCTGCAGAGACTGTTATGAAAACAGCGGTGCCCGAAGAAGGATTTATGTTTTATGCTGTACAACCTAAAGAAGGATTCTACAGATTAAAAGTAAAAACAGGACTCACCGAAGAAGAAATCGTAGCCTTAAATCCATATGCTAAAGATGGTTTAAAAGAGGGGATGATTTTAAAAATTCCAACGAGTGCCTCAGGAGCTTTGGTTGGAGAAGCAATTAAAAGAGATTTAGAAAATGCAATTATCAATACATCTCCAAAACGAATAGCGGTCTTATTGCCATTTCGTTTAAACAAAGCAACATCAGATTCTCTAAAAGCTAAGCGAAATGAGATAAAGAAAAATAGATTGATGTCGCTGTCTTTAGATTTTTATAGTGGTGTATTGATGGCGACAGAGTTTGCAAAAGACAAAGGGATTTCTACTCAGTTAGATGTGTATGATACCGAGTACAGCAGCGCCAAAGTAAGTAGTATTATTAGTGGTAATAATTTTGATGATTTTGATGCGGTTATTGGCCCCTTAGGACAAAAAAATGTTGAGAAAGCTGCGGGTATGTTGAAGAATAACAAAGTACCTGTTTTTTCACCATTGAGTAACAAAGAGATTAAAATTTCTAGAAACGTTTTCCAGACCTTACCAGGCGATGAGATGCTAGAAAAAGGGATGATAGATTTTATTAAATCTCGAATAGAAGGTAAAAACCTAATCCTTATTGCTGACAAGAATAGAACGGCGCAGCGTTCAAAAATTATGGCGGCGATTCCTGGCGCAAAAACGGCTTCTCCTCGTGAAGAAGGCTTTTTGTATGTGAAAGATATTGAAGACCAAATTGATAAAACAAAAGAAAATTGGGTGATTCTTGAGTCTGAAGACCCGGTTATTGTAAGTAATGTTGTTGGAGTTTTAAATGGACTCCCAGCAGAGTATAAGTTGCGTTTGTTTAGTTTAGATAAGAATGATGCCTATGATTATCATGATGTTTCTAATATGCATTTAGCGAAGTTGAATTTCACATTTCCATCTGTAAATAAAAGCTATAACTATAAAGACAAGAAAGCATTTTTAGTGAGCTACAAAAACAAATATGGTGTGTTGCCAAATCGTTTTGCAGTGCGTGGTTTCGATTTAACCTATGACGTATTGTTGCGTTTGGCAAGTGCCGAAGATATTTACGAAGCTTCTGAAGAAGACTTCGAGACCCAATACATAGAAAATAAGTTTCGTTATTCTAAGAAGTTTTTATCTGGATATCAAAACAACGCCTTCTATATAATAAAATACAAAGACGATCTTCAATTTGAAGTAATAGAATAATGAGTACAGCCAAAGTAACTTACCAAGGAAATTTAAGAACTTCTTGCGAACATCTAAAATCGGGAAATACCTACATCACAGATGCGCCTACAGATAATAACGGAAAAGGGGAGGCGTTTTCTCCCACCGATACCATTGCTACTGGTTTGGCAAGTTGTATGCTAACCGTTATGGGAATCAAAGCAAACACCTTAGAAGGGGTTTTAATTGATGGTGCTACTGCTTTGGTAACAAAAACAATGGCGAGCAACCCAAGACGAATTTCTAAAATTGAAGTGGTCTTAACATTCCCTGCAGGAGTTGATGCTAAATCTCAAAAAATTCTTGAAAACACTGCAAACACATGTCCAGTACATTATAGTTTACACCCAGACATAGAAAAGTTAATAACATATCATTGGGGCTAACATGGGAACACTGCTTAGAACAGATGCAAACAACAAAGACTTTGTTGCTTTAGTGAAAGCTTTAGATAACTATCTAGCTGTTACCGATGGTGAAGATCATGCTTTTTATGATCAATTCAATAAATTAGATGCGATTAAACATGTGGTGCTTGTGTATCAAGATGATCGTGCTGTTGCCTGTGGCGCTATTAAAGAATTAGATGCTAATAGCATGGAAGTTAAACGAATGTATACCATTCCTGAAGCTAGAGGTAAGGGCTATGCAAAACAAATTTTAAAAGAACTAGAAAGTTGGGCTTTCTCTTTGGGCTATGCTTCCTGTAAACTTGAAACAGGCGTGCGCCAACCCGATGCTATAGGGCTATATATTGCTCTTGGATATCAACAAATTGATAATTATGGGCAGTATGAGAATGTTGCAGATAGTGTTTGTTTTGAAAAAGTACTCAATAAATCAAATTTGTAATCGTTAGGTATCTAATGAAACTCATTATTTACATTACGATGTTTTTGTTGTCGTTTACTCCGGTAAATGATAAAGAGAAAGTTGCTTGGAAAGAAGGAAAAAAACTTTCTTGGGCGATGTTTAAAGGAAATCCAGAAAATGTGTCTGGGTTTGTAGCGAGTACAAATTCGGGAATTTCTTTGTCCTTTTCAGTCGCTACCCGTGATGGTGTGGTGAGTGTAGATTATACGGTGAAAAGTTATTTTTATCCAAATGCTTCTTGGTATAAACGCGGAAATGTGAATGCCTATGTATTGGCGCATGAACAAACCCATTTTGATATTTCGGAACTGTTTGCGCGAAAGCTGAAACAAAAGTTTTCTGAAATTCCGCGAGATAACAATTTCAAGGCTAAAGCCGAAAAAGTATACAAACAAAATGAGCAAGAACGCGTTGCGATGCAGCATCTATATGATGAGGAATCTGATCATTCTAGAAATGAGGTAGAAGAAAAGGCATGGCGTATTTTTGTAGCAAACGAACTAAAAGCCTATGATGCCTGGAAAGAATAAAAAACCACTTTCTCCTCCAGATCATTTAGTTCGACTGGCAAATTATAAAATGCCGTTTGGCAAATACAAAGACCAGTACTTGGTTAATATCCCAGAGCCCTACTACGTCTGGTTCAAGCAAAAAGGCTTCCCAAAAGGAACACTAGGAAACTTACTCCAAGAAATGTATGAGATCAAACTCAATGGATTAGAAGATTTGATTCGCCCATTGATTAGAAAATAGTTTATATGTTTATGAGTTGAGGAGTTTATAAGTTGGTAATAATTCATTTCTTTAGAACCAAGAACCAAGAGCTATGCGTTTATAAGTTTTGGGTATGCGTTAAAAATCTTTCCATGTTCCATACTTCATATTCTGTTCTTTCCAATAAACAATAGTCAAAAGTTTATGAATTGAGGTGTTTAGGAGTTTATAAGTTTTGGGGATGAGTTAAAAATTTGTCCAAGTTTCAGTTTGTTAATGTTTCTAATGTGAATTTTTTATTTCGTTAATTTTCATTTCCCCAGCCCTAAAGGGTGTGAAAATTAACTCATGATAGAAAAACCTCCCTTTAGTCCCGACACTTCGGGAGGGAAAATTGTTTTTCTATGAATTATTTAATTTAGACAATCATCATCACATCTTCAAATTGCTACATCTTCAAATTACGAAATCATCAAATCTCCAAATTTTTAAAAAAAACCACGCAACCCTTCAAATAATTGAACATCTTAGATACGTATACAGCAAACAAACTATGTATTTGATAGCAAAATCTGTTTCTAAATGGTACCCAGAAATCTTCTTGATTATTTCTGTGGTTGTTTATTGGGCCTTGTCTTCTACGTTGGTGAATCCTATTGCAATTGTATTGCTTGCTTCATTAGTGGCTCAATTGCGATTTAAAAACAAGATTTTTGGTATCGGTCTTTCTGTAGTTTTCATGTTACTGTGTCTATACATGATGTTAGCAATTTTTTCAGACCTCGTAAACCTAGAAACACTTTATCCTAGAGGATGGCTAATGATTGCTTTTGGAGTTTCTTACTTTGGGACTACTGCCTATTTTGCTCTTGCACTCCTAAAGAAAAACAATGTCACCCTAAGTGACCAGGTTCCCATTGGGAACGACTAATATTTCTTGCTTTTTACAACTAACGGCACTTCGAAAACTAATATTTCCGAAGTAAAAAAAGCACTGCCTTTCTTTAAAAATACTATGTGGGTATGACTTTAAATACCTACCTTTGCATCCCGTATAGAAATTAAGTTAAGGCACTCATGAGTACTACAAAATATATCTTCGTTACGGGCGGGGTTTCTTCTTCGTTAGGAAAAGGAATCATTGCAGCTTCTCTGGCAAAATTACTTCAAGCAAGAGGCTATCGCGTTACCATTCAAAAATTGGATCCGTATATTAACGTAGATCCAGGTACTTTAAATCCATATGAGCATGGCGAATGTTATGTGACCGATGATGGAGCAGAAACAGATTTAGATTTAGGCCATTACGAGCGTTTCTTAAACGTACCAACTTCACAAGCCAATAATGTAACCACAGGTAGAATTTATCAAAGCGTGATACAAAAAGAACGTCGTGGTGAGTTTTTAGGGAAGACCGTACAAGTAGTACCGCACATTACCAACGAAATTAAAGAACGAATCCAAATTTTAGGAAATAGTGGCGATTATGATATCGTGATTACTGAAATAGGAGGTACTGTGGGAGATATTGAATCTTTACCGTATATAGAGTCTGTTAGACAACTAAAATGGGAACTAGGATCTCAAAATAGTTTGGTAATCCATTTAACATTAATTCCATATTTGTCTGCGGCTGGAGAGTTAAAAACAAAACCGACGCAGCATTCTGTAAAAACACTTATGGAAAGTGGTATTCAAGCAGATATTTTGGTCTGTCGTACCGAGCATGAATTAAGTGACGAACTACGTCATAAATTAGCCTTATTTTGTAATGTAGGCAAAGATGCTGTGATACAATCTATAGATGCTTCCACCATTTATGATGTACCTAATTTAATGTTAGAAGAAGGTTTAGATACGGTGACACTTCAAAAATTAGGATTGAAAGACGAAGGGGCTCCAAGTTTAAGCACTTGGAATGAATTTGTAAAACGTTTTAAAAATCCAAAAGCACATGTTACTATTGGCTTGATTGGGAAGTATGTCGAGCTACAAGATAGTTACAAGTCTATTTTAGAAGCCTTTATTCATGCTGGCGCTGCCAATGAAGTGAAGGTGAAAGTGGCTTCAATACATTCAGAATTTTTGGATGCTTCTAATGTGGAGGAGCAAATGAAAGATTTAGATGCCGTGTTAGTGGCTCCTGGATTTGGAGAACGTGGTGTAGAAGGAAAGATTGAAGCAGTACGTTATGCTAGAGAACAAAAATTACCATTTTTGGGAATATGTTTAGGAATGCAAATGGCTGTTATTGAATATAGCCGAAATATCCTTGGTCTAGAAGGCGCTAATTCTACCGAAATGAATGAAAGCACCGCTCATCCGGTAATCAATTTAATGGAAGAGCAAAAAACCATTATAGATAAAGGAGGAACCATGCGTTTAGGTGCTTGGGATTGTGAACTTATGGAAGATTGTATTGTAAAAGAAGTGTATGGCGAAACCAATATAAAGGAAAGACACCGCCATCGCTTTGAATACAACAATGCGTATAGAGAACAACTAGAAGCAGCTGGGCTAAAAACAACAGGGATTAACCCAGAAACCAACTTGGTAGAGATTGTTGAAATTGAAGACCACCCTTGGTTTGTTGGTGTGCAATACCATCCAGAATACAAGAGTACCGTTGCTAATCCACATCCTTTGTTTGTGAGTTTGGTAAGAGCAGCTCATGAATTTTCAAAAAATAAATAAGACAATATGTCGCACCTTTCATTTGGGCGAGATTATTGACAAACAATTACAGTATTTTCAGAACAGTTTCTGAAATGTTAAACAACCTAGACCATTAGAAATGGTTTTAAAATTTCCGCAGAAAATACTAAAAGCGGAGTATCATTATGGAAGAAAAGAAATTTGACCTCAATTCTATTATAGGATTTGTATTAATTGGAGCCATCTTTATTTGGATGTTATACTTACAACAACCAACCGAAGAGGAGATTGCTGCCGAAGAGGCTAAAAAAGAAGCTGCTGCAAAAGCTGCCGAAGCTGAAGAAAAAGCCAAAGAGGCAGATATAACATTAGCAGAAGCCACCACTGAGATGACAGCTGTAGCTGCCACTGATTCTTTAGGACTTTTAAAATTACAAAACAGATTAGGTTCTTTTGCCTATTCTGGAACCTTGCCTTCTGCCACAGATGCTACTACGGTAATAGAAAATGATGTATTGTCATTAACGGTTAGTAATAAAGGTGGCTATGTTACTGAAGCGCGTCTAAAGCAACACACTACCTACGATTCTATTCCTGTGTATTTAGTAAAAGATGGGAACTCTAGTTTAAACTTCCAGTTCTCTGCAGAGAATAGACTGCTCAACACCCAAGACTTGTATTTTGAGCCAAGGGTTTCTCAAAATGGAGATAACCAAGTGTTGACCATGCGTTTAAAAGCTTCGGCTGATTCTTATATTGAGTATCGATATGAATTGATTCCGGGTGAATACATGACCAACTTTAGCATTAAGTCACAAGGATTAGAAAATGTATTAACGACAAGCCAGCCTATGTATTTAGATTGGAGGTTAAAAGGATATCGTCATGCTAAGAGTATTAGCTACGAAAACAGATACTCTCGTTTGACCTATGAGTATGAAGGAGACAAACACTCCAAACTATCTCCAACAGGTGAAGACCAAGAAGTTGAGGTAGATGTAAACTGGTTAAATTTCCGTCAGCATTTCTTTAGTTCAATGTTATTGACCGATACTTCGTTTAAAGAAGTAGCGTTTAGTTCTAATGATCTTGTAAAAGATGAAACTATAGATACTGTATTCACAAAGCAGTACGGAGCCAAAATACTGATAGAGCCTAAAGGGGGTGCTATTGCTCAAAACATGAATTTGTATTACGGCCCAACAGATTATAAAATCTTTAAAAAATACGATCGTAATCTAGATGAGGCTATGCCATTAGGTTGGGGGATTTTTGGAATGATTAACAAGTATGTAATCATCCCATTATTCGGATTCTTAAGTGGATTCTTGCCAGCAGGTATCGCTATTATTGTGTTGACCATCTTGTTAAAACTAGCCTTGTCTCCAGTGCAGTACAAGCAGTATTTAGCGCAAGCAAAGATGAAGGTCTTAAAACCAGAAATCGATGCTATTAAAGAGAAGCATGGTGATAATAAAATGAAGATCCAACAGGAAACCATGAAGTTGCAAACCATTGCCGGGGCGAGTCCGCTCAAGGGCTGTTTGCCAGCAATTCTTCAAATTCCGGTTTTCTATGCCTTGTTTACCTTCTTCCCAACAGCCTTTGATTTAAGACAGAAGAGTTTCTTGTGGGCAGACGATTTATCGAGTTATGATACGGTTTTTGATCTTCCTTTTAATATTCCATTTTATGGAGATCACGTGAGTTTATTCCCGATTCTAGCCTCTTTAGCTATTTTCTGGTACATGACTATGACCATGGGACAAAGCATGCAAGCGCAGCAACAGCCTGGTATGCCTAACATGAAAATACTAATGTATTTGTCACCATTGTTTATGTTGGTGTTCTTTAACAACTACGCCAGTGGTTTATCATTGTACTATTTTATCTCTAACCTAATTACCATTGGTATTATGCTAGTGATTAAAAATGTAATTATCGATGAAGAGAAAATAAAGGCGCAAATTCAAGTCAACAAATCCAAGCCTAAGAAACAAAATAAGTTTCAGAAGAAAATGGCAGACATGATGGAGCAAGCCGAAGCACAGAAAAAGGCACAGCAGAAGAAAAAGTAGTGCTCAGTTGGCAGTAACTGTTGGTGTTTTTTTATTTTAAACTTTGGCATTTTTTTTGAAAAGTGAATACCGTGTTCAATAGTGACGTAACTTTTACGTTATATCACAAATCTTTTAGTAGCATGAGAAATTGTATTGTATTTATTTTTGTTTTGTGTTTTTCGGCAGGAAATCTTTTTGCACAGGGAATTAATCAAAAAGACGCCAATGGTTTACGTCAAGGCGTCTGGAAAAAGAAGTATCCAAGTTCTACACAGCTTCGGTATGAGGGTCAGTTTAAAGACGATAAAGAAGTAGGTACTTTTAAGTTTTATTGTGAAAATTGCGGTACACAACCCTTTTGTGTCAAAGAATTTTCTGAAGACGGCATGTCTAATGTTTCTTACTTTACCAAAGAAGGCGCATTGGTGAGCAAAGGAAAAATGCAAGGGAAAAAGCGTGTAGGAGAGTGGCTTACCTTTCATGAAAATGCTACTACGGTGATGACTCGCGAGTTTTTTAGTGATGGTAAATTAACAGATACTAGAACGGTGTATACTCCATCTGGGGAAGTAGTAGAAACAACGCTTTATGTAGACGGGAAAAAAGAGGGATTGAGTAATTATTATGCTCCAGAAGGTATCTTACTAAAAAAGGTTACCTACAAAAATGATTTGCTGCATGGCCCTGCGGTGTACTATTCAGCAAAAGGCAGAGTCACTATGGAAGGAAATTATAAAAATGGTGTCAATCACGGTATCTGGAAATATTACAAAGAAGGAAGATTTCTTTTTGAAGAGGTATTTCCTAGACCAGAAGATAGAAACTAGTAAAGAGACTTTGTATTTCTTCGTATCTTTGCACTCCTAATTTTTTATAAATGAAACGTGTTGTTGTTGGTCTTAGTGGAGGTGTAGATTCTAGTGTTGCTGCTTATCTTTTAAAAGAGCAAGGCTATGAAGTGATCGGGCTATTTATGAAGAATTGGCACGACGATTCTGTTACTATTAGTGAAGAATGTCCGTGGTTAGAAGATAGCAATGACGCCATGCTTGTGGCACAAAAATTAAACATTCCTTTTCAAACTGTCGATCTAAGCGAACAATATCAAGAGCGTATTGTAGATTATATGTTTAGAGAATACGAGATGGGCAGAACACCCAATCCAGATGTACTCTGCAATCGCGAAATAAAGTTTGATGTGTTCATGAAAATTGCACTTGATTTGGGTGCAGATTATGTGGCTACAGGGCATTACTGTAGAAAAGGGACACAACTAGTAGATGGTAAAGAAGTCTACAGCTTGTTGTCTGGAAAAGACCCCAATAAAGATCAGAGTTATTTTTTATGTCAGTTGTCCCAAGCACAATTGGCTAAAACTTTATTTCCTATTGGTGAAATTTTAAAACCCGATGTGCGTAAGATAGCAGCTGAGCAAGATTTAATTACTGCCGAAAAACGAGATTCTCAAGGACTTTGTTTTATAGGAAAAGTTAGATTACCAGAGTTCTTGCAACAACAATTGGCCCCTAAAAAAGGAGTGATTGTTGAGGTGCCTTCAGATTTTGAAAAATACCAAGTGGTAGCACCATCTTTTTCTTCGGAAATAGATAGGTTGCAGCATATTTCAGAAAAAACAACCTATACAATTGCCGATGGTAAAAAGGTAGGAGAGCATGATGGCGCACACTATTTTACCAATGGGCAACGTAAGGGCCTTGCCGTAGGTGGGACTAAAGAACCCTTATTTGTAATTGCTACCGATGTAAAAGAAAATGTTATTTACGCTGGACAAGGTAAAAATCACCCTGGTTTATACCGCAGTGGTTTGTTTGTGGCTAAAGATGAAGTACACTGGATCCGTGAAGATCTTAGACTAGAAGAAGGGCAAACACTAGAAGTGATGGCGCGTATTAGATACAGACAGCCTCTAGAAAAGGCGACCTTACATCAAACAGCGCATGGATTGTATGTTATTTTTACAAACCCGCAATCTGCCATTACTGAAGGGCAATTTGTAGCGTGGTATCATGAAGATGAATGTTTGGGGAGTGGTGTAATTTCATAATCTAAATATGTTTATCTTTATAGAACGCTTTTGCTATGAGGCGTCTATTTCAAAAGAAAAATTACGGCTATGAAAAAAATACTCCTATTGCTTGCGATACTCTGTATCCAACAGATGACTGCTCAAGAAGATGCTTTGGTCTTTTTTGCAGACAAAGAAAATGTTACTGAAGCCTTAGCAAATCCAATTTCCATTTTAACGCAAAAAGCAATAGATAGAAAACAATTGCACAATACCCCTATAGATGAAAGAGACGTGCCGGTCAATGAAACGTATATTTCAGAAATAAAAAACACAACAGGCATTACAGTATTCGCAAAATCGAAGTGGATGAACTGTGTGTATGTAAGAGGTTCTCAAACAGACATTGAAACATTGCTAACACTTCCTTTTGTTACTGCCATAGAGTTTGCAGATAAAAGCTTAAATGGAACACCGATACCCGATGGTGTGCCAACAAATAAGTTTGAAATAGAACAGCAAACCAATAGAATTGTATACGACTACGGAGCTGCTGCCAATCAGGTAGAGATGATTGCAGCTGACTTTTTGCACCAAGAAGATTTTACGGGTGCTGGTATTGATATTGCAGTGCTAGATAGCGGCTTTCCTGGAGTGCTTACAAATCCTGCATACCAAAGCCTTAGAGATGAAGGGAGACTTCTAGGAACCTATAATTTTGTGACTAGAGAAGCTACCGGGGATGCGCCTAGTTCTCATGGTTCAAGAACTTTTAGTGATATGGGTGGTTTTATTGAAGATCAATTTGTTGGCACCGCACCAGATGCTTCTTACTATTTGTATGTTACAGAAGATGTAACCCAAGAAAACCCTGTTGAAGAGGCTTGGTGGGTAGAAGCATTAGAGCGCGCCGATAGTTTGGGGGTCCGTATTGTAAATACATCATTGGGGTATCAAGATTATGATAAACCAGAATATACACATGTCTATGAAGATTTAGACGGGTTCACAACCATTGCAGCGCGTGGTGCAAATCATGCCTTTGAAAAAGGAATGTTGTTGGTCACTTCTGCTGGAAATGACGGACTCAGTTTTGGCTTTGTAGCAACTCCTGCAGATGCACCTGGTTCTTTTTCTGTAGGTGCAGTAGATGCAGAAGAAAACTATGCCTCTTTTAGTTCTTTCGGGCCAAATTCAAGTGGATTGATTAAACCCGATGTGATGGCGCAAGGCGTTACTGCCGCCGTAGTGGATCAAAATGGTGCGGTAGATTTTAATAGTGGAACATCATTTAGTTCGCCCATTATGGCTGGAGCTATGGCTAGTTTGTGGCAATCAAGACCAGAGGTTACCAATGCGCAGCTTATGCAAATTGTGAGGGAGTCTGCAAACTTATTTGATGCTCCAACAGACCAGATGGGTTATGGAATACCAAATTTTGAAGATGCTTATGTAGCGCTACAACAGCTTGCTGTCGAAGATCAATTTCTAGCTTCACAATTTGCAATGTATCCAAACCCTGCAAACAAATACGTCTCATTTGCCATCCCAAAAACAGTAGGGAGAGCAATAGTCAATATGTACACCATACAGGGACAGTTTCTTTTTTCTTCGGAAATTTTAGAGGGTCAAAACACTTTAGATGTTTCTAGCTTAGCGACTGGAATGTATCTAGCAAATGTGTCTGATGGCATCACACAAAACTCTTTTAAACTTATTAAACAATAGTGGAAAATAACATTACAAAATTATTTAGAATTCAATACCCGCTCATTCAAGCTGGAATGATTTGGAACAGTGGTTGGAAATTAGCAAGTGCCGTAAGCAATGCAGGAGGCCTTGGTATTATTGGGGCTGGATCTATGTATCCTAATGTGTTGCAAGAGCATATCACCAAATGCAAGGCAGCAACGCAAAAGCCATTTGCTGTCAATGTACCCATGTTATATCCAAATATTGAGGAGATTATTGAAATTATCATCAATGAAAAAGTGCCTATTGTATTTACATCGGCTGGAAATCCTAAAACACATACGGCTAGATTAAAGTCTCATGGTATTGTGGTTGTACATGTGGTGAGTAGTGTGAAATTTGCTTTAAAAGCACAAGAAGCAGGTGTAGACGCTGTGGTAGCCGAAGGTTTTGAGGCTGGAGGTCATAATGGCCGCGATGAGACAACAACCTTTACACTCATCCCTATGGTGAAAGAGCAAATAAGCATTCCATTAATTGCGGCAGGTGGTATTGCTACTGGACGTGGGATGTTAGCAGCTATGATATTGGGAGCAGATGCTGTTCAAATTGGCAGTAGGTTTGTAGCGAGTGAAGAAAGTAGTGCGCACCAAGCTTTTAAGCAGGAAGTAATAAATGCTAAAGAAGGAGATACACTTTTAACCTTAAAAGAATTGGCACCCGTACGTTTGCTTAAAAATAAGTTTTTTGATGAGGTAATGGCCTTATATAAAACAAACCCAAGTAAAGAACAACTTTTAGAATTATTAGGCAGAGCAAGAGCCAAAAGAGGTATGTTTGAGGGTGACCTTGAAGATGGAGAACTTGAAATTGGTCAGGTGGCAGGTCTTATTCACGATATCAAACCAGCTGCAGCGATAGTGAAAGAAATAATGACCGAGTTCGAAGCTCTAAATGGAAAAGAAGTGCTTGCGTAATTATAATTTTGCCAATCGTTCTTTTAAATTTATTTCAACATGGCTATGTTTAACACTTTTTTCTTTTTGTTTAAGATGTAACCCAAAACGTTCAAAAATGATAATAAAGAAGATCTAAATAAATCTAATTATCACTTTTAATGTATATTGCAATGTTAAAAAACCTCTTACCTTGAAAATAATCATCTTATTTATTTTATTTATCATAGCAATACTTTTATTGTTATTGTATGTAACAAATAAAATGCAAGCAGATCGTTATTTGGGAAAAAAGCGCTACAAGAAAAGTGTTTTCTACGGCTTCTTGAAACGTTTTTTTGTAAAAGATCTTCCAGAATAAGGCATACCATTGAGATACTGATATCTTTGTAAAAAACAACTGTATGCCACTTAACAATAATGATATTTTTAAAAAACTACGTGTAGCTCATAAACTTCGCGACGATGATATTGTTAAAATCCTAGAACTAGTAGATTTTAAAGTAAGTAAAAGTGAGCTTGGTGCTTTTTTTAGAAATGAAACACATCCAAAGTACATGGAATGTGGTGACCAAATACTCCGTAATTTCTTAAATGGTCTTATTATTCATTTACGAGGCCCTATGCCTGAGAAGAAAAAAAAAGATAGCTAGTGTCGCTATTTTTTCTGAAATTTTAAGTACCAAAAACAATTGCGACCCAATCCTATTTCAGAAGAGAACCTCCATTAAAAAATTAGTGCATTCTCATAACATTTATTATTTTTGTCGCACGTTTAAGCGAATCGCTTAGTACCATATTTTTTAGTCATTTAATAGCAACCCGATAATGCGGGCATACATATGAATTTACACGAATATCAAGGAAAAGAAGTTTTAAATAGTTTTGGCGTTCAAATACAGCGTGGTATTGTTGCTCAAACTCCCGAAGAGGCAGTAGCAGCTGCTAAAAAGTTAACCGAAGAAACGGGTACTGGATGGCATGTTATTAAAGCCCAAGTTCACGCTGGTGGACGTGGTAAAGGTGGTGGTGTTAAATTAGCCAAAAACCTTGATGAAGTAAAAAGTATCGCTAACGATATTATTGGAATGAACCTTATCACGCCTCAAACGAGTGCTGAAGGTAAAAAAGTACACCAAGTATTGGTGGCAGAAGATGTGTATTACCCAGGTGATAGTGAACCAGAAGAATTTTACATCAGTGTTTTGTTAAACCGTGTAACAGGTAGAAACATGATCATGTATTCTACAGAAGGTGGAATGGATATTGAAACCGTTGCCGAAGAAACACCTCACCTAATTTTTCATGAAGAGATTGATCCTGCAACAGGATTACTTCCTTTTCAAGCGAGAAAAGTAGCTTTTAACTTAGGGTTAAGCGGACAAGCTTTTAAGCAAATGACAAAATTTGTAGCTGCGCTTGTAAAAGCGTATGAAAGTAGTGATTCTTCTATGTTTGAAATTAACCCAGTGTTAAAGACAAGCGATGATAAAATTATTGCAGTTGATGCAAAAGTAAGTATCGATGATAATGCATTATTCCGTCACAAAGATTATGAAGCAATGCGTGATTTACGTGAAGAAAACCCAGTAGAAGTAGAAGCAAAAGCTGTTGGATTAAACTATGTTGACCTTGATGGTAACGTAGGATGTATGGTAAACGGTGCTGGATTGGCAATGGCTACTATGGATTTAATCAAGCAGGCAGGTGGTGAGCCAGCAAACTTCTTGGATGTTGGAGGTACTGCAGATGCAGAACGTGTTGAAGCGGCTTTTAACCTTATTTTAAAAGATCCTGCTGTAAAAGCAATTCTTGTAAATATATTTGGAGGTATTGTACGTTGTGATCGAGTAGCACAAGGTATTGTAGATGCTTATAAAAACATGGGGACTATCAATGTACCTATAATTGTTCGTTTACAAGGAACCAATGCAGATATCGCAAAAGAATTGATAGACAATAGTGGTTTAGATGTACAAAGTGCTATTGAATTTCAAGAAGCAGCAGATAAAGTACAGGCTGTTTTGAGCTAATTGGAATAAAACATTAGATATTTTTGGAAAGCCTTGAATATAGATTCAAGGCTTTTTTTTATCTTTAAGGATGGATAAGACAAAACAGGCGTTGTTAAGCGATTTAATTGTGATCGCAAAAGCTGATAATAAAATTACTGCTGAAGAGTACGATTTTATTATGAGCATAGCAGATCGTATGGATATTCACGATGATGAGGTTAAAATTTTATTCGAAAATCCATTACCCTCACAAATACCTAATACCGAAGTAGCTCGTATTACACATTTTTATAAAATGATGCTACTCATGCACATCGATAATGAAGCAGATGAAAGTGAGATTGAAGCGGTGCGAAACTTTGGTTTAAAAATGGGAATTCGACAAGGAGTTATGGATCAAATGTTACATAAAATGGAAGTATATGAAAATACAACCATTCCAATAGATGAGATAAAAGACATATTTAATACCTACTATAATTAACAAGGTTTTTAAATCGCTGAAATGCATCGAATTGTGTTTTATTAGTATGTTTTTAGTATGTTTTGATTCATTAGAAATAGTATTATATTGTCTATTTTTATAAATGTCAGCATGGTTTTCGACCATTGACACATTTTGTTAGATTTAGGACAAATAGAATACTTCTAGTACTGTAATAATTATTTTAATTTTGCAGTGCGAAGTAAAGTTAGTGAGATTCTTTACAAGTCGTATTCATAATTGAATAGAGAGCAAAAGGCTGGGAAATTTCGTAATTGAAATTTAATTTGGTTAGTTAGTTGAAAGATCACACGTTACCTAGTCGGCGTGTGGTTATTTTTTTTAAGTATTTCTACCTCTTCGGCGTCTGCCGTTAGTCCCAACTTCCCTAGTAGTATTTCTCGAAAAATGTTGTTTAGTTTCTTTTCTAGAACCAGTATTTGTTTGCTTGTGTTTTAGAGTTTGATCTACAAAAGAACTATTGTTTGACTCCGAGACTGCTTCTTGTAATCCTTGTACTTCTGCTTCTGTTAGATCACGCCAAGTCCCAATAGCAAGGCTTCCAAGGTCAATATTCATAATTCTTACTCGTTTTAAAGCGAGTACTTCATATTCAAGATATTCGCACATTCTACGAATCTGGCGGTTGAGTCCTTGAATTAATACAATCTTAAAAACAAATCTACTCAAACGTTCTACATGACACTTTTTTGTAGTGGTTTCTAACTCTGCTAAAGGTATTCCACTACTCATTCTACGAATAAAATCATCTGTAATGGGCCTGTCTGTCGTAACGATGTATTCTTTTTCGTGTTTGTTACCAGCACGTAAAATTTTGTTGACGATATCACCATCATTAGTCATTAACAGTAAACCTTCACTTGGTTTGTCAAGACGTCCTACATGAAAAATACGCTCTTTATGTCCAATAAAATCTACGACATTTCCTTCCACACGCTGGTCTGTGGTACAGGTAATTCCCACTGGTTTGTTTAGGGCAATATAGACTAGGTTTGTATTTTCTGTAATAAGATGACCATCTACATGGATTTCATCACCAGGCATTGCTCGGTCTCCAAGCGATACGGGAGTTCCGTTTAAAGTAACGCGCCCTTGTTCAATAAGCGTATCTGCTTTGCGTCTAGAACAATAGCCGCTATCACTTATCGCTTTGTTTAATCTAATAGAGTCTGGATGATTTGCCATGCCACAAAGATAGGTATACTCAAGCAAAGCAAACACTTATTTTTTGAGCTCGATATCTTCGGAAATTTTAAAAAATTAAACTGCTTTTTAGTATTTTGCATGCATCAAAACCCCACTATTGAAAGACACCTTTACACACCAAGGCATGCGAAAACGATTGGTTGAAGTCCTAGAAAAAAAAGGGATTTCTAATCGGTTGGTTTTAAAGGCAATCAACACCATTCCCAGACATTTATTTATGGATAGTGGTTTTGTAGATCATGCTTATGTAGATAAAGCGTTTCCAATTGCGGCAGATCAAACCATTTCGCAACCCTATACAGTTGCTAGACAAACAGAATTGCTGGATCTCAAAAAAGGAGCTAAAGTATTAGAAATAGGAACGGGGAGTGGTTATCAAACAGCTGTTCTATTAGAAGTGGGTGCTACAGTATTTAGTATAGAGCGCCAAAACGAGCTCTTTAAAAAAACAAAACTCTTTTTAGCAAAGCTAGGCTATCGTCCTAAAAAACTCATTTTTGGTGATGGCTATATTGGATTGCAAGAAGAAGCACCTTTTGATGGGATTATTGTAACTGCAGGGGCTCCTTTTGTACCTAAACCCTTGTTAGCGCAATTAAAAGTAGGAGGAAAGCTTGTGATTCCAGTCGGTGATAAAGTGCAAATAATGACGGTTTTTACAAGAGCTTCAGAAACAGAATTTAACAAAGAAACCTTTGGAGAATTTAGATTTGTCCCCTTGTTAGAGGACAAAAATTAGAGAACTAACATTTCAGAATAACCTATTAAAGACCTAATAAGTCTAAAAATTTCAACCCAAAAATAAAAGCGCCGTCTTGCACACCATTATAATTTGAGCGCACATAATCTATTCTAAGCAAACGATAATCACCAAAACCGAGATTGTCTATTCCTATAGAGAATTCTGAATACGGTTTTCTAGTTTCTGTAGCCAATACATGTGCTCCAACAACCAAATTGAAGTTTAACTCGTTTATCCCTGGGATTTTACCTAAAATCCACCCTTTAAAATCATGCTCTAGGTGCCCTTCCAAATAACTTTTATTGGTGCTTAAATCGTAATAAGGAAGCAGGTTAAATATGTTGGTGTATGTGACAGTAGTTCCAACTCTGGTTTGATTCCCGTTAAAGTGTTGGTAGTCTACAAAAGAGATATCGTCTGCATTAAAAAAAGTTCCTCCTTTTAATCTGTAGTAAAACCTTCCTTTGTTTGCAAGACCAAAATCTTGATAGATTTCTGCTCTTAGTTGGGTGAAATTATACTTGCTATCTGAAGCGCCTAATCCATTCTCAATGGTGAGATCAAGCCTCGGGTATAACTCATTTCCGATATTGAACTTCATATCTGGATTGGAGAAATATTTTTGTCCAAACACAATACGAGCAGTCAATTGTGATTTAAAAATACTGTGATTTGCAATACCTGGAGAACTAAAATCTTGCGGCGCTATTGGGTTGTTAGAGGTAAAGCTTACACCTTCATTGTTTATGTAATATTGATCGGTAGTATTAAATAGAGCGCTCCTGTTTTCATAGCCAACTCTAGCAAAGGCTTCAAAGCCATTAAATAGCTCTTGTCTATAATTTAATTGCGCAAAATCAAGTTCATAGCCTTTGAGAAAATTTCTTTCAAAGAACAAGGTCGAAATACTATTTATAAGCGGCGATATGGGTTCGCTACTATTAAATTGTGCAATCCTACTACCTCCTGCAAGCGATATTCTAAGGTTGTTTTTTCTATTGAAATTTTTAGTGATGCCACCTGTAAAGCGAACTTTGTCTTCCGAAATACCATAGGTAGCATTAATATTTGCCGCCAACCACTTTGTCTGGCTCTCATTGTACCATTTGTAAAAACGAATCCCTGCATTACTATTATAGCCTTGTATGGTATTAAATGCTATTCCTTCAACAGGTCCATCATAGCTAATTCTCCATTTTTTGTAGCTGTTCGCGAATGAATAGCCAAGTAATGGATCTAAGAGGCTAAATTTATTAGAGACCTGATCTAACGAGTCTAAATAAGGTTTAGACCTCCTAAGGGTTTGTATACTGTCTTTCTTTATATAGTCGTCAAGTTCTTCATTTGTAAGCGGAACTGGACGTGTTCCTGTCCAGAATAGACTGTCTTTTTTATTAGCTTCCGGTTCAAAAGAAAGCACCTCATTGCTAAAAGATCGTTTGTTGAAGTCGGGTTCAAAGTCGTAATTACTGTATACACAAATGTAACGACCATCTCCATTAAGCCCCATAAAACCAAAACCAAAATCTATGGTTTGTGATAGTTTTACCCAAAAATCGTGGGCTTCATCATATTTAAAGTTTTGCTTGAAGACCAATTCTTTGATAAAGGGTACTTGAATCGCTGCGCCCGTCGTTGAGATTTCTACGCCATATAATTGCCAATCATCTTCTACAATATAAATGATGCCTTTAAAAACACGATCTTTTGGTCTTTTTGGAATGACTTTTATTTTATTAATTAGTTTACTACCCTCATAAAAAACTCCATCCAATTTATAGTCATAATAGCTAAATGCATTATTGGCTATAGGAGATACAATAGCTGTGTTTAAATCTATGGTGTTTTCATAAAACGAAAAGGTAGATTCTTGCGCGCTGTTAAAGCTAAAACCATTGTCATTACCGCTCACTTTACTAGCGATAATACGCTCATTAAAATCGTTGGGTTGTTGGTAGGATATTTTTGAAATGCTTTCTGAAAGATAAATAATACCGCTTCTGGTAGAATCTAATGCTCCTTGTAAGTCACCTACTTCTCTTCCTAGTATTTTTTCTGGTACATCTTTTACTTTCCATAATCCTCTGGAGTAAAAATCTGCAGTGTACTCGCTTATTTTTGCTAGGTTTTCTTTTCGCTGAGCGATGGTAGCTCTTATAATGCGGATGGCTGGATCTTCATCACTAGTAATCACAACTTCATCGAGGCTGGTAGTTTCTGCTTCTAATGATACGTTTAGGATAAAAGGAAAACGTTCAATAGTTACTTCTTTTGTAATCTTTTTGTAGCCTAAAAATTGGTAGATGATACTATAGGTTCCTAGTTTTTCGACATTTAATTCGTAGTTTCCATCATCATTTGAGGTCGTCCCCGTGTAGGTGTTTTTAACATAGATGTTTACATAGGGCAATGCTTCATTAGCGGTATTGGTTATTTTTCCTATAATTTGTGCTTGACCTTGAAATAGAAAGCAGCATAGTATTAAAAACAGTATTTTTTTCATGAAATAGTACCCATTTACTATAACGAAGATACTAATTGATGCTCTTTGACAAGAACAATTTATCACAGATTTAACTTCTTAGAATACTTGTTTTGCTTTGAATTCACTCTTTTACAGGGTTTTAGTTTAATTCATGCTGAAATATTAGATACTTTTTACTATTTTAATTGTTTATAATAGTATCACTCTTTAAAACCATCATCATGAAAAAAGTATTTATACTCATTGTTTTGTTTTTGTACATACTGCCAGTTAGTTCTCAAAATATCATCAAAGAAGAAAAAGGGTATTCCTCTAATGTGGGCGTTTTGGTTTCTATGCTTGATGATTTGAAGCAGCGAATTACTAGAACGGTTGGGAATTTAGATCAAAATGCAACCGACTTTCTGTTAGATGAAAATGCCAATAGGATAGGTGCCATGATTTATCATTTGGCAGCAACAGAAAAGTATTATCAAGTCTATACGTTTGAAGGAAGAAATTTTAATGCTGCCGAAGAGAAGGAATGGGGTCCTGCAATGAACTTAGGAGATGAAGGTCGCAAAGCCTTACAAGGCAAACCAATTTCATATTACTTAGATATTTGGGATGCGGTTCGCAAAGACACTAAAAAGTTATTAAAGACTAAGGATGATGCTTGGCTAAAAGAAAGACGTGCTGGAATGAATTACCATTGGGCATGGTATCATGTTATGGAGCATCAAGCCAACCACATGGGGCAAATAAGAATGATTACTAAGCGGGCAGAGTAGCTAGTTGTTAAAGTTCTTTTTTAGTCTGCTAAGATCACGTTTGTTATCACGGTCTTTAATGCTATCTCTTTTATCAAACTCACGTTTTCCTCGACATAAAGCTATTTCCATTTTGGCAAGCCCTTTGTCGTTTGTAAAAAGGAGTAAGGGTATAATTGTGAGCCCCGATGTTTTTACATTTTTTGCGAGTTTCTTTAACTCATTTTTAGTAAGCAATAATTTGCGTTCGCTTTTAGGATTGTGATTAAAATGTGTGGCATGACTGTATTCTTGTACGGTCATATTGATTACAAATAATTCGCCACGTTCATTAAACTCGCAAAAGCTTTCGGCAATAGAGGCTTGTCCTTCTCTTATGGCTTTTATCTCTGTACCTGCCAAAACTATACCCGCAGTGTATTTGTCTAGGATTTCGTACTCAAATCTAGCTTTTCGATTTTTAATTTTTATGTTTTTCTGGAGCGCCATGCCTGCAAAAATAGGGCTTATAAAAAGAATTTAGGTAGCGTTTAGTCTACCTTTTTTCTCGTTGCAGATGTTTGATCGTTTTTGTGTGTTACGATAAACAAATCATTGTTGTCTTCGTCGGCAATATTTTGGTATTTTTCTTTTTCAAGAAGCTTGTTTACAAGTAATGGTACCGTATTACTATGTCCAACAACAACAATGTTTTTTCCTTTATTTTTTGTTATGAAATTTTCAGATAAAAAACTCTTGTGCGTATACAATACAATTTCCAAGTTGTTTTTCTTAGCAATTGGGATGGCAGTTTCTCGGGTTCTATTGTAATCTGTGCTGTAAACGGCATCAATATTTTTGTCTTCAAAAAACGTAGCCCAGTTGTTAGAACGTTGTTTTCCTTCTGCTGTAAGTGCTGGGTCATTGTTTAGTTTGTCACTTCGGTCTTTTTCAGCATGACGAATAAAATATAAGGTGGTAGCGTCTTTGTCTGGGCTATTTGTGCATGAATTAATACTAATAAGTAGTAAAATAACAGCAATTGAGGCTTTCAAATTTCCGAAGTAAGTCATCTATTGTTTTTGTGTAAATGTAAAAAAAATCCGCTCCAATATTGAATTAGAGCGGATTTTCTATAGTCGAATGTAAAACTATAAGTGAATTTGTGCCATGTAAATTGAATAGCTTATTACTACTGTTGTAATGCTTAGCATATAGATGGCTAAAGCATTATTACGCCTTTGTTTAGGTTCAGGAATTACGGTGATTTGATTTTGATTTTTCATTTTGATTGATTTTAATGGTTACAGTTATATGACGTTAAGTGCCTGATATTGTTACATGTATGAGTCGTTTTTTTTAGACAAAATACAAAAACCGTCTATCTATCAAAGATGAGACGGTTTTCAAACTAACCAACCAATTATGAAAAATGAACTATTGAATACAAAAATTACATTCAGGGTAGCTCGGCCCTATGATTATGTGGGTACTACATCATTTTGATTTCTAAACACTAAGTTGTTATTAAAAGAATCTAATAAAATGATGCTGTCTGTAGTTACTTTTCCAGCTAGGATTTCCTTAGACAATTTATTTAACACTTCTCTTTGCAGTACTCTTTTTACGGGTCTAGCCCCAAATTGTGGATCAAATCCTTTTTCGGCTAAATATGTTATTGCCTCAGTGGTAGCATCAAACGTAATTTGTTGTTGCGCTAACATTTTGGTAATTCCTTTTATTTGTAAGGAAACAATTTCTGTAATATCCTTTTTTGAAAGCGGTGTAAAGAGAATGATGTCATCTATTCTATTTAGAAATTCTGGGCGTACGGTTTGTTTTAGGAGTCCTAAAACATCCACTCTCGCTCGCTCTATAGCGGTGTCAATGTCCTTTACGGCCTCAAACGTGTCCTGAATAATGGTGCTTCCCATATTACTAGTCATGATAATAATGGTATTTTTGAAATCTGCTATACGCCCTTTATTATCAGTTAGTCTTCCCTCATCTAATACTTGTAGAAGGATGTTAAACGTATCTGGATGCGCCTTTTCTATTTCATCTAAGAGTACAACAGAGTAAGGTTTTCTTCTAACAGCTTCGGTTAATTGCCCACCTTCATCATACCCTACGTATCCTGGAGGAGCTCCAACAAGTCTGCTTACACTATGACGTTCTTGGTATTCGCTCATATCGATTCGTGTCATTGCATTTTCATCATCGAATAAATATTGCGCTAAGGCTTTGGCGAGTTCGGTTTTTCCAACTCCAGTGGTTCCTAAAAATAGAAAGCTACCAATGGGTTTTTTAACATCTTGCAATCCAGCTCTGCTTCTTCTAATGGCGTCACTAACAGCAATGATGGCCTCTTCTTGTCCTACCACTCTTTTGTGTAATTCTTTTTCGAGAGATAATAATTTTTCACGATCACTTTGTAGCATTTTTGTGACTGGAATTCCTGTCCATTTAGCAACCACTTCGGCTATGTCTTCATTGGTGACTTCTTCCTTAATGAGGGATTGTTCACTTTCTTTTTCGGCCACTTGTTTTTCTAGATCCCTTAACAACTCTTGGGTGTCTTTAATCTTTCCGTAGCGAAGTTCAGCAACAGTACCAAAATCTCCTTCTCTTTCGGCTTTTTCGGCTTCTATTTTATAGGATTCGATATCCGTTTTGTGCTTTTGAATCGCTTCTACAAGGTCTTTTTCACTTTGCCATTTTGCGTGTAGTTCGTTTCTAATTTCTTTATGATTTGCCAATTCACTGCGTAACGTTTTTAGTTTGGTTTCATCTTTTTCACGTTTAATGGCTTCAATTTCAATTTCTAGCTGCATTATTTTTCTGTCTAATACATCTAGTTCTTCTGGTTTGCTATTGATCTCCATTCTTAATTTACTTGCGGCTTCATCAATTAAGTCGATGGCTTTGTCTGGTAAAAAACGATTGGTAATATAGCGTTGCGATAGATTTACAGCAGCGATTATGGCTTCATCTTTAATACGAACTTTGTGGTGCGTTTCGTATTTTTCTTTGATGCCTCGCAAAATAGAGATGGCGCTTTCTGTGTCAGGTTCGTCTACAACGACTCTCTGGAATCTGCGTTCTAGTGCTTTGTCTTTTTCGAAATACTTTTGATATTCATCTAGAGTTGTGGCTCCAATGGCTCTTAGTTCTCCTCTTGCTAGTGCTGGTTTTAAGATGTTAGCAGCATCCATAGCTCCTTGGCCACCTCCTGCGCCCACTAGGGTGTGTATTTCGTCTATAAAAAGTACAATATCACCATCGCTAGAGGTTACTTCTTTTATGACAGCTTTGAGTCGTTCTTCAAATTCACCTTTGTATTTGGCACCAGCAATAAGCGCACCCATATCAAGTGAATAGATTTGTTTTGATTTTAAATTTTCAGGTACATCACCATCTACCACGCGGTGTGCTAGTCCCTCTGCAATTGCTGTTTTTCCGGTTCCAGGTTCTCCAACTAACATTGGATTATTTTTAGTACGTCTAGAGAGAATTTGAAGAATACGGCGTATTTCCTCATCACGACCAATAACAGGATCTAGTTTGCCATCTTGTGCTAGTTTGTTGAGATTTTTTGCATACTTGTCTAGTGAGTTGTATGCGTTTTCTGCACTTTGAGAAGTTACTTTTTCTCCATTGCGTAATTCTTCTATGGCAAGTAGCAGTGTTTTTTCTGTAACACCTTGGTCTTTTAAAGATTGCGCAATGCTACTTTTACTTTTAAAAATGGCTAATAGAAGATGTTCAATAGAAACAAATTCGTCTTCCATTTTTTTAGCAATAATGCTCGCTTCATTAATTGTTTTTCCGGCTTCTCTAGAAAGGAGTATATCTGTGCCGCTTACTTTAGGAAATGTTTGGAGTTGTTTTTCCAATACTTGCTTTAAAAGTTCAATGTTTACATTGAGTTTTTTTAAAATAAATGGTGTAACATGTTCATCAATTTCAAGAATCGCTTTTAGTATATGTTCGTTTTCTATTTGTTGATGTTCATTTTCTTGAGCTATTTGCTGTGCTTGTTGAATAGCTTCTTGAGATTTTATAGTATAGTTGTTAAAATTCATGGTAATCAATTTTGAAACACTATTTCAAAAGTCGCACCATTTCCAAAAAGCGACAAAATGTCTTTGAAATCAAGGGGTTTTGGAGACATTTTGACATAAAAAAAGCCGCTTGCAAGAAGCGGCTTTTCAAATATATTTAAAAGATTATTATTCTCTAATAAGCTTTTTAGTTACTTGTGCACCATCTATAGTTGCATTGATAAAGTATGCACCACTTGATAATCCAGTAGTATCTATAGTAAAAGCATCACTGTTTGGAGAGATGGTCATTACATTTTGTCCTAACATGTTAACAATTGTAATAGTGCTTACTGCTGTTCTTGATTGAACATTGATAACACCATTTGTTGGGTTAGGAGCAAATACAAATGTATTTGTGTTAAAATCGTTTACACCTAATTCAGCTGTAGTAAATGAAACTGGACCAACGCCATCACTTTCATTCACATCACAGTTTGTTCTAATGTAAGCATCATAAGCAGTATTAGGGATTAAGCCTTGAGCCATTCCTGTTAAATTGGTTGTAGCCAATTCAAATGAAACTGGTGTGTCTACATCAGGATCTGCTCCTGCAATAAATACGCCCCAGTTATAACTAACTGCTCCAGGAGCTGCATCCCATGAAAGTGTTGCTGTTGTTTCCATCACATCACTTACTGCAAAGTTTTCTACATCAGGACATGGCAACACAACTGGTGCACATGTAATATCTGCAGACCATCCTGTTTCTTGTACTGATCCATCAGATGTAAACACAAATGTTAGCGCTCCAGAAGGGTGCGATGATGTAAATGAGTCACCTATAGAAAGTAAACTATTTGCGTCACTAGGAACTCCTCCATCACCACTTTCTTCACCGCAAAGTGTCATTGCTAAAACAGGAGATGATGTATCAGGACCATCATATACAGTCAAGAAATCCCAACATCCATCCTGTGATCCAGGACCAGTAGATGTTTCGATATCTACATAGGTAAAGGTAACTGTTACTAAATCACCTGGGTTGTCTGGAGAAATAGTTGTTTCTGTAACTTCGTTAGCCATATAATTTCCATCAACTCCACCCGAGTCTAAGTATAAACCATCACATCCTGGAGGTGGTATTGCACAGGTAACATCAGCTGACCATCCAGTTTCTTGCACAGAACCGTCAGAAGTAAATACAAAAGTAAGTGCTCCACTTGGATCTGATGAAGTAAATGAGTCACCTATAGAAAGTAAACTATTTGCGTCACTAGGAACTCCTCCATCACCACTTTCTTCACCACATAACGTCATTGCTAATACAGGGAATGTTGTATCTGGACCGTCATAAACCGTTAAGAAATCCCAACATCCACCTTGTGATCCAGGACCAGTAGATGTTTCGATATCTACATAGGTAAAGGTAACTGTTACAGCTTCTCCTGGGTTATCTGGAGTAATCGTAGT
Source organism: Patiriisocius sp. 208BN25-11 (assembly GCF_058147145.1). Taxonomy (NCBI): domain Bacteria; kingdom Pseudomonadati; phylum Bacteroidota; class Flavobacteriia; order Flavobacteriales; family Flavobacteriaceae; genus Patiriisocius; species Patiriisocius sp. 208BN25-11. The sequence continues at coordinate 66,175 of NZ_JBYVJY010000008.1, forward strand.
TGTTGTTACTTCATTTGGAGTATAATTTCCAGCAGATCCACCAGAATCTATGAATAATCCTCCACAAGCAGCAGGTGGGAATGGTGTATTAAAGTTTACAAAGCTAAGAGATGATAATCCATTAGCATCACAATCTGAATTTACATAAGCATCATATCCAGCATCTCCCATCAATCCTGTTACGGTTGAAGTAGTTGTACCAGCAGCAACATCTTCTGTAAAGATTGGTGTATCCATAGTGGGATCTGCTCCTGCTGTAAATACTCTAACGTTGTATCCAATCGAAGCTTCAGCAACAGGATCCCACATAAGCACAGCGTCAGACTCTGTAATCATGTCTACAGATAAATTTGCAGGTGCAGGGCATGCTACTAGCGTTTGGAAAAAGATAGGGTCGGCTAAAGAAATACCATTTGCATCACAATCTGCAATTACATATGCATCATAAGCTGTTTCTGGTGTTAAACCAGTAGCACTTGTCATAAGTGTTCCTGTTGGTACATTTTCTGTGTATACTGGCGTGTCCATAGTAGGATCTGCTCCTGCATCAAAAACATTTACAATGTATCCTATTGTTGCTTCAGCAACTGCATCCCAAGAAATATCTGCATCAAAGGCATTGGCCGTAACCATTACATTTGCTGGTTCTGGACAAGCTGGTGGTGCAGTATAAGTAATAGTCCAGTCAAATGGGTCAACATTCCATCTATCATCCCATTGGATAAAGTAATCTTCTCCACCTACTACTGCAAATTCTAAGATTTGAGATGCAAAAGAACTCCCTGTTCCATCTGGAGCAAAAGGGCATGCATCATCATTGTTTGCTGCAGCTGCAGGATCTGCGCAATCATTCCAAATGAACAGACGAGTGTCTGAACCTCCTAAACAAGAAGCTACATCAATAGTACCACTTGCAGCAGGAGTGTAGACAAACCATGCAGAATCTCCATTGTTTGTACCTGCATTTGCATCATTGATAGTTGTTTGTGTAATTGTTCCTTCCATGGCAATGACGGCACTTGCGCAGTCATCACCACCATTTTGAGCGCTCACTTGCCAACCAAATGTGGTTGCAAGCACTAGCATCAATAGCGTTGTAATTTTTTTCATATTATGATAAGGTTATAAAATTAATTTGCCTCAAGATAGCGAAATATTAACTAGAATTTATGTTAAAATAGTTTTTTAGATAAAAAACAGATTATTTCTGCTAACGGTTATAAATACCTCTTAGTTTTTAACAATTAAGAGTAGTTGCTGTAAGGTTATACATCAAATTCCTACAATATCAATTGACTACAATAAAGTACTAATATTTACAATAAAGTACGATATTTGAAAAAAAGAGAGATATGGGATTATTTAGTGCATTTAAAAGCGGAGATTCAAAAAAAGAAGCAAAAAAAATGAATGAAATACCGTGGTTGGTTTTAAATAGAAAAGAACAGTTAGCTATAATAACCGAGGAGTCAAAAACCACTCCAGTTGCAATTTTTAAACACTCTACTCGTTGCGGTATTAGTAGAATGGTTCTCAGAAATTTTGAAAGTACCTATAGTATAGATGCTAATAAAATGAAGTTATATTACTTAGACTTGTTGGCACATAGAGAACTATCTGATGAAGTTGGATATGCATTTCAAGTATTACACCAAAGTCCGCAAATCATTATCATAAAAAATGGAGTTGCCGTAGCACATGCATCGCATCATGGCATACAGGCAAGTGAACTAGAAAACTTTGTGTAAGAATGCTTAAGAAAATAATTAAAAGCAAGGGTCTAGTCTAATAAATGGAGGATTATTTTTTGTCTGGTTGAGCGCAGTCGAAACCTATTTTAAAATATCTTAATGTAGTAGTTCTCTCCCGAAGCTTCGGGAGTGCTCGAACAGACATCTAAACCCACTTTTTAAGAGTTCCTTTTTTCAAAAAGAGTTATTATTGATAATGTTTTTCAATTTCAGTTTAACATCTTCCCCTGTATCGTATACGAGTTGTTCGTTTGGAGGAAATGGAATAAAGTCATATCTAAGAAATTCTCTATCTTCATTTGTTAATGCTCTTTTGTCTCCTCTAAACCTAGCAAACGTATTTTCGAAAGCAAATTCACTCGACATGGGAAAACGATTCAATACTCTTCGGTTTAAAAGATCTGTATAGATTACATCTCCACCCACAAAGGCAGATTTAATTTGTTCGGTATAGGTTACCCTTGCCGTCACAGTGATGTATTTGTCTTTTTTAATATCATTTCCTAGACTGTCTTTGGCAACATTTCCTCTTCTATCGAGCACATATTCCCAGCCATCTTTGATTCGTTTGGTACGTCTTTCTTCTGTTTCTCTAAGTTGTTCTGGTGAAACGGCAATATCTCTAAATTCGAGTGTGATGCCATAATTATAACTAATATCTCGTTCTGCTTGCGCATGATATTGTGTCCAAAACTCATCAAGACCATAGGTGTTTATATTTAACAATTCTTGCTCCAAACGGTACGGGAGTATTTGATAGGTGCTGTTTTTGATATCCACTAAAACAAAGTTAGTCCCATAAAATCGTGCATCCTCTTTTTTGGTTGCAACATCTTTGTAATTAGCTTGCACTTCTTCTATCTCACAGTATACATGATATGCGGTTCTGTAATCTTTTATTGTCTGCCTGTTCATATATATTGCAGCCTCCTCATAGAGGTATGCTATATAATTATCTTTAGCATCTAAAATGTTCGAGCTGTAATCTTTCAGAATAAAATTGGCATCTCTTCCTAATGTTACACTGTATAGTGGTAATAAAGGTCTAATTCTATCTTGTATGTACTCCATATTCTGGTACGTATAATAGATTTCTTTAGCACCAGAAGCATTGCTTTGTTTTTCTAAAAAAGAAATTCGTCTCGTGTCTTCAGCAACAGCCTTTTCAAAGGCTTCTTCAAGCATTACAATATGGGCGTCGTTTTTTTGTGAAGTCTTGTCTTTCTGTATTTTTTTTACAGCTAGTTCTATTGCTCGCTCATAGTCTCCTTGAGCAAGTAATTTTTGATTTCTTTTGACACTGTTACAACTTACTAGCAACAATACCAAACTAAAAATAGGTAGTAACTTTTTCATAGTATAAAGGTATTGGTTATGAATAGTACATTTCAATCGCTATGCCATTTTTTAAATATGGTGTTTTTTAAGCAGAAAAAAGCAACTATTTTCTATCAACACTATGCTTTCCAGCACCTAATAAGGCAATGGCACCAAAGGCAAATAAGTACAACAACGCTTTTTCTTTCGTTCCAATAGGGTCTGCTCCATGCACGATGAATGCTGCAACGGCCATGGTAATGAGTACCGGGATACTAGCCAATCTTGTCTTATATCCAATAATAATAAGTAAAGGACAAATCGCTTCTGCCAATACGGTAAGTATAAAAGATGGGGTAGCACCAATGCCAATAGGGTCTCCAAAAGACATATCTCCTTGAATAAGTCTCAAGAGTTTTGGAATGCCATGAGTAAGCATCATGCCGCTGAATGTGAAACGTAATAATAGGAGTCCAATGTGGTAGGTAGAAGTCATAAAAATGGGGTGTTAAAAATTCAGTTTAAAAATAGGAAAGTTTTTACTATTTCAGATTTTAAAAGAAACAAATTTGAATTGTTTTCCATGAGATGATATTGGTAATATGATGTATTTTTACAAAAACAAATTACCTATGACCAAAGTGAGCGCTTGGATTTCTGCCGCACGACTTAGAACACTCCCGTTATCAATTTCTGGTATTTTAGTTGCGGGTGCTGTAGCTGTAAAAAACGATGTGTTTACGCTTCCTATTTTAGTATTCGCCTTACTTACAACCCTCGGTTTTCAGATACTCTCAAACTTTGCTAACGATTATGGAGATGGTGTAAAGGGGACCGATAATGAGTATAGAGTGGGGCCAAAACGTGCCTTACAAAGTGGATTACTCACAGCTAAGGAATTAAAAAAGGGGATGATTGTTACAGCTGTAATTACCTTGTTTTTAGCTTCATTATTAATCTTTACCGCTTTTGGAAATGATCAAATGCTTCTCGCGTTTATATTTTTTAATCTTGGAATAGCCGCTATCATTGCCGCAGTAAAGTATACGGTTGGTGCCAACGCCTATGGGTACAGAGCCATGGGTGATGTGTTTGTATTTTTATTCTTTGGTTTGGTGGGTGTAGTAGGTTGTTATTTTTTGTTTGCCAAACAGTTTGGAGGCTACGTTTTTCTTCCTGCTATCGCAATTGGCTGTATGAGTACCGCCGTGCTCAATTTAAATAATATGCGTGACCGGGTAGAAGATGCTAAGGTGCATAAAAATACACTAGCAGTAGTGTTGGGAGAAAAAAAGGTAAAAAACTACCATGCCTTTTTAATTGTAATTGCTTTTTTAACAGCCGGAGGCTATTTGTTTTTGTCAGAGGCTCCTTTACTTCAATACATATCTTTGGTAGCATTTATTCCCTTGTTTTTGAATTTGGTTACGGTATTTAAAAATAGTGAGCCAGCTAACTTAGATCCTGAGTTAAAAAAAGTAGCATTAAGCACTTTCTTGTTTGCTGTACTCCTTTTTACGACTAGTTTTTTTTAAGGTAATAAATTGTATTTTTAAGATCTTAATTCACACACCATGAAGATTACATATTACGGTCAGAATAGCCTTGGTATTCAAATAGATGATACGCATATTTTGGTAGATCCCTTTATTACGGGCAATCCGTTAGCAAAGGACCAAATTGATATCAACACCTTACAAGCAGATTTTATCTTACTTACGCATGCCCATGAAGATCATATTTTAGATGCAGAATCCATTGCAAAAAACACTGAGGCCACTATTGTGAGTAATTATGAAATTGCCATGCATTACCAGGCAAAAGGGTGTACTGTGCATCCTATGAATCATGGTGGAAATTGGACCTTTCGCTTCGGAAATGTTAAATATGTAAATGCTGTTCATACCAGTGCCTTCCCAGATGGAAGTTATGGGGGGCAACCAGGCGGATTTGTAATTACAACTAAAGATAAGTCTATTTACATAGCAGGAGATACCGCCTTAACAATGGATATGAAACTCATTCCAATGCAAACCAAATTGGATTTGGCAATTTTACCTATTGGAGATAATTTTACCATGGGCGTAGATGATGCCATCATAGCCAGTAACTTTGTAGAATGCAACAAGGTATTAGGAGTACATTACGATACTTTTGGATACATAGAAATTGATAGCGCAGCTGCACTTCGGAAATTTTCTGAAGCAGAAAAGGAGTTAGTTTTATTGCCCATTGGAAATAGTTTGGAAGTTTAGAGATTTTAATTTACCTGAAATTTAACGTTTTTATTTTTTTGAATATTTAGAGACCAAAGACCAAAGACCAAAAACTTGAAAGCTACTTACAAAAAACACATCCTAGAATTTAAACAACCCAGCGGTACTTCTCGTGGTATTCTAAAGACCAAAGAAGCTTGGTATCTTATTCTTGAAGATGAAGGTAAAGTAGGCTATGGAGAATGTGGTTTGCTTCGTGGCTTGAGTATCGATGATCGCCCAGATTATGAAGCAACACTGCAATGGGTGTGTGATCATATTCATTTAGGCAAAGAAGCTTTATACAATACACTTACAGAATTTCCATCCATACAAATTGGCGTAGAGACGGCTTTTTTATCAATAAAAGCAAATGATCCGTTTCAAATATTTCCTTCTTCTTTTTCAAAAGGGGAAGCTTCCATGCCTATTAATGGCTTAATATGGATGGGAGATACAGCTTTCATGAAAGAACAAATAGAAGCAAAAATCGCTGCTGGTTTTAGCTGTATTAAAATGAAAATAGGGGCGATTGATTTTGATACCGAAATAGAGTTGCTAAAAAGTATTAGACAAGAATTCTCGGCTTCAGAAATTGAACTGAGAGTTGATGCCAATGGTGCGTTTGATCCTAAAAATGCATTAGAAAAGCTAAAAATACTTTCAGAGCTAGATTTGCACTCCATAGAACAACCTATCGCTGTGAAACAATGGGATGAAATGGCATCTCTTTGTGATAAAAGTCCGTTAGCTATCGCTTTAGACGAAGAGTTGATAGGAGTGTTTGCAGATGAATATAAGCAAAAATTGATACGTCATATTCAGCCGCAATTTATTATTTTAAAACCCAGCTTTATTGGAGGTTTTGCAGGAAGCGATGCGTGGATTCACATTTCCGAAGCACAAGATATTGGCTGGTGGATTACCTCGGCTTTAGAGAGCAATGTAGGATTAAACGCAATTTCGCAGTATACTTTTACAAAAAATAGTACATTGCCTCAAGGATTGGGTACAGGTAGTTTGTACACAAATAATATTACGGCACCTCTTGAAATTGAAAAGGGTGCTATACAATACAACCCAAGTAAACATTGGAACCTTAAGATATAACCTATGAATTATATTCAGCAAGCATACAAAGGTAAAAACGAATCGTGGATGTTTATTCTAACCTTTGTTTTAACCGCAGGGCTTTTTATTTTTAACCTCATATTTTTTCTTTTTTTTAGTGATGGTCTTGATGTTGCCGCAGAGCAACAAAAATTACTAGAAATGATACCTAGCAAAAACTTCTGGTTGGCTGTTAATTTGTTACCCTTTGCTTTTTTACTCGGACTCCTATTTTTATTGGTGAAATACCTACACGATCGTAGTATTTTGTCTTTGACAACCTCTAGAGCTCGCATCGATTGGGGGCGTGTTTTTTTTGCTTTTTTAATTATTGTACTTATTACATTGGCATCTTTTGCGCTTTCGTATTACAGTGATCCCTCCTTAATTGAATTGCAATTTGATCCTTTAAAGTTTGGGATTTTACTGCTAGTAAGTCTTATATTATTTCCATTACAAATAGGGCTTGAAGAGTATTTATTTCGAGGGTATATGATGCAACACTTAGGTGTTTTAGTAAAGAACAGGTGGTTCCCGTTACTTGTTACTTCTGTTTTGTTTGGTGTATTTCATAGTGCCAACCCAGAAGTTGCTGAGATGGGGCTTATTATGATGGTCTATTATATTGGCACAGGTTTGTTGTTGGGTATCATGACCTTAATGGATGAAGGATTAGAATTGGCACTAGGGTTTCATTTTGGGAATAATTTACTAGCTGCTACACTCATAACATCAGAGTGGTCTGCACTACAAACCGATGCAGTTTTTAAATATACAGCAGAAGAAGCGGGCACCTCTTTGGTAGATATTTTAGTTCCTGTCTTAGTAGTATATCCTATTATTTTATTAGTTTTTGCAAAAAAGTACAAGTGGACCCAATGGTCTCAAAAGCTTTTCGGAAAAGTGACACCACCTACTGTTGCTAAAGAAGAAGATGATTCGTTACTTGTGCAAGATTCATAATTTAAGTCTATATTGAAGTCCCCCCAAATTTTTATAACACCTACAAACCAAAATAAGATGTCGTAAATTAACCACTTTTGAAACCCTCACAAACCTTACATCCTTCTTTTAAATTTAACGGACTTCAGTTTCAAGACGCTGAAGAAATTGTACTCTTTGCTCAAAAACTTAAAGAGACGGGAGCTCCTTATGAGCGAGCGATTGCATCTTTTATTATGAAATGGTTTAATGATAAACCGTATATAAAAGTAAAAACCTCGGGCTCTACTGGGGACCCTAAAAAAATAGAAATCCTAAAAGAACACATGGTCAATAGTGCTTTTGCTACTGGCGTATATTTTAAAATGGGCGCTGATAATACGGCACTCTTATGCTTGTCGGCAAAATACATTGCTGGTAAAATGATGCTGGTACGTGCCTTGACAATGGGTTGGGATTTACACGTAGTAGCTCCAGAAAAAGATGCTATTACACAATACGATAACAAGTATGATTTTGCGGCAATGGTGCCCTATCAAGTATATCATACACTAGATGAACTTGATAAAATAAAAAAATTGATCATTGGTGGTGGTGTCATTGCTCCCGATCTGGAGTCTAAATTACAATCTAAAAACACAGAGGTTTTTGCAACCTATGGTATGACAGAAACTATTACACATGTAGCGGTACGTCGTGTAAATGGTGCAGGTAAAACTAGTACTTATAGTGCGTTGCCAAATGTTACATTTTCTAAAGATAGTAGGGATTGTTTGGTGATAAACGCACCTAAGCTAAGTAACCAAGAAATTGTAACAAATGATATTGTTAATCTAAGAAGTCCAACGAGTTTTGATTGGCTAGGAAGGTATGACAATGTAATTAATAGTGGCGGCGTGAAGCTGTTTCCAGAAAAAATAGAAGAACAATTAATGGCAGCTATTACGGTTCCCTTTATTATTTCTTCCTTAGAAAATGAAGCATTAGGCGAACAACTTGTCTTGGTGTTAGAATTAGACGATCCGTCAAAAGCGGCACAATATAAGGGAGCACTTTCTTCGTTACCTTCGTATCAAACTCCTAAAAAAGTATATACGCTTTCAAAGTTTCCGTTAACCGAAACAGGAAAGATCAAGCGAACTGCCATAAAAAATATTATTCAAGGATTTCAATAGCCATTCGTGAAATTGTTGAAAGTACTTCTATCACCTAAAATCTTATTTTAAATACAGTGAATAGGGTATATTTACACTTCAATTTTACTTTAAAGTGTTTGGATGCATAAAATTTCAGCAGTAATTATTACGTTTAATGAAGAGAAAAAGATAGCGCGTTGTCTAGAATCTTTGCAACCTGTTGTAGATGAAATAGTAGTGGTCGATTCGCTTTCTACAGATGCTACCAAAGAGATTTGTAGTCGCTACCAAGTAAAATTTATTGAGCAACCTTTTTTGGGATATATAGAACAAAAAAACTTTGCTGCTTCACAAGCAAGTCACGAATATGTTTTATCACTTGATGGAGATGAAGCACTGTCTCCAGAGCTCGCCGAAACCCTATTAAAATTGAAAGAGAACCTTGCATTTGATGGGTATTATGTGAATCGATTTAATAATTTTTGCGGACAATGGATAAAGCACTCTAATTGGTATCCTGACAGAAAATTACGACTCTTCAAAAAAGGAACGGGAACCTGGAAAGGCATAAATCCGCATGATAGTTATAAAATGAATCCGGGCGCTACTAATGCAAAATTGAAAGGAGATTTATTGCATTGGAATTACGCTACCTACCGGGAGTTTAATTTAAAAACAGATCATTTTTCATCTATTTCTGCTCAGTCTTATTATGATATGGGACGCAAAGCACCTGTTTGGAAAATTGTATTGAATACTTTTTGGGCCTTTTTTAAATCGTATTTTTTAAGGAAAGGTTTTTTAGATGGCTTTAATGGTTTTGTGATTTGCTATCAAACGGCAAACATTACGTTTTTAAAATACTCAAAATTGCGTGAGCTCCATAAAAACGAAAAGGATTCCTAATCAATTCCTTTTCTTTCTCCAGAATAGGTATTTATTTTTTAATGCAATTTTTCTATAAAATTTTTTCTGAAATTTTTCAGTAAGTCCCCACATTAGGTTGAAGATATCATCGTAAGGAACTCCTGTTATTTTTGAATACTCATCACTCATTGTAGCAACCATTTCTTTATGGGGAGTCAGCCTGGTGAAATTTGTGATGCGTTCTTCTAGTGACAATGATTTAAATTTCATTCGGTTGAGATCTACCAAGTAAAACGAGAAATCATCTCCGTTTTTTTGTATTAAGGTATTGCCTGGCGAGTGGTCTTTGAATAGAATTTGGTTTTCATGCAGCTTGTGCGTAAAATGAACAAATGCTCTTAAAATTTCTTCACGTTTTGGATAGTCGGGGTTTTCTAAAAGATCTTTATACATTAAATCTACTTTAAGATGTTTGCATAGATAATAACTGCGCCCTAGAAGAAATCCTTTCGAATTTTCTATATATGCAATGGGTGAAGGCGTTCCTATTCCTTTGCTTTGAAGATACATGGCATTTTCAAAAGAACGTTGTGCTTTCGATTTTCTGAAATACCGATAGACTACTCTATTTAATACGTTAGGGACTTTAAAACGCTTACTATTTATTTGAAGATCATCTAGTGTAAAAAGCTTTATGGTATTACGCTGTCCAACGATAAAGTTAGCTCCCTTAGTATCAAAGTTTGTAACAATATCAAGTAGCTCTTGACGGTATTTTTTATATGCTTCTGAAATTTTAATATTCACGGCTTAAAGATACAATTTCCATACTATTCAACTTCTATAGAATAGAAGCATACTTTTTTAATTCCTTTTTAAATTTATAGGCTAAACTAAAAGTGACGATGCCTAATCAATAGGACGAGTTCACTCATTCGAGTTATTTTTTGCTTCTTTGAGATTGTAGGTTTGTTTTATAATTTTTAAAACCATCTATTATGAAAAAGTTTCTACATGTTATCGTTTTTATGTTCATCAGTGCTACAGCATGGGGGCAACGAATTCCGCATATAAAAGTGGACAAAGAAAATCTAGGGGTCACCAAACTTGCGGTTGATGTTACTGTGGTTGGAAACATAGCCACCACAACATTTGATATGCAATTTTACAATCCGGGTACTTCTGTATTGGAAGGGGAACTCATATTTCCGTTAGGAGAAAATCAATCTGTAAAACGATTTGCGCTAGATGTCATGGGGTCATTACGGGAAGCAGTAGTTGTAGAAAAGGAGCAAGGAAGAATTGCTTTTGAAGCCGTGGTAAGAAGACGTGTTGATCCTGCCTTATTAGAAAAGGGAACAGGAAATACTTACAAGGCTAGAATTTACCCAATTCCTGCTAAAGGATATAAACGTGTTGTACTAGCCTATCAAGAAGAACTATCATCTGCACAAGAAGCACTTCAATTAAAAATTCCTTTGGCATTTAAAAATCAATTAGAAGCCTATAGTCTTTCGGTTCGGGTATTTAATCAAGAGATACCGCCTAGGATTCTTAAAGGTAAAAGCAAAGGAGCTCGTTTTGTAAAAACAGAAGCAGATTATGTTTATCAAACCTCTCAAAAAAACATGACTCCAAGTGTAGATTTTTTAGTAGAAATTCCAACAACAGGAAACCTAAAAACACTTACAAATGAAGGGTATTTATATGCCTATAAAAACGTAAAGAGTACTAGTGTTGAAAAAGAAAACCCTGCGCATGCTATTTTGTATTGGGATGTTTCATTGTCAATGAAGGATAGAGATTTAAAAAAGGAAATAGCGTATTTAGAGGCTTATTTTAATAAGATTAAAAATATCGAAATTGAAGCCATTGCTTTTAGTGATGTTATTGTGGCCAATGATATTTTCAAGATTAAAAATGGTAATTGGAAAAGACTTCAGCAATTTTTAGAAGCTCAAGTCTATGATGGAGCAACATCATTTAAAGGGCTTTTCGAAAAAACGAATTCTAACGCAGAAATACTGTTGTTTACAGACGGATTGCCAACCTACAGTAAAGAGTTTGCAAGCGAAAATAACCCTACGTATATTATTAATAGTAAAAGAAAAGCAAATCATAACCAAAATAAAGTAGTCTCTAATGCTAGCGGTGCAGCGTATATCAACTTACAAAACACAGCTATAGAAGATGCTGTCACTAAAACATTTACCCAACCTTTACTCTTTTTAGGGTATGAAAGTGATGCGGAAGTTACTTCGCTATTTCCAAAGAAAAATACTCCTGTGTATACTACTATTTCAATTACTGCTAAGGGAGTTGATGCGGGGCAAAAAATCATCTTACTTTTTGGTTATGGAAACAAAGTTACCCAACGTATACCGCTTGAAGTTCCTATACAAGAAACTGCTTTTAAAGATTTAGGAGTACTATGGGCACAGGCAAATATTAATTTTTTACAGCAAAAAAGCGATGAGAATAGAAGCGAAATAGTACAGGTTGCAAAACAATACAATCTAGTGTCAAACCACACTTCGCTCATCGTATTAGAAACAGTAAGAGATTATTTGACCTACAACATTACACCACCAAAAGAATTGCTAAAAGAATACTTGCGGCTTAAAAAAGAAAAAGAGGAACAAACTAAAGTAGCAATCGCTACTATGGAGCCAAAAGAGATTTTAGAGGATCCAGTTGCTGCAGAAACTGAAAGAACAATTGAGGATGACACAGCAACATCTCCAAGAACCTTGGGTGGTACTGTTTCCATTTCTGGAACCGTAACAGATGCTTCTGGATCACCACTACCTGGAGTTAATGTTATTGTTAAAGGCACAACAACGGGTACGCAATCAGATTTTGATGGGAATTATAGTATTGCTGTTCAGCAAGGGCAGGATGTGGTTTTTAGTTATGTTGGTTTCGATACTTTAGAAACTACCATTCAAAGTTCTGGAAGAGTGAACATGAGAATGAGTGCAGGAGAAGCACTTGATGAGGTTGTTATTACTGGATATGGGGGTGATACCAGAGCGCGCAGGTCTGTTGGCTATAGTGTTACAACGCTTGAAACAGAAGAAATTGAAAACAAACCAGAGTCTGATATTGTAAGATCCATAAATGGAAAAGTGGCTGGAGTTCAAATTACTGGAAATAGCGGTGCTACCGGGTCGGGAACTAATTTTGTAATTCGTGGTAGAAGTTCTATAAATGGAGATAATACTCCTTTGTTTATCGTCGATGGTGTTCCGTTTGATTCAGGTACAAATCAACAAACAGATTTTATAGGAGGAAGTTCGGTAACAAGTAGTCGTTTTCTAGATTTAGATCCTAATAATGTAGCTAGCGTGAAAATATTAAAAGGTTTAAGCGCTTCGGTATTGTACGGTCAGCAAGGTAGAAATGGGGTAGTTATTATAACAACCAAAACTGGAGCAGGCTATACTGGAAAAACAGGAAATTATGCTGTAGACAGAGCTGCAGAAATTGCCAAACAACAAAAGCAAAGAGTTGAATTGGCAGGGGAACCTACATGGAATGAGAAAGAATGGACGATACCTTATATTTCTAAGCTAAAAGAGGTGACTATAGAAGATTTGTATGAAGCTTATTTGTCGCAACGAGAAGCGTTTATAGATCATCCTGCCTATTTTGTAGATGTATACGATTTTATGAAGGATAAAAACAAAGAGTTCGCCAATAGAATTCTTTCAAATATTGCAGAGATAGATCAAGATAACTATGAGTTGCTTAAAGTGTTGGCGTATAAGTTAGAGGAGAAAGGTGATTATGAGCAGGCAGTATTTGTGTATCGACAAGTTTTAAAGTTGAGAACCGAGGATACGCAATCATATCGTGATTTGGCTCTAGCTTTAGCGGAAATAGGAGCGGTTCAAGAGGCGTTAGATTTATTGACAAAGATTGCCAATAATTCATTAATTGATGGAACTCAACGAAGAGATTTTGAAGGCATGGTAGCCATTACCACCAACGAAATTCGTAATCTCATACAGGTAAACCAAATGAGGGTGTCTGACATGACCTTGCCATTAAAAGTATTCCAAAAAAAGGAACTCGATGTGCGTGTAGTAATTGATTGGAATCACAATGACACCGATATAGATTTACATATTATTGATCCTAATTTAGAGACTTGTTTTTATGGTGCCTCAACAACAAGCACGGGCGGTAAAATTTCAGAGGATATGACAGAAGGTTTTGGACCCGAAGAATATACTCAAGAAAAAGCTACCAAAGGTTCTTATTATGTGAAGGTCGATTATTTTGATGATCGCTACCAAAAAATTGAGAACCCAACATTTATGAAGATCACTACCTTTCAAAATTATGGTGCGAAAAATCAAACCAAAAAAGTGAAAGTGATACGGCTATCAAAATCTGATGATATACAAATGATTGATCGTATTGCAGTATTGTAAGTTTTTGTTTAGTTGTTTTAAATTCGGCAAACCTAGCTATGAAAGTAGCTTTGTTTGTCGAATTTTTTAATAATATAATGAAAGTGATGCTGTAACATGGCTTTTGATGAAATCGGCATTTTCTTGTGTCAAATCATACTGATAGCTATTGTTTTCTATAAATTGATTAGATAGAACGCTAAAAAACATACAGGCGCTATAAAAAGTACCAGATTTACTGGGGTGCACGCCATCAAGACTTAATAAGTCGATATCGCTATTTAAAGTATAAAAGTCGCGCCAACCAAGACCAACGGGTACCATTGTAAAATTGTTTTCCTCTGCAGCTTGGGTGTATACTTCCAGCAATTGTTTTGTCATTTCTGGCATGCCTTCGTATGCCCAAGTAAGAAAAAGAAATACGCGAGTGTTTGAAGTATTTATTAATGTTTTAAAAGTCGCAATAGACGCTAACATTTCGGTTGGATTGGTAGTAGCCAAAACTCCATTTTCTTGTAAAATAATATAATCCCAATCCTCACTTTGTAATGTTGACATAGATTGGTCATTATTTAAATGATCATTCAATGTATAGTTAGGAAAAGCAACTCGTAAAGAATTTGCTGTTACATTTTGGTTTCCCTGATCATAAAATGACTGCACATGCGTGTCAATTCCTTCATTAAAAAACGTTAGACTGTTGCCAAAAAACAAAATGTTTACGATATTGTTAGGAGAATCATTTTGATGGGTATCTTGGTCGTTATTAATTTCAATAATGGGTAGTATTTCACCTGTTGATGATGAACATCCAATAACAACAAAAAATATAAAAATGAGAATTCGCATAATACATAAAGATATGATAAAAGGAATTAAAATACCATTGCTACTTTTTATTCTGTTTTTTTCGAGTAGTAACCTCACTGCACAAATTCTTAGTGAAAGAGATCGCGCTACCTTAAGAGATGAAATTTTAAAAGATAGGTTCGAAAATGTACTTCCAAAACTTATGGAAGACACGGGTATCGATATGTGGTTGGTCATTGCGAGAGAATATAACGAAGATCCAGTCATGCGAACCATGTTACCTGCCAAATGGCTCAACGCACGCAGAAGAACTATTTTAGTTTTTAGCAGAGATAAGGCTACCAGTACAGTAGAGCGTTTAGCAGTTGCACGTTATGATGTAGGAGAAAACATTACCTCTGCATGGGACAAAGAAAAGCAACCAGACCAGTGGGCAAGACTTGTAGAAATTATACAAGAACGCAATCCGGGAACCATAGGGGTAAACATGTCTAGTCATTTTAACATCGCCGACGGACTCGTAAAAACAGACTATGAAGAACTCATGAATGCCTTACCTAACGATCTTGATGCGAAGGTAATTTCCGCAGAAAAACTTGCGATTGGTTGGATAGAAACCAGAACGCCCAAAGAAATGGAATTATACAATACCCTTGTAGAAGTTACCCATGATATCATTGATGAGGCATTTTCAAGTAAGGTAATTAAACCAGGGAAAACTACCACAGACGATGTGGTATGGTGGATGCGCCAAAAAGTAACCGATCTAGGGCTAGAAACATGGTTTCATCCAACGATTGATGTACAACGTAATAATGAGGAATTAAAGAGTCATATTTATTCTTTTTCTAAAGGTGAGAAAGAGAAAGTAATTATTCCAGGAGATTTGTTGCACTGCGATTTCGGGATTACTTACGTAACGCTTAATACCGATTGTCAGCAACATGCCTATGTCTTAAAAGAAGGTGAAACAGAAGTACCTAATTTCTTGCAAGAAGCCTTTGCAAAAGGAAATAGGGTGCAAGATATTTTTACAAGTAATTTTAAAACAGGTCGCACTGGTAATGAAGTGTTAGCAATGTCTTTACGAGACGGAAAAGCAGAAGGCTTGAGACCGTCAATTTATACGCACCCATTGGGAACTTATGGGCATAGTTCGGGAACAACGTTAGGCATGTGGGATAGTCAAGGCGGAGTGCCGGTAAATGGCGATTACCCGTTGCATGAAAACACGGTGTATGCTATTGAGTTAAATACTACGGTGACCATTCCTGAATGGAAAAAAGATATTCGTATTATGTTAGAAGAGGCTGGCTTTTGGGGGGCTTCCAAATTTCGATATGTCAACGGAAGACAGGAAGCTATTAAGGCTGTTACGTGGTAATGTTTTTTTCTGAAATTTTATACAACACGATTGCGGCAATACCACCAACAATAGAGAAAGCTGTGAGCATCCAAAATACGTTTTGATGGCCTTCAATTCCTTTGGTTCCATCCAACAGATAGCCTATGCTGAGACTTGCAAAAATATCTGGTGTGTATCCAACAAGTGAAATTAATCCCACGGCAGTTCCTGTGAGTGTTAACGGAATGTTCCCTTCTTGCATGGCTGCAAAGTATAAGGATCTAGCTGCATAAATACCCGTCGCAGTAATTAAAATAGATAGGAAGAACAAAGAGGTTGCATCTGGTTGCATGGTTCCCGAAGCAAATAAAAGTGCTCCAATGGTACTTAAAACAAAGCTTATTACTAACCAAAAAGTAACACGACTTTTATCGGCTAGAAAGCCAATGACGACTCCAACTATGGGGCGAATAAATAATAAAAAAGTCCCCACTTTTGCAGATTGGACTTCGTCAAACAACATAATTTCTTTTGCGTATTGAGAAAAGACCCCTGTGGTTTTGTAACCCACATAGGCGCACAGAATAATAATCATTAATAACCAAACTGCAGGTATTTTTAGTACACTACTAATATCCTTTGTTGTAATTCTTATTAAAATAATAGCAGTGGTATCTTCTTTTGTTTTGAGAAAGAACCAAGCCAAAATTCCAACTAAAAAAACAATCCCCGAAGAAACCAAAACAACATATCGAAAGGCCTCTTTACGCTCTGTAAAATCAATGGTTTCAATGGCTCCCGTAATAAATAGTGAAAAAATGAGGACACCCAGAAGTCCAAATAGCGCGCCTACTAGACCTCGCCCACCATCCAAAAAGCCAAATGCTTTACCTTGTGAAGTAGCTCCTCCCCAAACACGCGCTGCTTTAATCATAGCAGCCCAAAATAGAAATATGGTAGTGAATCCCCAATATCCATAGAGTATTTTTAAAACAAACTGGGATGGATAGGTACTATATACAATTCCACCGAGTGCAGTGGTCCATAACGATAAAGCAATTAGTTTTCTGGGTTGAAAACGATCTGCTAAAGGACCTCCTAAAAGATAAGCAAATACAGCAACAATACCATACATAGCTTGCGCTTCACCTAATTCAATATTGCTGAGGTTAAAGACCTCTAATACCGTAGACCTAAAGACACGCGTTAATACAAATGGTAATATAAAAACAGCTTCACCTGCTAGGATGAGTAGTAGGAGATATAGGTAGTTTTTTTGATTAGAGGTTCTTTCGATGCTGGGTTTTTAATTTTGTTTATTGTTGAGGTTTTTATGAGCTGCTTTAGGTTTATTATTCAAATGTCCATGATCCATTTTTTAAATTTTAGATTGTGATTTTTGTTTTTCTTAATTTTCATTACCCCAGCCCTAAAGGGGTGAAAATTAACTTGCTCTAGAAAAACCACCCTTTAGGTTCGGGGTAATGTTTTTCTATTATTTTCAACTAATACCTAATGTTTATGAGTTTAAATGTTCCAGAATAATTTAATTTCACTCAAAACTCAAAACTCAAAACTCAAAACTCAAAACTCAAAACCTTAAACCTGTATCACTCCCAAATTAAAGGGTTTCTCAATAGGAGCATGATTTGCGGCTTCGATACCCATAGATATCCATGTTCTGGTATCTAGCGGGTCAATAACGCCGTCTGTCCAAATACGAGAGGCTGCATAATATGGCGAGATTTGGTTGTCATATCTAGCCTTAATGGTATCATACAATTCTTTTTCTACTTCGGGTGTAATCTCTTTGCCTTGTTTTTTGAGCGAGGCTGTTTCTATTTGTAATAATACTTTGGCAGCACTGTTTCCACTCATTACAGCCAAATTAGCACTTGGCCAAGCAGCAATAAGTCTTGGGTCGTATGCTTTTCCACACATGGCATAATTTCCTGCACCGTAGCTGTTTCCAATGACTATTGTAAATTTTGGTACTACGCTATTACTCACAGCATTTACCATTTTGGCACCATCTTTAATAATACCGCCGTGTTCACTTTTACTTCCTACCATAAAGCCGGTTACATCTTGTAAAAAGACTAGAGGTATTTTCTTTTGGTTACAGTTGGCAATAAAACGAGTGGCTTTATCGGCGCTATCGCTATAAATAACACCACCAAATTGCATTTCGCCTTTTTTAGTTTTAACGAGGGTACGTTGATTAGCAACAATACCAACTGCCCATCCATCAATGCGAGCATAGCCAGTTAAAAGGGTTTGCCCGTAGCCCTCTTTGTATTCTTCAAAATCACTATCGTCTACCAATCTAGCGATGATTTCTCGCATATCGTATTGGTCTGCTCTAGATTTAGGCAGAATACCATAGATGTCTTTTGGATCCTTTTTTGGTTTTAATGGTTTGTCTCTATTGTATCCGGCCTTATCATAATCACCAATTTTAGAGACTATGTTTTTAATTTTAGTAAGTGCATCTTTATCGTTTGTCGCTTTGTAATCTGTTACACCACTTATTTCGCAGTGTGTAGTTGCACCGCCTAACGTTTCATTGTCGATAGTTTCTCCAATGGCAGCTTTTACCAAATAACTTCCTGCAAGGAAAATACTTCCTGTTTTGTCTACTATTAAAGCTTCATCACTCATAATTGGTAGGTAGGCACCACCAGCAACACAGCTTCCCATAACAGCAGCAATTTGAGTAATTCCCATACTGCTCATTACGGCGTTATTTCTAAAAATTCGTCCGAAGTGCTCTTTGTCGGGAAAAATTTCATCCTGCATTGGTAAATACACACCAGCGCTATCTACTAAGTAAATAATTGGAAGTCTGTTTTCAATAGCGATTTCTTGCGCGCGTAGGTTTTTCTTTCCTGTGATCGGAAACCAAGCACCTGCTTTTACTGTGGCATCATTAGCAACAACAATACATTGTGTTCCTTGTACATAACCAATTTTAACAACCACACCACCACTTGGGCAGCCTCCATGTTCTTCATACATGCCATCACCAGCAAAAGCTGCAATTTCTATTGATTTCTTTTTGTCGTCTAATAAGAAATCGATACGCTCTCTTGCGGTCATTTTGCCTTTTGCATGGTGCTTATCGATACGTTTTTGTCCGCCACCCAATTTTACTTTGGTGAAGCGTTTGCGTAAATCTGAAAGAAGTAATTTATTATGATCTTCGTTTTTATTGAAGTTAAGGTCCATAGTGTTTATTTATATCTGTAAAAATACGAAACTATGCTATTATCAATATGGCAAAACTATTTTTAATTCACGATATTTGCCATATCACTCCTCAATAACGAATGTCTTTTTAGCTGAAATATTAGTAAGCCAAAAATAGGTTTTCTGTAGTAAAGGTTTGCTAGTCATTGTATTGGCTGCAAAATTCTAGAAATTTTAAAATTTCAGAAATCTTTACAGAGATAGTGACACTAATAAACCTAAAAAGAACTGTTTTAAAGCATAAACAGATTAATACGATTACCTATGATGAATAAAAATACAGTATTAGGATATGCCACTTTAATTATGATTATTGTTGGACTATCGCTCATAAGCCTTGGTGCATTTAGATATGATGATGTTGCGGGTTGGGGATTTGCCGCTGTTGGAATTGGCTTTTTTGCCATTGCTTGGGTATTTAATGCCCTAAAGGGAAGAATGTAATGACTTATTTGGGTAAAAAAACTTTATTTTTTTTCCTCAGTCCTAAAGGATGAAATAAAGATTTTTTAAATTTCCCTTTAGGGTAAGGGTAAAAAATTTAAAAATCAATATCCTTGAATGGTCACAATTTAAAATTTTAATTAACTAATTAATTATCAAAAATGTCGGACGATAAAAAGGTCATCTTTTCGATGTCTGGATTAACTAAAAGTTTCCAGAACGCACAAACACCTGTGCTTAAAAATATTTACTTAAGTTTCTTTTACGGTGCTAAAATTGGTATTCTAGGATTGAATGGTAGTGGTAAATCTACCTTACTAAAAATTATAGCTGGTGTCGATAAAAACTACCAAGGTGATGTGGTATTTGCTCCGGGTTATTCTGTTGGGTATTTAGAGCAAGATCCTCAATTAGATCCTGAGAAAACAGTATTAGATGTCGTTAAAGAAGGCGCTGCAGAGACGGTTGCTATTCTTGATGAATACAACAGTATTAATGATCAATTTGGTCTAGAAGAAGTCTATAGCGATGCCGATAAGATGGAAAAGTTGATGGCGCGACAAGCAGTACTACAAGATCAAATAGATGCAAGCAATGCTTGGGAGTTAGAAACGAAACTAGAAATTGCTATGGATGCTTTACGTACTCCAGATAGCGATAAAAAAATAGGAGTACTTTCTGGTGGAGAGCGCAGGCGTGTTGCTTTGTGCAGATTATTATTACAAGAGCCAGATGTATTATTACTCGATGAGCCAACCAACCATTTGGATGCAGAAAGTGTACATTGGTTAGAGCATCACTTAGCGCAATACAAAGGAACTGTGATTGCTGTAACGCATGATCGATACTTCTTAGATAATGTAGCGGGTTGGA
This sequence comes from Patiriisocius sp. 208BN25-11, assembly GCF_058147145.1. Taxonomy (NCBI): domain Bacteria; kingdom Pseudomonadati; phylum Bacteroidota; class Flavobacteriia; order Flavobacteriales; family Flavobacteriaceae; genus Patiriisocius; species Patiriisocius sp. 208BN25-11. The sequence goes on from NZ_JBYVJY010000008.1 coordinate 86,692, forward strand.
TTCTAGAACTCGATAGAGGAGAGGGTATTCCATGGAAAGGAAACTACTCTTCTTGGTTAGATCAAAAATCAAAGCGTATGGCGCAAGAAAGTAAAACAGCTAGCAAGCGTCAAAAGACCTTAGAGCGTGAACTAGAATGGGTGCGTCAGGGTGCAAAAGGAAGACAAACAAAGCAAAAAGCGCGTTTGAAGAACTACGATAAATTAATGAGCCAGGACCAAAAACAATTGGATGAGAAACTGGAGATTTATATTCCTAACGGGCCACGTCTTGGAACCAATGTAATAGAAGCTACGGGTGTGAGTAAAGCATACGGAGATAAATTACTCTATGAAGATTTAAATTTTAGTCTCCCACAAGCAGGTATTGTAGGTGTTATTGGACCAAATGGTGCAGGTAAAACAACCATCTTTAGAATGATCATGGGAGAAGAAACTCCAGACAAAGGTGCTTTTACAACGGGTGAAACCGCAAAAGTATCGTATGTAGATCAAGCGCACTCTAATATTGACCCCGATAAAACCATCTGGCAAAACTTTAGTGATGAGCAAGATTTAGTGATGATGGGAGGTAAAGAAGTTAATTCTAGAGCTTATTTAAGTCGTTTTAACTTTAGTGGAAGCGAACAAAATAAAAAGGTTTCTTTACTCTCGGGTGGGGAGCGTAACCGTTTGCATCTCGCAATGACCCTAAAAGAAGAAGGGAATGTGCTATTACTAGATGAGCCTACCAACGATTTAGATGTAAATACATTAAGGGCCTTAGAAGAAGGTCTTGAGAACTTTGCAGGCTGTGCTGTAGTGATTAGTCACGACCGTTGGTTTTTAGATAGAATTTGTACACATATCCTTGCTTTCGAAGGTGATAGCCAAGTGTATTTCTTTGAAGGTGGTTTCAGTGAGTACGAAGAAAACAAGAAAAAACGATTGGGCGGTGATTTGATGCCAAAACGAATTAAATACAAGAAATTGGTGCGATAAATAAGATTTTTTTTAAAATGTTTAAAAAGTGCATATTAGCATTTTTCAACAAAAACCTAACATTTTGACACATTATCAATTATAGACTACTATAAATTCACTAATTCATAGTATACCCTTTTTGATGATCCTGCCACTTCATTTGTGAAGCGGCTTTTTTTTACAATTTCTATACTACTCTTTTTTTCTTCTGTATTTTTACCATATCTAATATACTACTATGAAATTTTTTATCGATACAGCCAACCTAGAACAAATTAAAGAAGCTCAAAGTTTAGGAGTTTTAGATGGTGTTACAACTAACCCTTCATTAATGGCTAAAGAAGGCATCACTGGTCATGATAATATTTTAAAACATTATGTTGCTATTTGTGGACTCGTAGATGGAGATGTGTCTGCTGAAGTGATTGCCACAGATGTGGAGGGCATGATTAAAGAAGGAGAAGCACTTGCAGCATTGCATGAGCAAATTGTAGTGAAAATACCTATGATTAAAGATGGTGTTAAAGCGATAAAATATTTTAGTGATCGAGGTATCCGCACCAATTGCACCTTGGTTTTCTCTGCAGGACAAGCTTTGTTAGCTGCTAAAGCCGGAGCTACCTACGTGTCTCCTTTTATAGGAAGGTTAGATGATATTTCAACAGACGGACTCAATCTCATTGCTGAAATAAGACACATCTACGATAACTATGGATTTGAAACACAAATTCTAGCGGCTTCTGTACGCCATACCATGCATGTGTTAGAGTGTGCTAAAATTGGTTCAGATGTAATGACAGGTCCTTTATCTTCTATAGAAGGCTTGTTGAAACACCCACTTACAGATATAGGTCTTGCTAAGTTTTTAGAAGATTATAATAAAGGCAATTAAAAACTTATTTTTTGTTGAGGTATCCCAGTAATAGGGATTCAAAATTTTGATTGAAAAGGTTAGAATTTCCTTCAAGGATGATTCCTCCTTTATCTACAATCATTGCTTTGTTAGCAGAATTAATAAATAAGGCATTCTTAGCAGAAGCAGCATCTTTAAACTGATATTCATTTGCTTGATTGTATCCAGAACTAACTACTGCTTGTTTCCATGCTACATAGTCTTCATCCATATTAATACCAATAAATTCGTATTCTGGATATTTGCTTTTGAGTTCAGCTACGCGTACATGGATTTCTTTGTAGTGCTTTATAGATTCTCTGGTCCAGAAGAAGAATACAGATTTTGATTTGGTTATCTTTTGTAGTGATACTGTGTTATGGTTTGCAGCAACAAGCTCTACATTAGGTATCATATTTCCAGCGTTAATTTTTGCTGTGTTTTTCGCGTAGGTGTCTATATCTTTTTGATGAGATTCATTATGATCTAATGTTTTGAATAGCGCAACTAATTCTTTTTCTTTTTTCTTGTCATCAGCGAGAACTAAATAACGTCTTACATTGGTGTGTAATAAATTGTCATGAAGTTGGTCGTTGGTAATCCATTTGTCAATAATGGCTAGTTTTTCTTTTTGGTGTATATATGATTGTTTGTCATATGCTTGCTCATCTCTATACGCGTCGTAAGCTAGGTTGTCTAAATACCTATTCAAAAATTGATAGTAGATGTAATAATTTTTTAAGAGTGCGTTGTTTATATCGATACTATCTCTATAGGTAAAAAAATCTCTAGGAAAGGTTAGTGAGACTGTATCTTTTGCAGCTTGTTTTGTTGCGAGATACAATTCTTTTTTTGAATAATAATTGTAATCAATATTTGACTTGGCAATAGTAATGAACGTCTCACTCGGATTTTCAGATGCTATAAAATCATTCAATTCAGAATGTAAGGTCTCTCTAGAATGTGAGATTTCTTCTTCAAATACAGCGGGTGACAACTTGTACTGCTCAGGTAGTTTTTTGTCTTCTTCTTCGTTACGTAGAAATAAGTACATTAAGAAATTATTCTTTTCTGCACCACGACCACTAAAGGCTAAAGATTCATCAAAATCTACCGTGTTTAAACGAAGCATAATACTATCTCCGGGTTCTACAAACATGTATTGAAGTTCACGATGTCGAATGAGGTAGAGGTTTGTTTGTAGACTTTCACACTGAAATTCAAAACCTCCAAATTTGTTTAGTGAAATGGTGTCGTGTCTTTTGTCATGATGTGTAAGAAGCACATAATCCATTTTCGGATTTATGATTTGTCCACCTATGTATGTAGTAAGGCCCTCTTTTTCTTTGTTTTTACAAGAAAAAAGACAACTGCATGCTAATAAATATAGTAGATACTTGCTCAAAATTTGTCGACTTAATTGGGCAAATATAGACCTCTGTTATACGTCATATTGTTAATATGCCGTTAAAACAAATTAAAAAAGACGAATCTTTCTTTGATAGGCTATTATTAGCTACTTTTGCCGAAAATTTTAATACCTCATAACACATGCTTTCAGTATCTAATCTTTCAGTGCAATTTGGCAAAAGAGTACTTTTTGATGAAGTAAACACAAAATTTGTAGCAGGAAACTGTTACGGAATTATTGGTGCCAACGGTGCTGGTAAATCAACGTTCCTTAAAATCATTTCTGGAAAACAAGAACCTACTTCGGGTCATGTGCACCTAGAATCTGGTAAGCGTATGTCTGTGCTAGAACAAAACCACAATGCTTATGATGAGTTTCCTGTGTTAGAAACTGTAGTACGTGGAAATAAAAGTCTGTTCAAAATTAAAAGTGAAATCGATGCATTGTATGCCGATTACACCGATGAGAACGCAGAGAAAATTGGAGAGCTACAAGTAGTCTTTGAAGAAATGGATGGCTGGAACGCCGATAGCAATGCTGCGGCTTTGTTATCTAACTTAGGGATTGACGAAAGTCTTCACTATAGTTTGATGGGAGATATTGATGGAAAACAAAAAGTACGTGTTTTATTAGCACAAGCCCTGTTTGGAAGTCCAGACGTATTGATCATGGATGAGCCAACAAACGACTTGGATTATGAAACCATTTCTTGGTTAGAACATTTCTTAGCTAATTACGATGCCTGTGTGATTGTAGTATCGCATGACCGTCACTTTCTGGATGCCGTTTGTACGCATATTAGTGATATTGATTTCGGAAAAATAAACCACTTTAGCGGAAACTATACCTTCTGGTATGAAAGTAGCCAACTTGCAGCGCGACAACGTGCGCAGCAAAACAAAAAGGCCGAGGATAAGAAAAAAGAGTTAGAAGAATTTATTCGTCGTTTTTCTGCTAACGTAGCAAAATCAAAACAAGCTACCAGTAGAAAGAAAATGATAGACAAATTAAATGTAGCAGATATCAAGCCTTCTAGCCGTCGCTACCCAGCTATTATTTTTGATAGAGAGCGTGAAGCAGGAGATCAAATTTTAAATATAGAAAACCTGTCTGCTTCCCTAGATGGGGAATTGTTGTTTAAAGACATACACTTAAATCTTGCAAAAGGCGATAAGATTGTAATTTATTCTAAAGACTCTAGAGCTACCACAGCTTTTTACCAAATCATTAATGGAAATAGTAAAGCAGATGGTGGGGAGTATCAATGGGGGGTCACTACAAACCAAAGTTACTTGCCATTAGATAACCATGCTTTCTTTGAAAGCACCGATATGAACTTGGTAGATTGGTTGCGCCAATGGGCAAAAACCGAAGAAGAAAGAGAAGAAGTTCACATTAGAGGGTTTTTAGGAAAAATGATCTTTAGTGGAGAAGAAGCCCTAAAAAAATGTAACGTGCTCTCTGGAGGAGAAAAAGTACGTTGTATGTTAAGTAGAATGATGATGATGCGTGCCAATGTGTTAATGCTTGACGAGCCTACTAACCACTTAGATCTAGAATCGATTACAGCTTTTAATAATTCTTTAAAAAACTTTAAAGGAACTGTATTGCTCACCACACATGATCATGAATTTGCACAAACTGTGGGTAATAGAGTGGTAGAGTTAACGCCTAATGGTGTGATTGATCGTTACATGACCTTTGATGAGTACATGAACGACCCAAAAATTAAAGAACAACGCGAAAAAATGTATACAGTTACTGCTTAGTATACTTGCATTGGAAATATTAAGAGATTATTTTAAATCGTATACAAAGTGTCTGGTTGAGCGCAGTCGAAACCTATATTGATTATCAGTGAGTTGTAGTTCTCTCCCGAAACTTCGAGAGTGCTCGAACAGACATCTAAGTTTATTTTGTAGCAATCACATCACTCACCAAATAACTCAAGGCTTTGGCCACCTGGTTATGGTGTAACTCATGTTTGGGAGCTGCTTCACAAATATGAATGTACTGACAGTTTTTTAATCTTGAAAAATAGGAGATGTACTGCCTTGCTTGTCCAAGCGTAAAGCCACTCGGACTTATAGCACTACTTCCCATAGCCACAATAGCATCCATATCTAGTTCTAATCCAAAAGGTTTGGTAGCACAGAACTTTTTTGCTTTTTCTAATAATTCAGAAAAAGAGGTGCCTTTTACATATTCTTCAAAAAGCGAATAGGCAATTTGATTTTTCTTGCTGTACATGTTTTCAAAAACAGCATCTGATGTGTAGTTTCTGTGGAGTCCCAGCATATAGTATTTATTGAGATGTCCTTCTTCCATGGCATAACTAAACCCGTTGCCACTGTGTCTGTGTTCTAGAGGTCTAAAATCGGTATGGGCATCTAGGTTGATGCAATTGATAGGTGCATCTAAAGCAGTAGCCACACCTTTTATATTTCCGAAGCTATTGTTATGACCACCACCTACAATGACAGGTATTTTGTCTGCTAACACAATTTGAGCAATTACCTCACTTACCATGTCGTCAATTTCCTTGACAAGACTTCCAATTTTGGTTGGATAAAAAGGGTCTTCTGTGTCCAATGCGTTGGCATTTTCTTGTTGGCTCTTGCAGTCAATTTCACCAAGAATAATACTGTTACTTGGGTTGGTATGCGCATTTGCTTGAATGTTGCACAAGGCACTTAAACAACTATTCCAGGCTTTGGCAGCACCTGGTCTGCCTTGATTGGCGCGCACCCCTACATCTTCAGGAATGCCTAGGATTGCGTATGTGGCATCACTTTTTTGCAGCGCTTCCCAAGAAGCAACAACGCCCACCGCATCGCCAAACTTTTCTTCACCCCAACGCCAAGAGGTGTGTTTTTTTAAGTCTTCTCTAGAGTAAAAAATGATGGACATGGTTTTTGTTTTAAAGGTTCAAAGGTTCAAAGATGCAAAGGGTCAAAGGGTCAAAGATGCAAAGAATCAAAGTTTTTTTAAATTCGTTAATCGTTAATCGTTAATCGTTAATTGTGATCAAGTTTTTTATGTTATTATTTCATTCAAAATTCAAAATTCAAAATTCAAAATTCGACATTTGACATTCAACATCCGTCATCTGTCATCTGTCATCGGTCACCCGTCATCACACTACAACACCATTCAAAATCACTATATCAATACAATTACTTCCAAAAGCATAGGGTAAATATCCGTAACTCGGAATGTCTTTGGTAATGATGAGGTTTGCTTTTTTTCCTTGGGTAATGCTGCCGTGTGTTTTGCTTAGTCCCATGGCGTATGCACCGTTAATTGTGGCTGCGTTGATTGCTTCCTCGGGGGTGAGTTTCATTTTGATACAGGCGGTTGCTACTACAAAATTCATATTGCCGCTTGGGGTTGAACCTGGATTGTAATCTGTTGCTAAAGCTAAAGGCAGGCCAGCCTCTATGAGTTGTCTTCCAGGCGTATAAGGGATGCTTAAAAAATACGAGCAGGAGGGAAGTGCAACCGGCATGGTCTCACTGTTTTTTAGTGCATCAATATCTTCTCGAGTAAGCACTTCTAAATGGTCTACACTCAAAGCTCCGTGAGCAACACTGGCAGCTACGCCACCAATGGCAGTAAATTGATTGACATGTGTTTTTGGTGTAAGTCCGTGTTTCTTTCCAGCTTCGAGAACTCGGTTGGTATCTGCTACAGAAAAATATCCTTCTTCGCAGAAGATGTCGATATAGTTGGCTAGTTTTTCTTCGGAAATTTTTTCTAGCATCTCCCCGCATACCAAATCGAGGTAGCCGTCTTTATTGTGTTTGTATGCTGGCGGAATGGCATGGGCTCCTAAAAAGGTGGTTTTTACAGAAATGTTATAGGTCTCCCCTAATTTTTTAGCCACACGAAGCATTTTGAGTTCGGCTGCTGTGGTGAGTCCGTAGCCACTCTTTATTTCGATAGCACCTGTGCCTAATTGAATGACTTCTTTTAGTCGTTTTTCAGATTGTGCAAATAAATCGGCTTCAGAGGTGTTTTGTAATTTTTTTGCACTGTTCACGATACCCCCACCATTGGCTGCAATTTCTTGATAACTCAAACCATTAATTCTATCTACAAATTCTTGCTCTCTGTTTCCAGCATAGACCAAATGGGTATGACTATCGCACCAAGAAGGCAAGACAATTTTACCCGAACAATCCATAGTTTCAATACTACTAATGTTAGGTAAGGCGCTCATATTTCCGAAGCTATGAATAACATCGTCTTCAATTAACAACCAAGCATTTTTTAAGCTGGGAAGTTCTTTCATGGCTTCACCGCTCACTTTTCTGGTTGCTTGCGGTCTAATTTGCAGAAGTTCTTTGATGTTTTTTAACAATAATTTCATGTGTTAAATATAGCAAACCTTGAAACGTTTTAATACCTTAGAGCTTTAAAATTTATGGAATCATGAAATCTAAAAATATAGGCATTAATACTATTTGTACGCATGTTGGTGAGGTACAAGACACACAATTTCAAGGCGCAATTTCTCCTTTATTTATGTCGAGTTCTTATCAGTACGATGGGGTGAATGTAAAACGGTATCCGCGTTATTTTAATACACCCAACCAAGAAGCGTTAGGAAAAAAAATTGCAGCACTGGAGAAAAGCGAAATGGGAATGATTTTTGGCAGCGGAATGGCAGCTGTAAGTCATTGTTTGCTGGCTTTTTTAGGAAAAGGGGATCATATTGTGTTGCCGCAAACTTTGTATGGTGGGACTTATAATTTTGTGGTTGAAGAGTTTCATAAATTTGGCATTGAATACACTTTTTCGAACGGTTTTTCTGAACATGATTTTGAAAGTGCCATACAACCAAACACCAAAGTGATCTATGTGGAAACCCCGAGTAACCCCTTGATGAAAGTCACAGATTTGACTATGATTGCTAGCCTGGCAAAAAAGCACCACTTGGTTTCTATGATTGATAATACCTTTGCCTCGCCCATCAATCAGACTCCTGCAGATTTTGGGATGGATATCATAATCCATAGTGCCACGAAGTACATGGGCGGACATAGTGATATTTGTGCAGGTGCCGTGGCGGCGTCTCAAGAGCACATGGATAAAATCTGGAATATTTCAAAAAATATTGGCGGTAGCTTAAGCGATTATACGGTTTGGCTGTTGGAGCGTAGTATTAAAACCATGGCCTTACGTGTGAAAGCGCAAAACCGAAATGCTAAAAAAATGGCAAAATGGTTAGAGAAACATAGCTTAGTTGATCGGGTCTATTATCCTGGCTTAAAATCACATCCAGATCATGCCTTAGCTAAAAAGCAAATGAAAGGCTTTTCTGGAATGTTGTCGTTTGAATTGATTCCTTCTATAGACGCAAACGAATTTATGAAAGCTTTGAAATTAGTAAAGCAATCCATGAGCCTGGCAGGCGTGGAGTCTACAATATTGTCACCCACACATACCAGTCACGCTTTGTTAACTCCAGAAGAAAGAGCAAGCCAAGGGATTGCAGACGGTTTGTTACGTTTTTCTGTAGGGATTGAAGAAAAAGCAGACTTAATAGCCGATTTTGAGCAAGCTTTTGAAGTTGTGACTAAGAAGAGTATGAGGGAAAAGTTAGCAAATGCAGAATAAGATATACAGTTATAATTTAACGGAATAAGTACAAACCAAAAAGTTACCCGCCTACGCGGGCAATGAATATGAAACTAGACATACTAGCCATAGGCGCACATCCAGATGATGTAGAAATGAGCAGTGGGGGAACCATCGCCAAAGAAATTGCTAAAGGTAAAAAAGTAGGCATTTTAGACCTCACTCGAGGAGAACTAGGGACGCGAGGTAGTGCAGAAATACGTGATCAAGAAGCAGCAGCAGCAGCCAAGATTTTAGGTATTTCAGTAAGACACAACCTAGCCTTAGCCGATGGTTTTTTTGAAAACAACAAAGCCGCGCAGTTGCAAGTGATACATTTTATTAGAAAATACAAACCAGAAATAGTACTATGCAATGCGGTTGATGATAGGCATATCGATCATCCAAAAGGAAGTGATTTGGCAAGTGATGCCTGTTTTTTAAGTGGTTTACGCAGAATTGAAACATTAGATAATGGAGAGACTCAAGAAGCTTGGAGACCCAAACAAGTATATCATTACATTCAATGGAAAGATAGTGTACCCGATTTTGTGGTTGATATTACTGGTTTTCAGGAAACGAAACTAGAAGCTGTTTACGCCTATAAGAGTCAGTTTTTTGACCCAAATAGTGATGAGCCAATGACGCCAATTGCTTCAAAGAATGCCACAGATAGTATGAAGTACAGAGATCGAAATTTTGGAAGACTTATTGGTACAGATGCAGCTGAGGGCTATACCGTAGAGCGATATCTTGCCGTAGATTCTTTATTCGATTTAAAATAGTATTGTATAAAATTATGGAGCAAGAAAAGAAGCAACAACAAATGAAAACAACAGATTTTCTAGCTTTGGAACGTACAAAGTTAGCCAACGAGCGAACCTTTTTGGCGTATTTTAGGACCTTTATAGTGTTTTTGAGTTCGGGTTTTGTGATTTTAAAAATTGATGCCTTTCAAAACTTAACATTGTTAGGGTATTTCTTTATGGCTGTTGCTGGTGTGCTGTTGACTATTGGTGTACTGCGTTTCTTTTACGTGAAAAAGAGTATAGGAAACTATTTTAAATAAGCGCACTGTCCGTAGCTGCTGATAGCCAAAGGAATATGACAAACACATAATTTTTTTAATTTTTTAATTGCAGATAGAAAACAGATATGCTATCTTTGCACCCGCTAAAGTTATAAACGCTTTGGTTTTATTGCTAACTCTTGAAAAAGAGCGCTACATGGTGGTTGTAGCTCAGCTGGTTAGAGCGCTGGTTTGTGGTACCAGAAGTCGCCGGTTCGAACCCGGTCTTCCACCCTTAAAAAGTCTTCCTTATACAGGAGGGCTTTTTTGTTTTAAGTTGATTATGTAATTGGTTAGGATATAATAATTACCATAGTAAAACATCCCTCTAAATCTCCCTTCAAAGGGAGACTTACTTTAAACTTATAAAAGCAATATTTCATGTTTTACATGAATATGGATTCCCCCTTTGAAGGGGGCTAGGGGGATGTTCTAGCTGTTGTTTAATTTTACCCTCAAAAACAACCCCCTAACCCTCCCGTTTCATGAACGGGAAAGGGTCTTCAAAGGGGAGTCCTTCTTGATTTTTTTATTTTGACCAAAGACCAAAGACTAACCCCTACATCTCATCCCCAAAGAAAATGGCATTCATAAGGAGTTTGTTGGTTCCGTACCAGAAGGCTCTAAAGTTCGTGTTGTCTGTGAAGTAGATCACGTTTCCACGACCTAGACCTCCTTTTTTGAAAGGGACTGTGCTTTTTAAATCATCTAGATTAGGTTTTGAAATATACCCACTTAACAATGGGTTGGCAGTATATTGAATTGGATTGTTGTAACTGTTTTTATCTGCCTCCATAAAGGTAGTAGTGTTTCTAAACATAGGAAGCTTCTTGTTTTTATATCCAAAAGCGATAGGATGAGAGCGGTCTAAGGTAGTTTCAAAAATAGCACCACCAATGACTTGCGCGCCTCTATAATCACCACGTTGCTCAAAACTAATGTTGGTGGCGGTATCTTTTCTAGATTTGAATTTGATTTTCAGAAACTCATTTTGATCCAACCATCTTCCGGCACTCTTATACCCAATTAAGGTTCCTCCGTTTTGTACCCATGTTTTTAATTTCTGGGCATCATCCTTGTCCAATGCGGTTCCCCAAGTAGCAGGGAGAATGATATCTGTGTAGCGACTTAAATCAGTCCTTCCAAAATTACGAACATCTAACTTCGTAAGGTGCATGTCATAACGCTGGTCAAATAAATGCCACATTTCACCAGCATCATACGGATTAATACCATCACCTACAATCATGGCTACTTTTGGCATTTCAAGAGCTCTAAATTGGTTACTTCCTAGATTAATTCCTTGCGTTTGTCCAGAACTTACAGCGTCAAATTGTACTCCAGTGGCTGCCACAATTTCTTTGATAGCTTCGGAAATATTAGCGGGTGTCACCTCTTGATTTTGGACCGGTATTAGGATGGTGCCATAGTCGTATTGCTTGGCTCCATTGCTAAAAGGTTTCATGCCCACTTTAGCTCTAATGCCTTTTTGTAAAAGCATGTTGAGTGCTTTTGGCGTATAGTAATCATGCCATTCCATTACATACGCATATTGAGAGTAGGCTGGAGTTTTTGCAGAGGGTTTTTGTAGGTCTGTAATCTTTGCACCTGCTTTGTTCAGGCTTACTTTTTCATCGTAGTCTAGGTTAAAGGCTAATGGGAAGGTCCATGCGCTCACATCATAGAATAAGCTGTCTTGAAAGCTAGTACGTTTTTCGAACATCGCATTTATAAGTCTATGCTGACGTTGATTTTTAGGAACGATATAACTAGTTCCTTTAGTATAGCGTTTTCCGTTGCTAGAAAAATCGCTCGCTACTTCATGAATCTCAATATTGTGACGTTTTAAAATTTCAGCTAAATGATAGGCCTTCGCGGGATCTTTTTCGTCACCAAAAACAATAGCACCACCTTTAGATGCTTCACTAAAAGCATCTTTGTAAAATTGTTGCTGGTATTGCAGAATTTTAGGGCGCATTGCAACAGCAGCCTCTAGGGTAGATAACGCAGCCGTAAACTGATTACGAATGGTAAAAGGGAAGGTTAAAATACCATTGACGCTTTCCTGCGCATGTCCTCTTGAAGAGGCCTGCTCAAATAAAATTCCAATACTTCCATTAATATCTGGGAAGGTAGATCCTTTACCATAGTAGAAATCGTCGAAGCTTTCTTTACTGTAGTAAAAACTACCAATTTGGTCTAAAGCATTAGCGTGATAGGTTCCAATTTCTCCTGTTAAATCCTGATTTTGTTGCGGTGTTAAAGGATGCGTTCTTGAAGGAATACCTGGTTGAAAAAAGAAACTAGAGTTGGTTCCCATTTCATGGTGGTCTGTTAAGATATTTGGCATCCATTTATGAAAAGTCTCAATACGAGCGCGACTTTCGGGTAGCTGCACGGGAAGCCAATCGCGGTTCATATCAAACCAATAATGATTGGTACGTCCGCCAGGCCAGACTTCACGATATTCTCTGTCGTTTGGATCTGGATTGATGTTTTTGCTTTTGTTGGTGTTTGCCCAATAGGCAAAACGTTGTAAACCATCTGGATTATAAGATGGATCAAATAAGATGACCACATTTTGTAGTAGTTCGTCAATGCTTGGTCCTTGTGCAGCGGCTAGGTGATAGGCAGCAGCAAGCGCGGCATTTGAGCCACTGGGTTCATTTCCATGAATGGAGAATCCTTGTTGTACAACAATAGGCATGTTACTTACATTGGTGTTGCCACCATTTTTTTGGGTAAGTGCTAGGTGTTGCTGTCTTATATTTTCAAGATTAGCATGGTTAGCAGGAGATGTTATCGTGAGTAGGAGTAGTGGATGTCCTTCAAAAGTAGTACCTCTGTTTTCTATAGTAATTCTGTCACTGGCATTTGCTAGTGCATACATGTATTGTGCTAGCTTGTCGTGCGTGATATGCCAATCTCCCACTTCGTGACCAATCACACTTTTTGGTTTAGGGATGTCTTGATTGTAAGTGACATTGTTAGGTAGATAGTAATCAAGCCCTACTTGGTAGTCTTGTGCGATACTGTTTGCGCTTATTATAAAAAGAGCAAGTAATGCTAATGTAATTTTTTTCATAGGTGTACGAAATTCGTTTGCTAGTAAAAATACAAAACCTCCATCATTTGGAGCGTTAAAATTTCAGCATAAAAAAACCGACTCTCTTTTAAAGAATCGGTTTCTATATGCTTTTGTTTATATTTTATATATCATCAAAATCGATGTCAGTGAAATTGGTTGCAGCAGGTTGATCCATAGTTGCTCCAGCTTCATTTGGTGTGTCTAAGGTTTTTTCTTCTTCACGCACATAATCGCTTCTGTGGCGTTCGCTAATGACCTCTTCACCTTTTTCTTTGATCACATAATTGATCATTTCTTCTAGGTTGTCTTTAAACTCGTGAAAATCTTCTTTGTACAAGTAGATTTTGTGTTTTTTGTAGTGAAAAGATCCATCGTCATTGGTAAACTTTTTACTTTCGGTGATTGTGAGGTAATAGTCACCAGCTTTTGTTGCTCTTACATCAAAGAAATAAGTACGTCTTCCGGCACGCATCACCTTGCTAAATATTTCTTCTTGCTCCATCGAGTATTTCTCGCTCATAATAAAAGTTTGTACGGTTTATTAGTACTCAAAAATCATAAAAAAATCTAAATACACCAACTATATTTAGATTTCTTTTTCGGTACGTTGTTTTAAGTACAATTCTTTGTAGTAGCCTTCTGTGTTTACCAATTCAGTATGAGTGCCTTGCTGTATAATGTTCCCTTCTTCCAGCACAATAATTTTATCGGCATTCTTAGCAGAAGAGACTCTATGGCTTACAATAACGGTGGTTTTATTTTCTGAAATTTTATGGAGGTTGCTAAGGATTTCTTCTTCCGTTTCTGTGTCTACTGCAGAGAGACAGTCATCGAATAATAAAATAGCTGGGTCTTTAATTAAAGCGCGCGCAATAGAAACACGTTGTTTTTGACCACCACTTAAAGTAATACCACGTTCTCCTAGAATGGTGTCGTATCCCTTTGTGAAGCCTTGGATATTATTATGAACGGCAGCTAAAGTAGCAGCTGCAATTACCTCTTCGTCTGTTGCATCTTCTTTTCCAAATTTAATATTGTCTTTGATACTCTCACTAAAAAGAAAAGCATCTTGAGGCACATAGCCAATACTATTTCGGAGGCTTTGTAAATGAAGGTCATTTATAGGAGTGTCATCAATATAAAGTGTATTTGCCTCAGTATCGTATAGTCTTCCTATAAGTTCCAAAATGGTAGATTTACCAGATCCTGTATTTCCTAATATAACGATGGTTTCTCCTGGGTCTACTGTAAAGTTGATATTTTTTAAGGCAGTGATGTTGGTGTCTTCATAGGTGAAGCTTACATTTTTAAAGGCAATGCTACCTTTAATAGGCGTTAATATTTCCGAAGTATTAAAAATCTCAGGTTCTATTTTTAGGAACTCATTAATACGTTTTTGAGAAGCTTCGGCTTGCTGTATCATAGAGGTTACCCAACCTACAATAGCAACAGGCCAAGTAAGCATGTTTACATACATTAAAAATTCAACAATGGTTCCAAAATCTTGAATTTCACCGTTGATAAATTTGGTGCCTCCTATATAGATGACCAAAATGTTACTTGCGCCAATAAGGAGCATCATTAATGGAAAAAAAAGCGCTTGCACTTTGGTGAGGTCTATGTTTTTGTCTTTGCTTCCTTCTGAAAGTTCAATAAACTCCTGGGTAATTCTCGGTTCAATACCGTAGGCTTTTATTACGCCAATGCCACTGAAGCTTTCTTGGCTAAAGGTGGTGAGTTTTGATAAGTATTCTTGCACCGCAGTTGACCGTTTATGAATGGCAATGCTCAATCTGTATATCATGATCGATAAAATAGGAAGCGGCGCAATGGCATAAAATGCTAATTCGGGAGCAGTTGAGAACATATAACTAATGACAACAATAAATAGCGTAATAGTTGAAGTGCTATACATAATTGCCGGACCAATATACATACGTACTTTACCTACATCTTCACTAATGCGATTCATCAAGTCTCCTGTTCGGTTTTGCTTGTAAAATCCTAGTGATAATTTTTGATACTGTTGGTAGACTTCGTTTTTTAAATCAAATTCTACTTTTCTTGATACCACAATGATGGTTTGTCGCATCACAAAAGTGAATATCGCTGCAAGGATGGTTGCTCCTACTAAGATTAGTATATTTTGTAGCAACTGACTTTCGACTACTGCAATATCTGTAAGCTCTCCATTTATTTTTTGCTCTACAACAGTCACAGAGTCACCAACTTTCACGGGAATCACTAGTTTGAAAACAGCGGCAATTACAGTGATTACGAGTCCGAGTAGCAGTCTACCACTATATTTGCGTAAATATTTATTAAGGTACTGTAGTTCTTTCATCTAGGCTAGGGCAAGTTATTAACAAATTCGTAATTTAACGTTAATGTTTTTGATAAATGAATGGTAAAATACTATTTTTGCACGCCCTTTTTAAGGATTTGAAAATATATAACCTATGAACACAGAAGTTATTTCTACCAAAGACATCCAAAAAATAGATCCCGTTTTCGGACAATTATCTTTTCAAAATCATGAGCAAATTGTTTTTTGCAATGACAAAGATACAGGATTAAAAGCAATAATTGGTATTCACGATACGACCCTCGGACCTGCTTTAGGAGGTACTAGAATGTGGCAATATAACAGTGAGCAAGAAGCATTAAATGATGTGTTGCGTTTGTCTCGTGGTATGTCATTTAAGTCGGCAATTACTGGATTAAACCTAGGTGGAGGTAAAGCAGTTATTATTGGTGACGCTAAAACGCAAAAGACACCAGAATTAATGCTAAAGTTTGGTGAGTTTGTTCACGGACTAGGAGGGAAGTACATTACCGCAGAAGATGTAGGAATGGCAACCAGTGATATGGATTTGGTAAGAACAGTAACACCTTATGTAACTGGAATTAGCGAAGAAAAAGGAGGCGCAGGAAATCCGTCACCTATCACAGCATACGGTACCTTTATGGGGATGAAAGCTTCTGCAAAATACGCTTTTGGAAGTGACGATTTAGAAAACAAAACAGTATACGTTCAAGGAATTGGAAATGTAGGAGAAGCACTAGTAGAACACTTGAGCAACGAAGGCGCAAATGTGTTTATCGCCGATATCAACCAAGCACGTCTAGAAGAAGTAAGAGATAAGTACAGTGTAAACATTTATACAGGAAACAATATATATGCAGAGCAGATGGACATATATGCACCATGTGCTTTAGGAGCTACCATTAATGATACTACTATTAACCAATTACAAGCTAAAGTAATCGCAGGTGCTGCCAACAACCAGCTTGCAGATGAGAACAAGCATGGTGTTTTACTTCGTGAAAGAGGAATTGTATACGCACCAGATTTCTTAATCAATGCAGGAGGAATTATTAATGTATATGCCGAGTTAGAAAACTACGGAAAGCAAGAAATTATTAGAAAGACTGAGAATATCTACACGACTACCTTGGAGATTTTAAACAAGGCAGAAGCAGAAGATATGACCACACATCAAGCAGCTTTAAATATTGCACAAGGAAGAATTGATGCAAGAAAATCAGAAAAAGCGTAAACAGTTTTTTTAAAGTAGTATCTTTGTGCCGCACTATTGTTTTAGTGCGGTTTTTTAATGTCTTTTCTTCGGAAATTTTAAAAATCAACAATCATTTAAGTTCTTTTATACTATGTTAACACGAAGACATATTAGGGTGAAGGTTTTGCAATCTATTTACGCATTACGCCAGAGCAATAATCCAGATCTTGACAAGCAAGAAAAGTTTTTATTCTACAGCATTGACCAAATGTTGGACTTATACGCACTGTCTTTACAGTTACTCATAGAAATGAGAAATGCCGACCGCAAATTCTTAGTGGTATCACAGCAAAAACACTTAGCCACTAAAGAAGAAAAGAACTTTAGTAAGACTTTTTTAAATAACAAAGCACTTGATTTAATAGAGCAAAGCGAAGGCTTGGCCGAATATATTAAAAACAAAAAGCTGGATTATTGGGAGCTGGATGGCGAATATGTAACCTTACTTTTAAAAGAATTAAGAAGACAAGATTTTTACCAAGCGTATTTACAAAAAGAAGCAACTACCTACAAAGAAGATCAAGAATTTTTGGTTGCAATGTTTAAGAAAGTAATCGCTCCAAGTGATAAGTACTATGAATACATAGAAGATAAAAGACTTACTTGGGTAGATGATTTTCCAATTGTAAATACAGCGATTGCTAAAATGTTAGGTAAAATTTCAGAAAAAAATGTGGGAAGCACCTTGTTACCTGAATTGTACAAAAACGAAGACGATAGAGATTATGCAAGAGATTTATTTCGAAAGGTAGTACTACAAGACGAAAAATTGGCAGAACAAATCGAAGGAAAAACACCTAATTGGGATAAGGAACGTATCGCAGAAATGGACATGATTATCTTAAAAATGGGGATTTCAGAATTTTTGTATTTCCCATCGATTCCTGTTCGCGCTACTATTAACGAATACCTAGAAATCGCAAAAGAGTATTCTACGCCCAAGAGTAGCATTTTCATTAACGGAATTTTGGATAAATTGGTAAAAGAATTTGAAACCTCTAAAAAGTTGAATAAAATAGGGCGCGGACTTCGTTAGTAACCAAAAAATAGTTATTTTAGCCCCACTTAAAATTTTAATTATAATACTATGAAAAATTCAATCTTGGTAGTAGCTGTAATGGCACTATTCGCATTTACATCTTGTAAGAAAAATGCAGCAGAAAGCGTATCAGAAACTAACGTAACTGCAGCAGCAGATCGTGACTCAAAAGCTGGTGAATTCCCAGTAATGACTTTCGACGAAAAACAATTTGATTTTGGAGCCATTACACAAGGAACTCCAGTAGAGCATATCTTCAAATTTACAAACACAGGAAAAAGTAACTTAGTAATTGTAGACGCAAAAAGTAGTTGTGGTTGTACAGTACCAACATTTACAAATGAGCCAGTTGCTCCAGGTGGAACAGGTGAGTTATTAGTAAAATTCAACGGTAGTGGAAAAAACCAAGTAAGCAAAACAGTAACGATTACTGCTAACACTGAAGCAGGTAAAGAAACGTTATTAATTAAAGCGTTTGTAAACCCTAAAGAAGGTGCTGCAACTCCAGGAGTAGGAGTTTCTAAATAATAAAAATATATAAATTGTTATGGGCGATATAAGCAGTATGCTTCCCTTGTTATTGTTGTTTGTTGTGATGTATTTCTTTTTAATACGTCCAGGAATTCAAAAACAAAAACAAGAAAAAAAGTATCTTGAAGCTTTAAAAGCAGGAGACAAGGTAGTAACCAAAAGTGGTTTACACGGAAAGTTACTTAGTCTTAATGACGACGGAACTTGTATCATTGAAACTGGTGCGGGTAAAATGAAGTTTGAACGTTCTGCACTCTCTATGGAGATTAGCAAGAAAATCAAAACTGCAGTAGCTAAAAAATAACAAGTCACATATTATATAAAAAACCTCTAGTGTAATGCTAGAGGTTTTTTTGTTTAAGTGCTAGGTGATTAAAAGATTAAGAATTCCCCCTTTGAAGAGCCTGTCCCGTTCATGAAACGGGAGGGTTAGGGGGATGTTTTTTTTAGAAATTTAAAAATATGACCAGACCAATAACCAATTATTCCTCCACTACCAACTGCGCAATATTTACAATCACTTCAATGGCTTTCTGCATGCTTTCTACAGGAACGTACTCAAACCTTCCGTGAAAGTTATGTCCGCCGGCAAATATATTGGGGCAAGGCAAGCCCATAAAGCTTAATTGAGAACCATCGGTTCCACCACGAATGGGTTTGATTAAAGGTGTAATACCAGCTTTTTCCATAGCCTTTTCGGCCAAATCAACAATGTGCATCACCGGTGCTATCTTTTCACGCATGTTAAAGTATTGATCGCTTATTTCAACACTAATGCGATCTTCACCAAGTTGAGAGTTTAATTCATTAGCCAATTTTGACATCATTTCTTTTCTAGTTTCAAAATGCTCTTTGTCGTGATCTCTAATAATGTATTGTAATTGCGTGCTATCTACTTCTCCTTTCACACTATACAAATGGAAGAAGCCTTGTCGGTCTTCGGTATGTTCTGGAGTTTCTAATCTTGGAAGCGAATTGATATAGTCGGTTGCAATGTACATACTATTGACCATTTTTCCTTTGGCATAGCCAGGGTGTACTATTTTTCCTTTAATAGTAACCAAGGCACCTGCGGCATTAAAATTCTCGTATTCTAATTCTCCAATCTGACTCCCATCCATGGTATAGGCCCAGTCTGCATCAAACTTGGCAACATCAAACTTATGAGCGCCACGACCAATTTCCTCGTCTGGAGTAAAACCGACCCTAATTTTTCCGTGCTTGATTTCTGGGTGCTGTACTAGGTATTCCATAGCACTTATAATTTCAGCAATACCTGCTTTGTCATCTGCGCCTAACAGGGTAGTTCCGTCTGTGGTGATAAGGGTTTGTCCTTTATACAATAATAAGTCTTCAAAGTATGAAGGCGACAGTACAATATTTTGTTCGGCATTTAATACAATGTCTTTTCCATCGTAGTTCTCCACTATTTGTGGTTTTACATCTTTTCCTGTAAAATCTGGTGTGGTATCAAAATGCGAAACAAAACCAATCGTTGGTACTTCGTGATCAACATTACTTGGCAAGGTTGCCATGATGTAGGCATTCTCATCAATAGTTACGTCTTCGAGACCAATCTCTTTTAGCTCTGCTACCAAGGCATTGGCAAGATCCCATTGTTTGGCACTACTAGGTGTGGTGTCACTTTCTGGGTCACTTTCTGTATCTACGGTTACATAACTTATAAATCTATTAATGAGGTGTTGCTTGTTAATCATGCTTCGGAAATATTAGTAGTTCTTTTATTGCATAAAAATAAACATAATCACTATATATAGTATTGCCATTAAACCTTATTTTTGCAAGAAGATTTTACCTTATGTACAAAACACTTTTACGTCCTTTACTTTTTAGTTTTGATCCCGAGAAGGTGCATTATTTTACCTTTTCACTGATAAAGTTTGCACATCGTTTGGGCTTGGGCGGATTGTTTAGAAGTATCTACCAGGTAAAGAATCCTTCATTAGAACGAGAATTATTTGGGCTGAAATTTTCAAATCCCGTAGGCCTTGCTGCTGGTTTTGACAAAAACGCAGTATTGTATAATGAACTAGCCAATTTTGGTTTTGGTTTTATAGAAATTGGTACCGTAACGCCTTTAGGTCAGGAAGGAAACCCAAAACAGCGATTATTTCGTTTAAAAGACGATAAAGGAATCATTAATAGAATGGGTTTCAATAACGAAGGTCTTGAAGCAGCCATTACGCAGTTAAAAAGGAACAAAGGCAAACTCATTATTGGTGGTAACATTGGCAAAAATACCCAAACCCTTCCAGAAGATTATACCAAAGATTATCTTACCTGTTTTAATGCACTGCATCCTTATCTGGATTATTTTGTGCTCAATGTAAGTTGTCCAAATGTTGGAAGCCATGCAAAGCTAAACGACAAAGACTACTTAGAAGAACTTATAGGAGCTGTGCAAAAAGCCAATGCAACTTTTGAAACCCAAAAGCCTATTTTACTAAAAATAGCACCTGATTTAAATACAACACAATTAGATGAGATTGTCGAATTAGTGCTAGACACAAAATTAGATGGTGTGATTGCTAGTAATACCTCTACAGATCGTTCGGGACTTAAAGTTTCCGAAGAAAGACTACAAGAAATAGGAAATGGAGGTTTAAGCGGACAACCTATTAAAGATAAAAGCACTGCCGTAATAAAACATTTATCAGAAAAGAGTGGTAAAGCCTTTCCAATAATTGGGGTAGGTGGCATACACTCTGCAGCAGATGCCTTAGAGAAAATAAATGCTGGAGCAGACTTACTTCAAATCTATACAGGCTTTATTTATGAAGGACCTAGTTTGATTAAAAAGATCAACAAAGCAATACGTGCTCAATAGATTAGCAAGCGCATAAAAAAAGTCTTTGCGTTTCCACAAAGACTAAATTTTTTAACTCTCTTTCTTATAACAATTTTTACCATAAGTGTTGTCGAGACATTTTTTAGTAGCTTACAAAAAAGTTTGATTATTTTTAAAAAATGTTCGAATCCCTCTTATCTTTTGTAGCAGCAACCTGTGTATTGGCCATAAGTCCTGGGCCAGATAATATGTATGTTTTAACACAAGCATTAGTTAATGGTAGTAAAAGTGGCTTGGCTACTACGGCTGGATTGATAAGCGGTTGCATTGTACATACTACCTTGTTGGCATTTGGACTTTCTGCAATAATCACCGCGAATCCCTCTCTTTTTTATGGCATTAAGGTATTAGGAGCGCTCTATTTATTTTATTTGGCCTATCAAGTTTTTAAAAGTGATGCGCGCATTGCTTTTGCTGAAAATGCTCCTAAAAAGACATATACAAAATTATTTAAACAAGGAGTGATTATGAATTTGCTGAACCCAAAAGTGATGATTTTCTTTTTGGCGTTCTTCCCTGCTTTTTTATGGGAACCAGAGGGGCATACTATTTCACAATTTTACATTCTTGGCGGAACCTTTATGCTAGTGAGCTTTTTAATTTTTGGAATTGTTGCACTACTAGCGGGACGTGTGTCTAGCTTTCTAAAACAACAAAAAAACGTGAGTGTGTTTTTAAAATGGCTGCAAATAATAGTATTTGTAGGGATTGCAGTATATATTCTAGTGCCTTAAGTTTACTGTAATAAGCCAAATTGGTTAATGGCTAGTTTGCAAGATACTCCTTTACAACCTAATGGAAGTTCTGTCCAATTGGTTCCTTTTAAACCTTTCAAAACAATTCCTTTTTCATCACTAGCAATGGTAATCATAAAGTCTTTAGCATTTGCTGCTACACTTTGTTTTCCTTTGGCATCAACACTCGTTGTATTAGGAGTCACTTGTAGGGTTTTCCAATTACAACCTTTGGTACAGGTTAGTGTTACTGCATTGTTATTAATTTCTACATTGATCGTAAAATCGGAAGTAGCGGCAGTGGTAGATTGTGCTACTATTTCCGAAGAAAATAGCGATAACATAGCAATAGCAAGTACTGTGAAGTGTGATAAGAATCGAGTTTTCATAAAATTTTTCTTTTCGTAAATATAGGTAAAAAAATAGTTCTTTAAATTTATTCTAAAAAGTAGAGAAACTCTATTTGTCATTTCCAATTTCGGTTTATCTTTACGATAATGCAAAAAGTAAAACTCATAGAATGTCCTAGAGACGCGATGCAAGGAATTAAAGAATGGATTCCTACCGAGAAGAAAGTGCAGTACATACAGTCACTCTTGCGCTGTGGTTTTGACACGATTGATTTTGGTAGTTTTGTATCGCCTAAGGCCATTCCGCAGATGGTGGATACAGCAGCGGTTTTGTCGCAATTAGACCTGTCTGCTACAAAGAGTAAATTACTTGCAATTGTAGCAAACGTTCGTGGAGCACAAGCTGCAGTACAGCACCCAGAAATACAGTATTTGGGCTATCCATTTTCAATTTCAGAAAATTTCCAAATGCGAAATACCCATAAAACCATTGCACAGTCTATAGATACACTTGCTGAAATTTTAGCACTCGCAAAAGCAGCAAACAAAGAAGTAGTGACCTATTTATCTATGGGATTTGGAAACCCCTATGGCGATCCTTGGAATGTTGACATCGTAGGAGAGTGGGCAGAAAAACTGGCTAAGATGGGCGTTACCATCTTGTCTTTAAGTGATACGGTAGGAACTTCAAACCCGGAAACCATAGACTATTTGTTTTCGAATTTAATTCCGAAATATCCGAATATCGAGTTTGGTGCTCATTTACATACTACGCCTACTGCATGGCATGAAAAAGTAGATGCAGCATATAAAGCAGGGTGTAGAAGATTTGATGGCGCCATTCAAGGATTTGGAGGCTGCCCTATGGCAAAAGATGAGCTTACGGGGAATATGCCCACAGAGAAAATGCTAAGCTATTTCAACACAGAAAAAGCGGATACTAACATTCGTACCATGAGTTTTGAAAGCGCGCATAACGAAGCAAGCAAGATATTTCATACCTATCATTAAAAATTATGTTGATTTGAAGCAAGACCGCTTTGCTATAAGAACCTAGAATCAAGAATTAAGATGAAAAAATCGATACACTATATATTATATGCTAAAGGCAAAAGTATGTCTTTGCTCTTTGTTCTTTTCTCTTTGTTCTTATTTCTGCAAGGATGTAAATCCACTAAAAATCCTGCCTCGACGTCAGGCGGGTCCGAAGCACCTAAAAAAGAAACGGTTACTATAAAATTAATTCAAGTAAATGATGTCTATGAAATTGCGCCCTTAAGTGGCGGTAAATATGGAGGTATGGCACGTGTAGCGCATATAAGTGATTCTATAAAAAAACAATTCCCAAATAGTTACTTGGTGATGGCTGGCGATTTTTTAAATCCGTCCTTGCTAGGAACCTTAAAAGTAGATGGGAAACGTGTGAGAGGACGACAAATGATTGAGGTGATGAACGCCATGGACTTTGATCTAGCCACTTTTGGTAATCACGAATTCGACATTAAAGAAACCGAATTACAAGAACGCTTAAACGAAAGTACATTTGAGTGGGTCTCTGCCAATGTATTTCAAAAAAGTGGAGATGATGTACGTGTTTTTCATAGTATTAAAGAAGGCGATAGCATTCCTATTCGAGAAACTGTTTTTTATGACATCGATATAGGAAAGGAAGCCCCCATACGCGTTGGTTTTTTTGGCGTTACTATAGACTCTAACCCAAAAGATTTTGTGCACTACAGCGATTATATGTTAGAAGCACGTTCTGCCGTGAGTAGTTTAGAACAAGCGCAAAGTGATGTTATAATTGGACTTACGCATCTAAAGGTCGAGCAAGATCAACACGTTGCAGAAGCCTTACCCAATATCGATTTTATCATGGGTGGTCACGAGCACCATAATATGTTAGTGCCTACAAAAGGAGCAACCATAGCTAAAGCAGATGCCAATGCAAAGACCATGTATGTGCATACCCTTGTGTATGATGTGGCTTCGGAAAGTTTAGACATCCAATCTGAGTTAGTTCCCGTAACAGATCTCGTGCCTTCTTTACCCTCTGTGCAAGCAGTGGTGTCTAAATGGGATGCAATTTTAGAAAAAGAGATTAAAACAGTGGTTGAGAACCCTGATGAGGTGATCTATAAAGCAGCTGTTCCTTTGGACGGAACAGATACTCCCAATAGAAGCACACAAACAAATTTAGGTGCTATTATTACAGCTGCCATGGTACTGAGTTTTGATACTCCTGTTGAGGGTGCTCTTGTAAATGGAGGTTCTTTTAGATTAGACGATATGTTGTCTGGAGATATTGTGAGTTTAGATGTTTTTAGAGTCTTACCCTTTGGGGGCGATGTTTTAAAAGTAGATCTTACAGGTGCTTTGCTCATAGAAGTATTAGACTATGGTCTTGCTGCCAAAGGTACTGGCGCGTATTTGCATCGTCATGGATTTTTACAAGAAGAAGACGCCTGGTTTTTAAATAAAAAGAGAATCGTGAGTGACAAAGTCTATACTATAGCTTTTAGTGACTTTTTGTTAAAGGGATATGATATTCCTTTTTTAACACCAGACAATCCAGGCGTTAAAAACATTTACAAAGCCACTGCTTTTGAAGACGCATACGATATTCGAAGAGCCGTGATAAATTATATGAAATCTTTATAAGTTTAATTTACTTCAATTTGTTTAGAATAATTCTAAATAATAATTATTTTTGTTTTTAAAATAGAAATCATGAAATACATAAAATATTTTTTAATACTTGCTTTAGCAGCGCTTGTAGTAATTCAGTTTATACGCCCTGAAAAGAACGCTAGTGGTTATGAGACCGTAGCACTTTTTGAAAAAGAAGCAGTACCTTCTAAAGAAATAGCTGCCATTCTTAAAACCAATTGTTATGATTGTCATAGCAACCA
Source organism: Patiriisocius sp. 208BN25-11 (assembly GCF_058147145.1). Classification (NCBI taxonomy): domain Bacteria; kingdom Pseudomonadati; phylum Bacteroidota; class Flavobacteriia; order Flavobacteriales; family Flavobacteriaceae; genus Patiriisocius; species Patiriisocius sp. 208BN25-11. The sequence goes on from NZ_JBYVJY010000008.1 coordinate 111,752, forward strand.
AACCCAATATCCTTGGTATGCAGAAATAGCACCTGTGTCGTATTGGTTAGACGAACATATTGAACACGGGAAAGGACATTTTAATGTGAGTGAATGGAGTAGTTATTCTGCAAAAAAGAAAGATCACAAGCTAGAAGAACTTATTGAGTATGTAGAAGAAGGGGAGATGCCTTTAGACTCATATACTTGGTTGCATGGTGACTTGTCTGATAAAGACACCAAACTGCTCCTGGATTGGGCTCAGATGGCGCGATTAAAATATCAAAAAGAGATGGGTGATTTGAGTAAATAGAAAACTCCCTTTTGAAAATGTGAATCCTAAAATGTTAAATTTTAGGATTTTTTTTGTCCTAATGCTACGAATATCAGGGGCTTTACATTTTAGTAACATTCCTTATTTAAATTTAATCTAAATAAACTTGTGTAAACCAAGATTCAGTTCTATTTTTGCATCTGAAATAATATGTTATTTATATTAAGTCTAAATAAGGTTTACATGAAAAAACTAGCAATACTCTCTTTATCGATTACCACGTTACTTATGTCTTGTGGCAATGATGATGATACCACACCAGTACAAATGGAAATTCCAGTAGCAGCTCCTATAGACTATACATTTTTAAGAAATGGTGTGTCAACGGTCTCTTTTAGTGGGCAAACCACACGAATTTTAATGGCAGAAGAAATTGTAAGTGCATTTAAAGATGTGGACAATGCAACACAGGCTTCTATTCAATCGATGTTTGATCATCAAGAAGGTGTTTCAAATTTTGAAGATGCATCTTTAAATGCTTCAGGAAAAAATGTGCGTAGTAAAACGGCTGCATCTCAGGACTATTTTTCAGCTAACACAGCAGAAGCTGCAGCTATAAAGGCAACATTCGACAATTATATTGGTATTCAAGTAGCAGATGTTTTTCCTAATTGGAATACTGTTGCTGCTCCAGGTGTCGCAGGACAAATTGCAGATGGATCTTCTACTAGATACATTGCGGCAAATGGTTTAGAATACAACCAAGCCTTTGCAAAAGGATTGATAGGAGCTCTAATGACAGATCAGATATTGAATAATTATTTAAGTCCTGCTGTATTAGATGCAGAAAATAATGTTGAAAATAATGATAATGATATCTTAGATGGAGATAAGCCATATACTACTATGGAGCATAAGTGGGATGAAGCTTACGGGTATTTGTTTGGTACTGCAGCGAATACAGCAAATCCTATTCCTACTATTGGTGAAGCAGACAATTTCTTAAATAAGTATGTAGGTAGAGTTGAAGGAGACACAGATTTTGCTGGAATCGCGAAAGATATTTTTGATGCTTTTAAATTAGGTCGTGCTGCAATTGTAGCTAAAAACTACGATGTTAGAGATGTACAAGCAGCTTTTATACAAGAGAAAATTTCAGAAATTATAGCCATTAGAGCAATCTATTACCTTCAAAATGGTAAAATGGCAATCCAAAATGAAGATCTTGGTGCTGCTTTTCATGACTTATCAGAAGGGTATGGTTTCTTAACAAGCCTACGATATACAAAAAGCAGTGGAACAAACACATCTTATTTCACAAGAGCCGAAGTGGACGGGTTTATCGACGATTTAATGACAGATGGTGCTAATGGATTATGGGATGTAACACCAGCAACATTAGATGCTATTTCTGAGGCTATTGCAGCTAAATTTAGCTTTACAGTTGCTCAGGCAGCAAGTACAAATTAATTTCACGAATGCTAGTAATCGAGCAACAGTTTTATTCCTATGAAAAACAGTAGCTTTTGATTATTTTTGCAAAAAATTAAATTATATGAATTTTAAGTTTTTTTGGTTACCGGTAGTAGTTTTATTTTTAACAGCTTGTGGCGATGATGAAACCACTACAATACCTGAGCAAACAGATACTTTCGATCGTGCTGCTTTGTTGGCGAATTGGGCAGATAACAGTATCATTCCTGGGTATACTTCGCTTTCAAGTACTACAGATAATTTAGTAGCTAGTACACTTTCTTTTACCACAACTCCCTCTTTAATAGGATTAGAAGAAGCACGTTCAAATTGGTTAGCTGCTTATACAGCTTTTCAGAAGGTAGCGATGTTTGAAATTGGAAGAGCAGAAGTGTTAAACTATAGAAACAGATTAAATGTATATCCAGCTAATACTTCAGAGATTGAAGGTCTAATAGCTTCTGGTTCCTGGAATTTAGAATTGCCATCAACACTAGATGCACAAGGTTTTCCAGCCATAGACTACTTATTGTATGGTCTAGGAACAGATGATGAAATTATTGCAGCTTATACAACAAATGCAAACGCTGCAAATTACAAACAATACTTAGCAGATTTAGTGCAAATCATACAAACCTTAACCAACGAAGTGTTATCTGATTGGCAAAATGGGTATAGAGAAACTTACGTAGCAAATACAAGTTCTTCTGTTACAGGAGCGGTTGATCAAACTGTAAATGCCTTTTTATTTTACTATGAAAAAGCATTAAGAGCGGGAAAAGTGGGTATTCCTGCTGGTGTTTTTTCTGGAAGTCCATTGCCTCAAAATGTTGAAGCGCTTCACAAAGAAGATATTTCTAAACAACTCCTAGAAGAAGCCTTAAAAGCTACCAAAGACTTTTTTAATGGGATTGGTCTTGGTGGTTCTGGAACAAGTTTAAAAGCATATTTAGATGCTTTAAATGTTGTGAAGAATGGGAGCGATTTAAGTACATTGATTAATAACCAATTCCAAGCCGCTTCTTCAGAAATAAGCGAATTAAATACTAGCTTTGTTAGTCAAATTACCACAGACAATACAAAAATGCTTGAAGCGTATGATGCATTGCAACGTAATGTTATTCTCATGAAAGTTGACATGCTACAAGCCTTGAGTATCGATATTAATTATGTTGACGCAGATGGTGATTAATGAATAATTTGCTATCAACATATTTTACAAAACAGACAAAGGCTGCCCCATTGGCGGCCTTTCGTATTTTGTTTGGTATCATGATGTTAATAAGCATTGTTCGTTTTTGGAGGTATGGATGGATAGAAAAATTATACATAACACCTACTTTTTCTTTTTCTTATTTTGGTTTTGAATGGCTACCATCTCTTGGTAATTACACCTACGTGCTTTTTGTTCTTTGTGCTATTTCTTCTTTATGTGTTGCTATAGGTTATAAGTATCGAATTGCTATAGTATTGTTCTTTTTGAGTTTTACCTACATAGAGTTACTCGATAAAACAACATATCTAAATCACTATTACTTTATTAGTTGCTTGAGTTTTCTACTTATATTCTTACCAGCAAATGCGTATTTCTCAGTAGATGCTTTAAAAAATAATAAAGGAGCTACCAGATACATACCCAAATGGACTGTTGATAGTATTAAGTTATTGCTAGGTATTGTTTATGTATATGCTGGTTTAGCAAAATTAAATAGTGATTGGTTGTTGGAGGCAATGCCCCTACAAATATGGCTTCCGTCCAAATATGATACGCCATTGTTAGGAGATGCATTACAACAAGAATGGATGCATTATGCCTTTAGTTGGGCAGGCGCAATATATGACTTAAGCATTCCATTTTTGTTATTATATAAACCCACGAGGTCAATTGCATTTGTTGGAGTTGTTGTATTTCATGTGCTAACGCGGGTTCTTTTCCCAATAGGCATGTTTCCTTACATCATGATCGTGAGTGCGCTTATTTTTTTTAATGCTTCTTTTCACGAACGTTTTCTTTTGTTTGTTTCTGAAATTTTAAAGAAAATAAATCTTTTTAAAGCTGCTAAAATTTCAAATAGTTCTCAAGCTTCAAGGACTAAAGTTTCGAGGTACGTCGTATCTTTGTTCCTTGTAGTACAATTACTTTTGCCGTGGCGTTATTTGGCATATCCGGATGAATTGTTTTGGACAGAGGAGGGCTATCGTTTTTCTTGGCGTGTGATGTTAATGGAGAAAGCTGGATACGCTCAATTTACAATTGAAAATACCGAAACAGGTGCCCGATTTGCAGTAAATAACAGTGATTTTTTAACGCCGTTTCAAGAAAAACAAATGAGTACTCAACCAGATTTTATTGTTGAGTATGCACATTATTTAGGGTCGCATTTTAAAAGCCAAGGACATCAAAATATTGCTGTTTATGTGGAGAGTTATGTAGCACTTAATGGGAGATTGAGTCAGCCCTACATAGATCCTGAGGTAGATTTACTGCAAGTAGAAGATACCTTTGCGCACAAAGATTGGATTTTGAATTTTAATGATACCATACAAGGATTATAGTATTTTATATGAAGCATGTTTCTCAAATATTAAGTGTTTTTCTTTTCTTTTTTCTTACTGTTGCACAAGCGCAGTATACTCTAACAGGTACTGTTGTTTCTGAAAATTCAAAGACTCCCATTCCAAATACAGAGGTGTATAATACTACCTTATCATCTTCTACAGTAACAGATGCTCAGGGAAACTTTACCTTCGAAAATGTTCCGGCAGGTACTTATACTTTTGTTGCCTTTTCTTTCGCTTTTGAAGTAGTGGAGGTGACCAAGGAAATTTCAGAAAATACAAACATAACCTTTGTACTGCCAGTTTTAGGAGAAACCCTAAGTGAGGTTGTAATTACAAAACGAAAAGAAAAAATATTTGCGCTACGCAAACTAAGAGAAGTAGAAGGGACAGCAATATATGCTGGAAAGAAAAGTGAAGTTGTAGTGTTAGATAATCTTACAGCAAATCTAGCTGGAGGAAACGCAAGACAAATATATGCGCAAGTGGTGGGGTTGAATATATATGAAAATAATGATGCTGGACTCCAGCTCAATATTGGTGGTAGAGGATTAGATCCTAATCGAACCGCTAATTTTAATACTCGTCAAAATGGTTATGATATTTCTGCAGATGTCTTAGGTTATCCAGAGAGTTATTATACCCCTCCTGCAGAAGCAATAGAACAAATAGAGGTAGTGCGCGGTGCTGCCTCGTTACAATACGGTACTCAGTTTGGTGGGCTTATCAATTTTAAATTGAAGCAACCTCACAAGACCAAAAAAATAGACTGGGTTTCACGACAATCTGTTGGAAGTAATAACTTGTTTACTAGTTTTAATAGTTTGAGTGGCACTACTGGTAAAATAGGTTACTATGGCTATTTTAATTACAAAACAGGAAATGATTTTAGACCTAATTCTCAATTTAAATCCTATAACGCCTATGCGCATGTAGATTATGCATTTAGTGATAATACGAAGGTGACGTTTGAGTTTAGTTTTTTAGATTATCTAGCCCAACAACCTGGTGGTCTTACCGATGCTCAATTTGAGGAAGATCCTACGTTTAGTAACAGAACCCGAAATTGGTTTGATGTAGACTGGAAATTATATTCGTTACGATTAGATCATGCACTATCACCAAAAACAGACATTAGCTTTAATGTATTTGCGTTGGATGCAGCGAGGAGATCTGTTGGTTTTAGAGAAAACAGGGTTTCACAAGTAGATGATTTAGAAGCTCCAAGAGAACTCATTGTGGGAAATTTTAAAAATTGGGGCGCAGAAGCTCGTGTGTTAACACGCTACAATTTATTTAAAACAGAGCAGACATTACTAGTAGGTGCTAAATATTATCAGTCTAACAATTCTGAACGTCAAGGACCAGGCACCAATGGTACAGATGCTGATTTTAATTTTGCAGATGCATCATTTCCTGACTATGCCCGACAAAGTAATTTTACGTTTCCAAATTTGAATCTTGCCTTCTTTGGGGAGCATATTTTTAAAATTTCAGAAAAACTAAGTATTACTCCTGGATTTAGAGTAGAGTATATCAAAACGGAAAGTCAAGGTGCTTTTAAAAACATTATTTTTGATTTAGCTGGAAACCCGATACTTAATGAAACCATTCCTGATAACCGCGATTTTGAAAGAAACTTCGTGTTATTTGGTATAGGTGGTAGTTATAAACTAAGTAATGCTACAGAGTTATATGCTAATGTTAGTCAAAACTATAGATCTGTTACGTTTAATGATATTCGCATAACAAATCCATCATTAACGGTTGATCCAAATATTACAGATGAGCAGGGGTATACTTTCGATTTGGGAGCGCGTGGTAGGTTTAAAAAATATCTGTCTTACGATGTAGGTGCATTTTTATTAAGTTATCAAGACAGGTTAGGAGTCATTGTTCGGGAGGTAAGTGATATTGAAGAGGAGCGGTTTAGAGGAAACATTGGAGATGCTATTACCTATGGTCTAGAGAGTTTTGTAGATTTTAATATTTGGGAAACCTTTTCAACCAACGAAAATTTCAGAATGAACACCTTTGTAAATCTTGCTTACACAGAAAGTGAATACACACGCTCTGAAGAAAACAATGTAGAAGGAAAACAAGTTGAGTTTATTCCAAAAATTAACTTAAAAACAGGGCTTTCTTTTGGGTATAAAAACTTTTTGAGCAGTATTCAATATACCTATTTAACAGAACAGTTTACAGATGCAACCAATTCTCCCAGAGATTTGTCTAGTCAGAGTGGGATTGTAGGTGAAATACCTTCGTATGATATTTTAGATCTATCACTTTCTTATAGTTATAAATGGTTCAAATTAGAGTCTGGAATCAATAATGTACTAGACAATAGTTATTTCACGAGGAGAGCTACTGGGTATCCAGGGCCCGGTATTATACCAAGTCAGCCAAGAACTTTTTATGCATTACTGCAGTTTAAGTTGTAGTATTTAAAAAGTCAGTCATTAAGTTAAGGAGAACTCTTGTTCTATGGGCTGCGTCGTTACAATAATTAATAGTACATTTGCACGCAATTAATCACTAATTACTTTCTGCTCTTTTGAAAGTGAAATCTTAATTGCAATGACCGCACACGAAAATAAAATTCTAGGAGAAGGACTTACCTACGACGATGTACTTTTAGTACCGGCATTTTCGGAAGTACTTCCCAGAGAGGTTTCTATTAAAACCAACTTTACAAGAAATATCACTTTAAATGTTCCTATTGTATCTGCTGCTATGGATACAGTGACAGAAAGTGCTATGGCTATTGCTATGGCTCGTGAGGGTGGTATTGGGGTGTTGCATAAAAACATGACCATCGCACAACAGGCTGCCGAAGTACGAAAAGTAAAACGTGCAGAAAGTGGGATGATACAAGATCCTGTGACGCTTAAAAAAGACAATACGGTTGGAGATGCTCAAAATACGATGCGTGAGTATAGTATTGGAGGAATTCCTATCACAAACGATGCGGGTAAATTAATTGGTATTGTCACCAATCGCGATTTGCGATTTGAGAAAAACTACGAAAGAAAACTGGAGGATATTATGACTTCAGAAAACTTGGTTACGGTTGCTAAAGGTACGTCATTGCAAGAAGCAGAAGCTATTTTACAAGAAAACAAAATTGAAAAATTACCCGTTGTAGAAGAAGATGGGACTTTGTTAGGATTAATTACTTTTAGAGATATTACAAAGCTTACTTTAAAGCCAACGGCAAATAAAGATAACTATGGTAGATTGCGAGTAGCTGCTGCCTTAGGAGTTACAGCCGATGCTGTAGAACGTGCAGAGGCTCTGGTCAATGCACATGTTGATGCTGTAATTATTGACACAGCCCATGGCCATACCAAAGGAGTGGTTACTGTTCTAAGAGAAGTAAAGAAAAAATTCCCAACACTAGATGTAGTGGTAGGGAATATCGCCACCGCAGAAGCAGCAAAGTATCTAGTCGAAGCTGGTGCCGATGCTGTAAAAGTGGGTATCGGACCAGGATCAATTTGCACCACACGTGTCGTAGCTGGTGTAGGGTTTCCGCAATTCTCCGCAGTGCTAGAAGTTGCTGCAGCAATTAAAGCAACCGGAGTCCCTGTAATTGCAGATGGAGGTATTCGATACACAGGAGATATTCCTAAAGCAATTGCTGCTGGAGCAGATTGTGTAATGCTAGGATCTTTATTAGCGGGAACCAAAGAATCTCCAGGAGAAACTATAATCTACGAAGGTCGAAAGTTTAAGAGTTACCGTGGTATGGGATCTGTAGAAGCGATGAAGCAAGGTTCTAAAGATCGTTACTTTCAAGATGTAGAAGACGATATTAAAAAATTAGTTCCTGAAGGAATCGTAGGTCGTGTGCCTTACAAAGGAGAGCTAGTAGAGAGTATGACGCAATTTATAGGTGGTTTAAGAGCTGGTATGGGGTATTGTGGTTCTGTAGATATAGAAACACTTAAAGAGACTGGAAAGTTTGTTAAAATAACAGCTAGTGGTATTAATGAAAGTCATCCTCATGATGTAACAATAACCAAAGAGGCTCCAAATTATAGTAGATAACAGTGCTATCTTGAGATGACAAAAACTAAAAGTCCTGCTTCTTTTACTACTAAGAAGAAAAAATATGTGGCAGGCATTTTACTGTCACTATTAATGCTATTCGCTAGTTTTTTTCAAGCAACATCTCCTTAGCAAAGTGATTTAAAAGTTGAGAATGTTACATTAAAAAGTAATCCAAAATTTTTAATTCGTAAAAACCGATATGGTAAAAGATATTACCTAGTGCTTAATGTAGGGAGTGATGTTTATAAAGTAGAAGGCGTTGATTATCGATATTTAAAGCATAAGACTTTTAAAAAGCATATAAAGAAAGGTACAATACTTCAGATAAGTCATCTAGACAAAAGTGTCTTTAAGATTAAATTTGATCAGACAAACTTATTGCGATATCACGAAGCTAACCTACACAAGCAGAAAAATAAAACGTTCACGAGAATACTATCACTTTCTGCACTCATAATGCTTATAATACCCTTTCTATTTCCTAAACAATTTGAAGACAGTGTTGGAGTTCCCTCAAGATTAACATATAATCACCTTATAATTACTGTAATACTTCTCGCTAGTGTTGGGAGTTTCTTTTTTATGGGAGGTGATTTTATTACCAATAAAGAATTTATCTATTAGGTATGTAAAAAAAGTCCAGCAACGCGAGATGCTGGACTTTTCTACTTTAAATCTATTTATTGTTTCGCTTTCAAAGTGTTGGTTTTGTTAATTTCAGCAGTTTGCATAGTTGCTTTTACAATTGTAGTATCCCAACCTAAGTACATATTAATGCCGCTTTTTCCCTCATCAAAAGTAATTGAAAACGCTTCAATACTTTTTTTCTCCATAGATACAGGTGCCTTGAAGCGAATAACATCCTTTTTTTGAGAGTACGTATAAGCTCCCCAAACATTGGTGTCGCGATTAATGATAATGGTCCATTCTTTTGCGCCAGGTATTGTAAATAAAGAATAGGTTCCAGGCTCTATAATGGTTTTACCAATACTCATGGGTTTGTAAAAAGTGATCTCAGCAGCTTCATTAGCTCCAGTTCTCCAAACTTCTCCCTCGGGAGCTAATTTAGACAAGGGTCTTCCGTTAAGTTGAGGTCTACTATAAGTAACTTTAACGGTTTTGTCAGATACCTTATAACTTGAAGGGAAGGATGCAGCATCCATAGGGCTTTTGTCTAATTTGCTAAAGTTTTGAGCAAAAGAGGTTTGAGTTGCAAATAAGGCAAGGGTGAAAATGAGCGCTAATGCTTTAAGATTTTTCATGATTTCTTAGGTGTTTTGTGTTTTTTCTTCGGAAATGTTAGTCGCATTCCAAAAGGTTTAAATGATTTGAATTTCAGTCTGTTATTACACCAAAAAAAGATGTGAAACAGTAGGATGCAAACTACATAATTTCTTTTAAAAAAAACGCTGGGTTTTTCACAATTCTTTGTTAATAACTTAGCTATGAAAGACGCCCTATTTACTAGGTATTACTATCGCTTTGGTTATATTTGTTTGGCTTCGAAAAAAGCACCTAAAATCATGTCTTTAACACGATGTGGTTTTCGAACATTTCCGAAGCTATTTTACAAACATTTTGAATTAAACTATTTATGAGCGAAGAACAAAATAAAGGTAATTACGGAGCCGATCAGATCCAAGCCCTTGAGGGTATGGAACACGTACGTATGCGTCCTTCCATGTATATTGGAGACGTAGGCGTAAGAGGGTTGCACCATTTGGTATATGAAGTAGTTGATAACTCGATCGATGAGGCCTTGGCCGGGCACTGTGATACTGTTAATGTTTGGATTAATGAAGATAATAGTGTGACCGTTAGAGATAATGGTCGTGGTATTCCTGTAGATATACACAAAAAAGAAGGGGTTTCTGCTTTAGAAGTAGTTATGACCAAGATTGGAGCGGGAGGTAAGTTTGATAAAGACAGTTATAAAGTATCTGGTGGTTTACACGGGGTAGGAGTGAGTTGTGTAAACGCATTATCTGCTACTTTAAAGGCAACCGTTTTTAGAGATGGTAAAATTTACGAACAAGAATACGAGCGCGGAAAAACAATGTATCCTGTAAAATCTGTTGGAACAACAGAAGATAGAGGAACAGAAGTAACCTTCAAACCAGATGATCAGATCTTTACGCAAACTCTTGAGTATAATTACGATACTCTTGCGAGTCGTTTAAGAGAGCTTGCGTATCTTAATAAGGGCTTAACTATCACGATTGAAGACAAACGTGTTACCGAAGAAAATGGGGAGCTTAAAGGAGAGACGTTCCATAGTGAGGAAGGATTAAAAGAATTTATTCGCTTCTTAGATGGAAATCGTGAAATGCTAATTGGCGACGTGATTTCTATGGAAGGTGAAAAAAATGGCATTCCTGTAGAAGTAGCGATGGTATACAATACATCGTACACAGAAAACTTGCACTCGTATGTAAATAATATTAATACCCACGAAGGAGGAACACACTTAAGTGGTTTCCGTCGTGGACTTACCAATACGCTTAAGAAATATGCAGATTCGTCTGGACTGCTAGATAAATTAAAGTTCGATATTTCTGGAGACGATTTTAGAGAAGGATTAACGGCCATTGTATCTGTTAAGGTTGGAGAGCCTCAATTTGAGGGTCAGACCAAAACCAAATTAGGAAACCGTGAGGTGACTTCTGCGGTAAGCCAGTCTGTTTCTGAAATGTTAGAAAACTACTTGGAAGAAAATCCAGTAGATGCTAAGACCATTGTACAGAAAGTAATTCTTGCTGCAACGGCCCGTCACGCAGCCCGTAAGGCTCGTGAGATGGTACAACGTAAAACCGTAATGAGCGGTGGAGGTTTACCAGGGAAATTAAGTGATTGCTCAGAGCAAGATCCAGAAAAATGTGAAGTATTCCTTGTCGAGGGAGACTCGGCAGGTGGAACGGCCAAACAAGGTCGTGACAGAAACTTTCAAGCCATCTTACCTTTACGTGGTAAAATCTTGAATGTAGAAAAAGCAATGCAACACAAAGTATTCGAAAATGAAGAGATACGAAATATCTTTACGGCACTTGGTGTAACCATTGGTACTGAAGAAGATAGCAAAGCATTAAACCTTTCTAAATTACGTTATCATAAAGTAGTCATCATGTGTGATGCCGATGTCGATGGTAGTCACATTTCTACCTTAATTTTAACCTTCTTCTTCCGTTACATGAAGGACTTAGTAGAGAACGGGTATGTATATATCGCAACTCCACCATTGTACTTGGTTAAAAAAGGTGCGAAAAAAGAATATGCTTGGAATGACGCAGAGCGTGATGCTTTAATAGAACAGTATGGAGATGGAAGTAAGATTCAACGTTACAAGGGTCTTGGAGAGATGAATGCTGAGCAATTATGGGACACCACCATGAACCCTTCTTTTAGAACCTTACGCCAGGTTACCATTGATAATGGTACCGAAGCAGATCGAGTGTTCTCAATGCTTATGGGAGATGAGGTGCCACCGCGAAGAGAGTTTATTGAAAAGAACGCAGTATACGCTAATATTGATGCATAGACATTTAGTTAAGATAAAAAAGGCAACTCTCTGGGTTGCCTTTTTTGTACTGGCTCCAATACCTGTTTTTGCTCAAGGGGCATTTGCAGATGTTGAAGATTTCCTGGTAGATATGGTGTTAATTAGTAATCAGTATGTCTCTCCTGCTGCAGATGCAGCTGTGTATCAATCTTCTGGATCTTGGTATAGTAGTGCAAAAAGTCTTGATTTGTTTCAAGTAGATCTGTCTTTGCACGTAAATGTGTTACCAGTATTTTCTAATCAAAAATCATTTACGGTACGCGATAGCGATTTTATAAGTTTAGATATTCGCGATGCTTCTAGTGCTGAGGTGCCAACTGCCTTGGGTGGAGATACCAATGTGTTTTACGATTTTGAGCTTGATGGAGATCCGTATGAATTGCAAACCTTTGAAGGAGCAAAGCAGGATGTGTTCTTTTATCCTTATTTGCAAGGCTCTGTTGGTTTATGGCAACAAACAGAACTAACCGTTCAGTTTGTCCCTAAAATAAAAATTGAGGAGTCCGGATATCAAACCTTTGGTGGGGCTATTAAGCATAATGTGAGTCAGTATTGGTTAGGCGCCGAAGCAGATGACGAGGCGCTTCAAGTGGCACTACAAGCGGCCTATTCTTTTTTTGATTCTGAAATTTTCTTTGACGATTTTGAGATTAAAAGTTCAGATTCAGACGCTGGTCAGGAACCTTTGGCAACCCTCAATTCGCTAGAAGTAAATGCCAATGCGTTTACAGGACAATTGATTGCTTCAAAACGCTTTTACAAATTCGAATTTGTAGGGGCTTTTGCGGTTTCAGCAAATAGGTTTAAATATACAATGGGAGGCGAAGGAGCTTTGTTGTTGCGGCTTTTAAATGAAGCCTTTACTGCGCTAGAAGATACCAATACGTTAGTGCGAGGAAATGTTGGTGTGAACTATCATGTAAGCGATTGGTATATCGCCTCGAACTTCACAATAGGTACCTTTTTAAATACCAACCTTTCAGTGCATTATAAATTTTAAGGAACGTATTAAAATTACGACAGATAATTGTATTTTTGCAGCGAAATTTTGGGAGGCTAAAATTTCAGAAAAAGAAAAAAATAATTTACTAATTGATCGTTAATAGCGACACATAAATAATACAAAATGAAAGTAACAGTTGTTGGCGCAGGAGCCGTAGGTGCTAGTTGTGCAGAGTATATTGCAATAAAGAACTTTGCAAGCGAAGTAGTTTTATTAGACATTAAAGAAGGATATGCAGAAGGAAAAGCGATGGACTTGATGCAAACAGCCTCTTTAAACGGATTTGACACGCGTATTGTAGGTTCTACAAACGATTACAGTAAAACTGCCAACAGTGATATTTGTGTGATTACAAGTGGTATTCCTCGTAAGCCAGGAATGACTCGTGAAGAATTAATTGGAATCAATGCAGGAATTGTAAAAATGGTTTCAAAAAGTTTGGTAGAACATTCTCCAAATACCATTTTAATTGTGGTAAGTAACCCAATGGATACAATGACGTATTTGGCACATAAAGTAACTGGATTGCCAAAGAACAGAATTATTGGTATGGGTGGTGCTTTAGATAGTGCTCGTTTTAAGTATCGTTTGGCTGAGGCCTTAGAGGCTCCAATTAGTGATGTAGACGGAATGGTGATTGGTGGACACAGCGATAAAGGGATGGTGCCATTAACACGTTTGGCAACAAGAAATAGTGTGCCTGTAACAGAATTTATTTCTCAAGAGCGTTTAGACGAAGTAAGAGAAGCAACTAAAGTGGGTGGAGCAACCTTAACTGGTTTGTTAGGAACTTCTGCTTGGTATGCACCTGGTGCTGCTGTATCTGGATTGGTACAAGCCATTGCTTGTGACCAGAAAAAAATATTTCCATGCTCTACTTTGTTAGAAGGTGAGTACGATCTAAACGATTTATGTATCGGAGTTCCTGTAGTGTTAGGAAAGAACGGTATCGAGAAAATTGTAAATATCGAATTAAATGATGCAGAAAAAGCGCACATGCAAGAAAGTGCTGCAGGCGTTACAAAAACAAACGGTTTGTTAGAGTTTTAATAAACAACCTTATAGTTGAATCATCATTTTTTTCCTCAGTCCTAAAGGATGAAAATGATGATTTCAACAAGAATCCCTTTAGGGTTTGGGTAGATCGTGTTGAAATACCCTTAAAAAATATAATATCCCTTCAAAAGACTGTAGCAATACAGTCTTTATTTTTTATATTTGTCGCCGTGCAAACAAAATGGTACTTAAGGTCTCTTATAGCTCTTTTTATCCTCTTAGGGATAAGTGTAGAGCAAAATCCTGCACCTAATCAACAGATTGTTGTAGCCTTTGAAGGATCTTCAATTTCTTCAATAGCAGCAAATAAAGCTATTGATGAGGTTAAGGAAAAATTAGCCGCTACTGGTGCAGAGAACATTCAAGTGAACGTCCTTGAAAATGGAACACTTACCATCACCTACTATAGTGCATTTGATGCGATTGTGATTAAGGGCATGTTGTCAACTCAGGGCGGGATTGCAGTAGGCTATACTCCTTATGAAAGTTCGCCAAATGATAACAATGCTCCTATAGAAAACAGTTCTGTATACAAATTAGATGTACATGAATTAAAGCAATACAGTGATGTAGATACAGATCTTAACGGAATTACTTTCGAATTTGAACCTACAATACATCGTTATTTTATTCCGGATGTTTCTGGAGTGCATGCTCAAGTTCTCTTACTAGAGAGAAATAAGAAAGAAGCGGTTGCATTTAAAATAAACAACCACCAATCTTTAGGAGTAGATCAATTCTCTTACAAAATCCCAGAAGTAAGAGCAGGCCCTCGGGTATAAGGTTTTTAATGTTTTTCTGAAATTTTATATTTCCGAAGCTATGATAGGTACGACTATCATTTTTAAAAACCATTCTTCATAAAAATCAATGTTCTTCAAGAAAAGAACAAACACATTATTATTTATTAAACAATGTGTCAAATTGTGCGATAACAACTATATTCGCCACCTTGAATATTTCAGAAAAAATTTGACAACAAAAAAATTACAACATGCAAAATAAAGGACTTATTACACTTTTTGCGATCTTGTTTGGATTGGTAAGTTTATACCAATTATCATACACGTACCTAGCAAATAAAGTAGAAGACAGTGCAACAGAGTATGCAAATGCAAAGTTCACAAAAGATCAACCTAACGAGCGCGCAGCTGCAGAAGCAAGCTACCTTGATAGTGTTGCAAGCAACCCAATTATGTTGGGTATTGATTACAAAACTGCTAAAGAAAAAGAGCTTAACAAAGGTCTGGATTTAAAAGGTGGTATTAATGTAATCTTACAGATTTCTGTGCAAGACATCTTAAAAGGATTGGCAAACAATTCAAAAGATCCGGCTTTTAATCAGGCTATTGCAAATGCAGGAGAATTACAAAAAGATGCTCAAGAAACATTTTTAGAATCTTTTTACAGAGCTTTTGAAGCATTGCCAGGAGAAAACAACTTAGCTTCTCCAGATATATTCTTCAACAAAGGGTTGGAAGATGATATCAATGCAAATATGAGCAACGATGAAGTGAAGACCGTAATCAACAGAAAAATTGATGAGTCTATTACTTCTGCTTTTGAAGTATTACGTAAGCGTATCGATAAGTTTGGGGTAACACAACCAAACATTCAACGTTTAGGAAACTCTGCACGTATCTTGGTAGAATTGCCAGGTGCAAAAGATGTAGAGCGTGTTTCTAAATTATTACAAAGTACAGCGCAGTTAGAATTCTGGGATGTTTACAAGAGTGAAGAAATGGCAACATTTTTACAATTGGCAAATAATAAAGTTGCAGAACTTAACAAAGCAAAAGAAACACCAGTAGCAGATACTGCTGCAGATTCTACACAAACAGATGGAGATTCTGTAGTAGATGATTTATTAGCAGGAGAAGAAGTAGAGAAAACAGATGAGGAGCTTGAAAAAGCAAACCCAATTTTCTCAAAATTAGTATCACCTGGATTTAATGGTCGTCCTGTTTTAGGGATGTTTCGTTTAAAGGATACTGCTGTTATTAATAGTTATTTGCGTATGCCTCAAGTAAGAGCATTGTTATCACAAGGGCAACGTTTTACAAAGTTTGTATGGGAGAAGCCAGTGGAAACTGAGTTAACCACGGGTGAAACAATAATGACAACTGGTCTTTATGCAATTAAAGGAAACAGAGATATGGAAGCGCCTTTAGCTGGAGGTGTTGTTACAGATGCTGCGCAAACATACGATCAGTTTAGTAACCCTGCGGTTTCTATGCAAATGAATGGTAAAGGAGCAAAGATTTGGGAAGAAATGACCAAAAATGCAAACAAGAACGCATCTCAAATTGCCATTGTATTAGATGATATTGTATACTCTGCACCAGGGGTAACATCTCCAGGTGGTATTGCAGGAGGTAGAAGTGAAATTACAGGAGACTTTACCATTGCAGAAGGACAAGATTTAGCAAATGTTTTACGTGCTGGTAAATTACCTGCTTCTGCAGATATTATTCAAGCAGAAGTTGTAGGACCAACCTTAGGTCAGGAAGCTATTAATAGTGGTATGTTATCATTTGGTATTGCTTTATTATTAGTACTTATTTGGATGATTGCATACTATGGTAAAGCGGGTGCTTTTGCCGATGTTGCATTGATCGTAAACATTGTATTTATCTTTGGTGTATTAGCAGGTCTTGGAGCTGTATTAACATTACCTGGTATTGCAGGTATTGTACTTACTATTGGTATCTCGGTAGATGCCAACGTACTTATCTTTGAGCGTATTCGAGAAGAACTTGCCAAAGGAAAGTCACAAAAGGATAGTATTAAAGATGGTTTCCAAAATGCATTGTCATCTATCTTAGATGCCAACATTACAACAGGTCTTACTGGTTTAATCTTATTGGTATTTGGAACAGGACCTATTCAAGGTTTCGCAACTACCTTATTAATAGGTATTCTTACATCGTTATTTACAGCAATTTTTATTACGAGATTGTTTATCGATAGCTTTACTAAAAACGGAAAACCGTTAGCATTCTCTACGCCGTTCACAAAGAACTTGTTTAAGAATGTAAACATCAACTTCCTTGGAAAGCGTAAAGTAGCGTATATCATTTCTGCAATTTTAGTCTTAGTAAGTATTGGTTCTTTAGTAACCAATAGCTTAGATCAAGGTGTCGATTTTGTTGGAGGACGTACCTACACAGTTCGTTTTGCTCAGGATGTAGACGCAACAGCTGTTGAAGAAAGTCTTATAGCGCAATTTAACAGTGCTGAAGCTAAAACATATGGAGCAAATAACCAGTTAAAAATTACTACAAAATACAAAGTAGGAGAGACTGGTTCAGAAATTGACAACGAAGTACAGACAAAATTGTACGATGGGGTTAAATCATACCTTCCAGAAGGGATGACCTACGATCAATTTAAAGATGATAACGATGCGAAAGTAGCAGGTATCATGGAGTACTATAAAGTGAGTCCAACCATTGCAGATGATATCAAGAAAAACTCATTCTGGGCGGTATTAGGATCTTTATTAGTAGTGTTCTTGTATATCTTAGTTCGTTTTAGAAGATGGCAATTTAGTTTGGGTGCGGTTGCGGCTGTATTCCATGATGTAATGATCGTTTTAGGGGTATTCTCATTAACGCAAAACATTATGCCATTTAGCATGGAGATTGACCAATCATTTATTGCGGCAATCTTGACGGTAATTGGGTATTCATTAAATGATACCGTGGTTGTATTTGACCGTATTAGAGAGTACTTTAATGACAATCCAAACTGGGCATTTAGTAAAGTAATTAACAGTGCATTAAACAGTACCTTGAGTCGTACGTTAAATACTTCTTTAACTACCTTAATTGTATTACTATGTATCTTCTTTATTGGAGCAGAATCTATCCGCGGATTGATCTTTGCCTTAATCGTAGGGGTTATCGTAGGTACTTATTCTTCATTATTCATTGCAACACCAGTGATGTATGATACAGTGAAGAAAAAAGCAAGTGATTTATTAGAAGAGAAAAAAGAAGAAGAAGTAGAAGCCTAGTCTTTTATTGTTCCTCCGCTAAAGCTTCAGCGACACGCGGGCGGAAATCTTAAATAATCAAAAATCCCTTCTAGGAAACTAGAGGGGATTTTTGTGTTTAGTGATTAATATGTTTATGAGTTGATATGTTTATGAGTTGATATGTTTAAAAGTTTAGATGTTAAGAAAAAGGTTGTTAACAGGAGGCAAAGCTTTAATAAAAATAAGACTTTAGATATGATGATTAAAAATTTGGTCTATCAGCACAGCGAAACATCTTCTAATAGCCAAAGGCGATCTATTCTTTATCAGCGCAGCAGTCTCATTTTCTGTTTCTGAGATTTAAGTGTTGAGCTATAGCTTAATAAATAAGAATAAAAGTAACAAAGTAGCAAAGTCTCAAAGATGAAATTTTGTAATTTTCAAATTGATTCTTCATCAAATCTTCAAATTATTTCAACTGCCATTCTACACGATCTCCTTCTACAATTCCGTAACTAGATGAAACCGCACCTCCAACTTCAAGAACATATTTTACAGGCGTGTTTGATGGGAGACTCGTTGGATCAAAGGGCTTTGCCTTTCTGTAGATCTTTACTATTTTTTTATCGGCATTAATGTATAGAATGTCCAGTTCTATTTCGGTATTTTTCATGTAAAAAGAACGAGGTTGTTCATCATCAAACATAAATAACATACCCCAATCTCTAGGAAGTTCTTTGCGATACATTAAACCGGTTTGTGTTTCGTATTCACCTATAGCGGTTTCTATGGTGAAGGACTTTATTGCTGCATCGGTATCTTGCTTATACACAGTAATCCTGCCGTCGTTGCTATATGTGATCTCTTTGGTAAGTATCTTGTTGTTCTTCTTACAGCTAGTGCTACATAGAAATATTGAAACTACTGCAAGAACAATTTTAAGCGACTGATTCATTGGTGTATATTTTTTTATACGATTGTATCATGAAATAGATTCCAACTAGTACTAAGGGAATGCTTAACCACTGACCAGTATTTAAGGCCCAGTCTCCACGTTCGTCTACTTGGGCTTCTTTTAAAAACTCAACAAAGAAGCGTATCGTAAAGAGTAAGACTAAAAAGAGACCAAATAAGAATCCTAATTGCTTGCTCTTGTCTGTTTTCCAATAGAAATACATGAGGATTAAAAAGACAAATACATATCCGAAAGATTCGTACAATTGGGCAGCATGTCTAAAGGGTACTGCGGCCAAAGTCTCTGCATAAGCAGGATCATTTACAATGGCATCATAGGCTTTCTTGGGTTCTTTAAGCCCTGTTATGGCCATGGCTTGGCCTTCACTAATACTATCTCTAATAAATTGAACACCTAAAGCAAAATCACCAGATTCTTTTCCAATAATTTCAGAATTGATAAAGTTACCAATACGCACAAAAATAGCGCCACTCGCTACGGGCAAAACCACACGATCTAAAATCCAAAGCATCGGTTTTTTAATCACTTTTTTACTGTAAAAGTACATAGCAATAATAACCGCAATGGCTGCTCCATGACTTGCCAATCCTCTAAAACCGGTGTATTCTATTTCTGGAACAAATTTAAAAGGTAGAAATACAGAAAGTGGATCTTGTGTAATAAGTTCACTCTGATAGAAAATAACATGCCCCATACGAGCACCTATTAATATCGCCAGTACCATATAAATAAAAAGACTGTCTAAGTTCTTTTCACTTTCTTTTTCATTGATGAAAATTTTCTTGATTAAGTACAAACCTAAAACAAAGGCGACCACAAACATCAAACTGTAAAACTGAATTTTAAAAAAGCCAAGGTCAATTCCATCTAAGGGATTCCAGACCATTGTAAGTGCATGCATGAAGATTCTTTTTTTGTTCTAGGTAAAGATAAAAATAGCAATGAGAACTGAAAGCAGATTTTCTTAATAGTTCGTTAATTGGGGGAAGAAGTATGGGAGTTTAAGGGTTTATAAATATAAAATATACTTTTAATTCAATAACCAATAACCAATAACCAATAACCAATCATCAATCACTACTTTTTCGGAGGCACAGGATCATGACCATGTCCGCCCCAAGGAGCGCAACTGGCAATTCTTTTTGCGGCTAGCCAACTTCCTTTTAATACGCCATGTGTTTGCAAGGCTTCAACCGCATAATGAGAACAGCTAGGAGTATATCTACACATAGGAGGAAATAGAGGAGATAGCACTCGCTGGTAAATGCGAATGATAAAAATAAAAGGCGCTATTAAAATTTGTTTTAACAAAGGGGTCTTGTTATAATGCCTTCGGAAATTTAAAATTTCCGAAGTGCTTAAGATAAAGAAAACGTAGTGCCTTCTTTTCCGTCTTTTAACTGAATACCTACTTCTTGTAGGTTGTCTCTAATTTTATCGCTGGTAGCAAAATCTTTATTCGCTCTTGCTTGATTACGAAGCTCGATTAACAATTTAATGGCACTAGACAATTTGTTGTCATCACCACTTGCCTCGTTCGCAACATCGGTAAGACCAAGCACGTCAAATATAAAGGCGTGCATGATTTCTGACAATGTCTTTAAATCTTCTGCAGTAATGGTTGCCTTGTTCTCTTTTAAGGTATTGATGTATTTAGAGGCTTCAAAAAGTTGCGCTATTAAAATCGGACTATTAAAATCGTCATTCATAGCATCATAACAAGATTGTTTCCAAGCAGCAATATCCATACTAGAGCTATCGCTGGCGTTAATATTTGGAAGGCTCCTGTAAGCATCCATCAATCTATTGTATCCTTTTTCGCTAGCGACTAAGGCATCATCACTAAAGTCTAAAATGCTTCTGTAATGTGCTTGAAACATAAAGAATTTTGCAACGGTGGGCGCAAAAGATTTACTTAATATAGTATTGTCTCCAGAAAATAACTCTCCTGGTAAAATACTGTTTCCAGTAGATTTAGACATTTTTTTACCGTTAAGGGTAAGCATATTGGTATGCATCCAATAATTTACTGGTGATTTTTTATTGGTCGCTTCTGCCTGCGCTATTTCACATTCGTGGTGTGGAAATTTTAAATCCATACCACCTCCGTGAATATCAAATTGTTCACCAAGATATTTGGTGCTCATGGCTGTACATTCAAGGTGCCATCCAGGAAAACCATCACTCCAAGGAGAAGGCCAACGCATAATGTGCTTTGGTTCAGCTTTTTTCCAAAGGGCAAAATCTTGTGGATTTTTCTTTTCAGACTGCGCTGCCAATTCTCTCGTATTGGTAATCATGTCTTCAAGATTGCGGCCACTCAACTTTCCGTAGTCATTGTCCTCATTAAATTTATTAACATCAAAATAGACAGAGCCATTAACTTCGTAGGCGTATCCTTCTTTAATGATGTTTTCTACAATTTCAATTTGTTCAATAATATGTCCCGTAGCTGTAGGCTCAATACTTGGCGGATGGGCATTAAAAAGTGCCATTGTTTCATGAAAGTCGACAGTATATTTCTGCACCACTTCCATGGGTTCTATATTTTCTAACCTTGCTTTTTTTGCAATAGGATCCTCACCACTTTCACCGTCGTTTTCAAGGTGACCCGCATCTGTAATGTTTCGTACATAACGAACTTTGTATCCTAGATGCTGTAAATAACGAAACACCAAATCGAATGACAGAAACGTACGACAATTCCCCATGTGTACATTGCTGTATACTGTAGGACCACAAACATACATCCCTACAGCGCCTTCGTTAATAGGGCTAAATGTCTCTTTACTTTTTGAAATTGAGTTATAGACGGATAGTGTTTGTGTTTTGTATAGTTTCATGTTTGATGCTTGGTGACCGATGACCAATGTTTTATTTTAGGTTATTTTTAAAAGCAATCATCATATTCATTAAATGAAAATGTGATTTGTATTAGTTGTCAAATGTTATGTTGTTGATATAATTTCTTCTTTTTGCTTTGTGAAGACATGTTATCACTTCCGCATTTGATCTAATAGCATAGTTTAAAAAACGTTTCTGTTCTAAATTACTTTGACCAATACTTCCTTCGGAGATATTAAGTGCAATAGAGTCTGCGGCTCTTCGTATTTGTGATGATAAATTGAATTTTTCTATTTTAGGGAAATGTATAGCTATTGTGTTGATGTTTTCACCAAGATCCATAGCCATTTGCCAAATTTTGAGGTTTTCAAATTTAAATAATACTTCCATTGTTCTTTATTTATTTAACTAGGGAGTATCAAAATATAAATATAATATATTATTTGTTTTTTAAAATCAAGTTTTAGGTATTAAGTCATCTGTCATCTGTCATCTGTCATCCGTCACCCGTCACTCGTCACTCGTCACCTGTCAAAATTGTGTGTCAAATTTAATATAATCTAAAAATTCTCTTTTAGTATTCGCATTCTTAAAAGCACCACCAAATTCGCTTGTCACAGTACTACTATCTATGTCGCGAATTCCTCTAGAATTTACACATAAGTGCTTTGCATCAATCACACAGGCAACATCTTCTGTTCCTAAAACATCTTGTAATTCTTTTACAATTTGCATAGTAAGTCGTTCCTGTACTTGAGGTCTTTTTGCAAAATAATCAACGATACGATTCATTTTACTCAATCCAACTACAGTGCCGTTAGATATATATGCGATATGAGCTTTTCCTACAATAGGAAGCAAGTGATGCTCACAGGTAGAGTAGAGTGTGATGTTTTTTTCCACCAGCATCTCATTGTATTTGTATTTGTTTTCAAAAGTAGAAGCCTTTGGTTTTCTTTTAGGATGCAATCCTCCAAAGATCTCATTCACAAACATTTTTGCAACGCGTGTGGGAGTGCCTTTTAAACTATCGTCAGAAAGGTCAAGCCCTAAGGTATTCATGATATTTTTTACATCGGCTTGAATACGTTCAATCTTATCTGCATCACTCATGTCAAAAGCATCTGATCTAAGCGGAGTGTCTTGACTCGCACTGTGGTGGTCTAGGTGATTTTCTTCTGAAATTTGAAGCTCGTTTTTTATTTCCATTTCATTGTAATTTCTTAGTTCCTCGATAGGAAGCGCAAAGATAGTAAATTAGGTATTTGCTAGCTATGTATTGTTGTTCATTATTTTAGAGGATAATGGGCAATGTTTTCATAAAATTTTCTTAATTTTCGCTCGTTATTGATATACTATGAAAAAGATATACTCCATTAATCTGCTATTACTGGGGGCATTTTTATTGCTTCCTTTTACAAATGTATTCTCTCAAGGACCAGGTTGTCCAAATGTTGATGCTGGCGCTGATGCCACTATAAACTGTGCTAGTGGTGGCTGCGTTGATTTAACAGCCACTTTTTTACAGACAGGTGAAACAACTAGTTATGAGGTCACATCAATTCCATACGATCCTTTTCCATTCATTGGAGGAACGCCAGTATCTGTAAATACAGATGATGTGTGGTCTCCAGCGATTGATTTGCCTTTTAATTTTTGTTTTTTTGGTGAGACCTATGATGAAATAGTCATAGGTTCTAATGCAGTCATATCATTTGACTTAGTAAATAATCCTCCAAATGGTTTTTGCCAATGGAGTTTTGATGAGTCTATACCAGATCCAAACCTTTTTCGCTCTGCTATTTTTGGAGCTTATATGGATATTAATCCTGCACCAAGTCCACCAACATCAGACATCAATTTCCAAGTTTTAGGTGAAGCACCATGTAGAACCATGGTTGTTAGTGTACCAAATGTATTTTATTTTGGTGGTGCTTGTAGTACGTTAAGAATGACCTCTCAAATGGTTATTTATGAAACTACAAATGTAATTGAGGTATATATTTTAGACAGACCATCTGGTTGTTCTTGGAATGATGGAAATGCTGTAATTGGTATTCAAAATGGAGACGGTACCCTTGGGTATACACCTCCCGGACGTAATACTGGGGACTGGTCGGCAAATATGGAAGCGTGGCGTTTTACCCCAAATGGTCCTTCAAATGTTACTTTTGATTGGTTGGATAGCTCTGGAACAGTAATTGGAAGCACACCGACTATTAATGTATGTCCAGCAGATGACGAAACGTATACTGCCCGTGCTTCATATTTAAATTGTGATGGTGTTGTTACAGTTGTTACAGATGATGTGAATGTTACTACTGCAAATCCTTTTACATTAACCTTAGGTCCAGATCAGTCGACATGTGATGCAGATCCTATCATATTAACTGCAGATACCGCAGGTACTCCCGGACTATCTTACGAGTGGTTTTACAATGCAGTCTCTCAAGGTCCTTCTACCATAGGAGATGATATGTTTACGGTAAACTTCCCCAACTCTGGAACCTATTCTGTAGAAGTATTTGATCCAGCCGATGTTACTTGTGTCATTTCTGATGAAGTTGAAATTTTATTTGATACACAGCCCGTTGCAAATGAACCTCAAGATTTGTTTCAATGTGATAATGGTATCAATACAGGAGTTTTTGATTTAACAGAAAATGATGATGACGTGCTAGGGGGGCAAAACCCTGCAGATTTTGTGATTACCTACCACAATTCATTAGCCGATGCAATAGCAGGAGTAATGCCTATTGCAACGCCTACAATGTATCCTATTACAGGTGCTGTGGAAGAAATATTTGTTCGTATTACAAATACATCTGGAGCTTGTTTTGCTACAGAATCGTTCTTCCTAAACTTTTTTCCTATTAGTGTAGATTTAGGACCAGATCAAGATACCTGTGATACAGATCCTATTGTGTTAACCGCAAATACAGGAGGCGCTGCAGGCTTATCTTATGAGTGGTTTTTTAATGCTGTTTCGCAAGGACCATCGACAATTGGAGATGATATGTTTACTGTAAATGCTCCCAATTCTGGAACCTATTCTGTAGAAGTTTTTAATCCCGTAGATGCTACCTGTATTGTTAACGATCAAGTTGAGGTAACTTTTAATACACAACCCATTGCAAATGAACCTCTGGATTTGTTTCAATGTGATGATGGTATTAATACTGGAATTTTTGACTTAACAGAAAATGATGATGACGTATTAGGTGGACAAAATGCTGCAGACTTTCTAATTTCTTACCACAATAGTGCTATAGATGCCAGTACTGGAGCAATGCCTATTGCAGTACCCACTGCCTATGCCATTACAGGAACTACCGAATTGATCTTTGTACGCATACAAGATCTTGCTGGAAATTGTTTCGCAACTGAGTCTTTTGAGTTGATCTTTTTGCCAGCTATGGCGGGTCCAATGACAGATGAAGCTCTTTGCGATTTAGATGGAGACGGTACCATTACTTTAGACTTACCTGCATTTAAAAATGCTGAAGCCCTAGGGATACAAGACCCAATGTTTTTTACTGTGTCCTATCACAATACACTTGGAGAAGCAAACGGAGATATGAACCCCTTACCAGTATTTTATGATGTTGTTGCTTCTGGAGAAACCATATTTGTTCGCGTAGAAAGTAATGATACACCTACATGTTTTGCAATTGATAGTTTTGATATTTCTATTGTAGTTGCTCCTAGTGCTGCAATACCAACAACCTATAATATTTGTGATGAATTGCCTAATGACGGTTTTGCGGAATTTGATTTAACAACAAAAGAC
>NZ_JBYVJY010000009.1:0-128479 GCF_058147145.1 Patiriisocius sp. 208BN25-11
AAAACACCAAATATGGTATATAAATTAACAGCGTAAAATCAATTTTAACCTGTAGCCATATTTCAGGACAAGACATTTGCGCATTGATAAAAAATCAAATAATAATCTAAAATAAGCTCTATGGCAAGAATGAATCCCTACCTTTATTTTAATGGTAATTGTGAAGAAGCCTTCAATTTTTATGAAGGAGTTTTTGGAAAAAAGGTCTCATACATTGGACGCTATAAAGATGTTCCAAAACAAGATAGACACATTTTCCAAGAAACTGACGAAAATAAAATAATGCACGTCACTTTGGATATTAGTGAAGAAACAAGTTTGAATGGAGCGGACTATACTGAAGGATATGAAAAGTCAAAAGGGTATAGCAACTTTGGTCTTATAATTCATACAGATAGTAAAAATGAAGCTGACAAGCTATATAACGAACTTTCAAAAGGTGGACAAAAAACCTTACCTATGCACGTTACATTCTGGGAATCTTATTATGGTAATTGCATTGACAAATTTGGCATTATGTGGAAAGTTACTACGTAATTAATAGAATAAATCAATTCTCATCGGACTGTATTTAGCAGGTAAATGTATGCAATTAAAAAAACTATAAGTGAAACAAAAAATCAAAATAAGGCCTCTCGAATTATCAGAAAAAACTGAATTGGCAAAACTTGCAAATAATAAAAAGATTTGGAACAATTTGAGAGATTACATACCTTTTCCATATACGGAAAGTGATGCTGATTTTTTTATAAACTTAACGAAAAAAGAGAATCCTAAACAGACATTTGGAATAGAATACGAAGGAAAACTATCTGGTATAATAGGATTAGTAATCCAAAAGGATGTATATAAAAAATCGGCTGAAATTGGATATTGGATTGGAGAACCTTTTTGGGGAAATGGAATTGCAACAAAAGCTGTTGAATTAATTACGGAATATGGATTTGACAAACTTGACCTAAATCGGATTTATACAGGCGTATTCGAATATAATACAGCATCAATGAAAGTTCTTGAAAAAAATGGATATGAAAAGGAAGGAATATTCAAAAATGCGATTTTAAAAAATGATAAAATCTGTGACGAACATAGATTTTTCAAAATCAATAAAAAGTAAAAAAACGACGCACAACACTAAATAAGGACAAAGTAACCTCAAGAGAATACTTGGAAAAGGCAGAATTTCTTTTAAAAACTGTCGAAAACGACTGGGAGGGGAAACGTGAAATTATTGAAGAAATTAAAGCTGAAAAAATGAAAAACGGCTGGTAACAATGTATATAAAAAATAGGCGGAATAGTAGTGAAATCAAGGTTTCTGGCTCGTATCAAGCTTTGTGCTTTGTAATCGCCTACTTTTCATATACTAACCGTTACCCACAAGCTGAAAAAAACATTCTGCGATGAACAAAATAATCGGAATATTCATAATTAGTTTCACTCTATTTAGTTGCAAACAAAAGGCTACGGACGAAAATATAGCAGAAGAGAAAATAGAGTTTAATCAAGAATTAGCCGATGAACTGGGCAAAATGGTGGATACAGACCAAATTGCTGCGTCTAATGCTTTTCCAACTGAACAATATTCTCAACTGACACAAGAACAATGGGAAGTATTTAAAGACAGCGTTTATCTTCAAAATCAAAAGCGAGCCCAAGAAACTTTTGATGAATATGGGTTTGTAGGTTTTGATTTAGCTGGAGAAAATGGTTCAAGAAACTTTTGGCTGATTGTTCAACATTCTGACCATAATCCTGAATTCCAGAAAGAAGTTTTAGCGGAAATGAAGAAAGAGGTTGACAAACAAAATGCAAATTCAACAAACTACGGACTTTTAGTAGACCGAGTAAATTTGAATACTGGAAAAGCCCAAATATATGGTACACAAGTAACTTATAATTTCAACAATGCCCAGGCATATCCGAAAAAATTAGAGGATAGTATAAATGTCAATAACCGAAGAAAATCAATTGGACTTGAACCACTAGAAGAATATCTAAATGGAATGACGGAAATGCACTTTGAGATGAATAAAGAAATGTACTTGAAAAAAGGAATAACTGAACCAACACTTTACGTAACGAATTAAAGCGTAAAAGCCTTTGGGTAACAACGGCTATAGTTCATTACGGCTGAAATTCCTATCGGAATTTAGGTTGCTTCTTAACAATGGGTTTCTGTTTATTTGCTAACTTAGTGCAAACGCAACGAAACCATACACGAACACGTTGTAAGCAAGCTAAAAATCGAGAACAAACAAAAAATAGAATGGGTTTAAAAATGATAACTATTAAAGTTGTTCTAATCTTTGGAATTTTAACAACATTTTTTAAATGCAACAGTCAAAATAAATCTAAAAACTCAGATACACCTGAAAAAGTTATTGCTCTGGGTGAGACTGTTTCCAGGCTTGACCAAAAAATATTACAGATATTCCAAGACTCTAATAATAACCTTTGGTTTGGAGGCAATGACAAAGGAGCTTATAAATATGATGGTAAAAATCTAGTTCTTTATACTGATAAAGATGGACTTATTGAAAGCAATATTTGGGGAATACAAGAAGATAGATTTGGAAACATTTACTTCGACACAACAAAAGGAGTGAGCAAATTTGATGGGCAAAAATTTACAACTTTAGAGATAGTAGAAAATAGTTCTGTCAAAAATGAATGGAAATCAGAACCGAACGATTTATGGTTTAGAATGGGATGGAATAATAACGGACCTTATCGATTTGATGGGATACATTTATACCATTTACAATTTCCGAAAAATGAATTGGAGAACGAATTCAATTCTATTAACCCAAATGCTAGTTACAATCCTTATGGAGTTTATTATATCTATAAAGACTCAAAAGGTAATATTTGGTTTGGTACGTCCAATTTAGGAGTATATAAATATGATGGGGATGAGGTTAGTTGGATGTATGAAAAACATTTAACAGAAACACCTGAAGGTGGTTCTTTCGGCATTCGTTCAATTATTGAAGATAAAGATGGATATATCTGGATTTGTAATACGAAATATAAATATAAAATATTGTCAGATAACACAAAGTCTAATGAGCTCAAACCAATAAAGTATCAACGAGATTTTGGAGTAAAAAGTAAAGAATTAGAAAGTTTATATTTTATGTCCATGACTATGGACAATAACGGAGACTTGTGGATGGTAACTTACGATAATGGTGTATGGAGAAGTAATGGAACTGAACTAATTCATTATCCAATTAAAGATGGTGAAACTGATGTTTTACTGTTTTCTATATATAAAGACAACAAAGGTGTTCTATGGCTCGGAACACATAACGCTGGAGTTTATAAATATAATGGGAAATCATTTGAGAAATTTGAATTGTAAAAAGTCAGCTTACAACAAAGTAAAGCTTCAAATGCTTAGTTTATTTACTATTCTGAAAAAATAAGCATTACTCTTATTCGAGAAATTTAAAGTAATTTAGCGAACGCTTTCCAGCATCGGATTGCGTTACAAAACCGTTGGCAGTAATTTGAGTTCACTCTACTCTAAAAGAAAATGATAAATTTGAATTAATGAATTATTTATCTCAAATATTATTTTTCTTTGGAGCTATTGGAGCATTTAATAGCCTTATATTAGCACTCTATTTATCGTTAAGTAAATCTTATTCTAAGTTAGAACATAGACTTTTCGGATACTTCCTATTGATATTAAGCTTTAGAGTTTTAAAATCTTTATTTTATGCATTCTCTACTGAAGAGCCTATCTGGTTTTTGCAATCAGGACCATCTTTTTTTTTTCTAATAGGTCCGTTGTTTTTTAATTATACATTAAGTATCCTTAAACCCAAATCATTTTGGATAAAACATTGGAAATTTCATATTGCATTGTGGGTTTGTTTAGCTGTTGTTTTTATGTTTTTTATTCCTTTTAAAAACCACAACGAACTTTACAAAACGATTATACTTCCAATCATAAGTATTCAGTGGCTTGTTTATATATTAGTTTCCAGTGTTTTCATTAAAACTAACTATAAAAATTTCCCACGAATCAAATGGCTTTCAGCTCTTTCAACTGCTATACTAATTATATGGACATTCTTCACATTCGCATCCTTTGAGTACTTTATAGGAGGTTCAATATTTTTTTCGATACTTTTTTATGCATTCTTTCTGTTTATTCTTTTTAACAAGAAAATAGCTTCAAAAATTTTTGAAAAAAGAAAAAAGAAAAAAGACATAACACATTCTGATACCAATAAAGTTCATATTAAAAAATTAGATACTATTTTGACTGATAGAAAATTATTTACAAATCCAAATTTGAAAATTTCAGACGTGGCTAAAAAATTAGGTGTTTCTAATCATGAATTATCTAAATTGATTAATGATGAATTAGACAAAAATTTTAATGAATTGATTAATGAATATAGAATTGAAGAAGCGAAACAATTAATAAAAAGCAATTCTTTGTTCACAATAGAAGCAATAGGAAATCAAAGTGGATTTAATTCTAAATCAGCTTTTTACAAGGCTTTCAAAAAGGCAACAAATACTACACCTGCAAAATTTAAATCTCAACAATAAGTACTTTTTTATAAATCAGTACTTCTTACCGTAGCAACATTAACTCTTACTCTTTTAGATTTATATTAATTTGCAGCAACCATAATTAAATCAAAATGAAAATCAACAAATTTATTCTTTTATTACTAACTATCTTTGTTTTTAGTAGTTGTCAATCACAATCCCAAAAATCTATTAGATCAGCTTTAGTTGAAACTTCTTACAATAATATTGATGCTGCAATTGTATATTACAATAAGCTAAAAAAAGAAAAACCCAAAATATACAATTTTAATGACAAAAACGAACTTAATAATTTAGGCTATCAATTAATTAATGATAACAGAATTGAAGATGCCATAAAAATATTTGAACTACTAGTTACTGAATTTCCAAACTGGTTTAATTCTTATGATAGTTTAGGCGAAGCATATCTTTTAAGCGGAAACACAAAATTAGCTATAAAAAATTATAAAAAATCTCTAGAACTGAATTCTAAAAACGAGAATGCCGAAATAGCAATAATTAACATTCAATATAGAAATAGAGATACAAATAAATTTGATAAAATATACGAGAAACAACAGTATTTAGATGATCTGGATGAATTAGCAAAGTCGCTTACCGAAACCAATCCGCATCCATATAAATTTATGCCAAAACAGGATTTTTGGAGAGTGGTCGAAGAAAAGAAAAACTTAATAACAGATAAAACCACATACAGCGAATTTATCTGGCATTGTAGCGAAATTGTCGCTAACATAAATTGCGGACATAGTAGTCTTCCAATGTATTTCGGACAAGAAAGTGAGATGCTTCCAGACAGTTTACGTTTTCCGATGGAATTGTTCAATGTTGAAAACAAACTCTATGTTGTAAATCCGTTAATCAATAACGACAAAGTTAAACCAGGAGCAGAAATTAAAACCATAAATGGTAAAACCAGTGCAGAAATTATAACAGACATCAATAAGCATATTAAGTCACAAGGAAAAGTAGGAAATCCCGCTAAAAGACATTTATATAACTGGCAATCGACGGCACTTATACCTTATTCTTTTGGATTTCCAACGAGTTATGAAATAGTAATTAACGATAACAAAGAACTTATTGAGCTAGAAATGTTAGACACTTATAAATTAGAACTCAGAAGTCTAAGAACTTGTGATGAAACGCTATGTCTTGATTTTGTAGATAATACTGAACTTACAGCCATAATGACAATAAATCATTGGGATTTTTACGGTAGTAAGTTTTCTGTTTTAAGGAATTTTATTGATGATAGTTTTAAAAAGATTAACAACAAGAATAGTAAAAGTTTAATTATTGATGTTAGAGGAAATGGTGGAGGAAATTCTTGGGGTGCTTCGCATTTGCTACAATATTTAGCGAAAGAACCCTTTACTTATTTTAAAGTAGCACCAGATAATAGTCCAAAACTCAAACCCTTAAATCCATTTAAAAATAGATTTAAGGGAAATGTCTACTTCTTAACAGACGGTCGAGCAGGCTCTACCACTGGTCAGCTCCTTGCCCTATCAAAGCATAATAACATAGGTGTAACTGTTGGTGAGGAATCAAACGGAGGTATTTTTTATACTGGTGGACAACGAATATTTCGTCTAACAAATACAGGCGTTTTTTATTTAGTAGGTAGATTTACACATGTTACCAATGCTGATTCCATTTCAGATGAATCAGGCGTATTACCACATCATAATAGCGTACTTACTGTTGAAGATTATCTGAATAATCTAGATACTGCATTGGAATATACAATGGAACTAATCCAAAAAAAATAAAAACTACTGCCAACAAAGTAAACCTTCCATTGCTTAGCATTTTCCTTTTCGGAAAATACTCGCATTATTGAAATTTGATATAAATCAAGTAACTTAGCGAAAGTATTCCAGCATCGGAACATTTTACAAAACCGTTGTGATTAATGCAATCTCCTGAAATTCAAAAAAATAAAGAATGAGAAAATATATAATACTTCTCTTACTGTTTATAGCTAATTATTCTTACTCTCAAGCTATTCTAGAAGATGAACGCTACGTGCCAGAAACAGACCCTTTAGTACTTGATAAATTAGACCAATGGCAAGATATTAAATTCGGATTATTAATGCATTGGGGAGCATATAGCCAATGGAGCATTGTAGAATCTTGGTCTATTTGTCCAGAAGATTATGGCTGGTGTGAACGTAAAAAAGGAAGTAATCCAGACAATTACTATGAATACGTTAAAGAATACGAAGGACTAAAAAAAACATTCAACCCTGTAAGATTTAATCCCGAAAAATGGTCTAAAGCAGCTAAAGCCGCGGGAATGCGTTACATGATTTTTACTACCAAACACCATGATGGTTTTTCAATGTTCGATTCTAAATACACAGATTACAAAGTAACAGATCCTGAATGTGCTTTTAGTTCAAATCCAAAGGCAAATATTACCAAAGAGCTTTTTAATGCCTTTAGAGGAGAAGAAATGTGGGTGGGTACCTATTTCTCAAAACCAGACTGGAACCATAAAAGTTATTGGGATCCCTATTGGCCTGCTTTTGATAGAAATGTGAACTATGATCCTGCCTTGTATCCTGAAAAATGGGAGAATTTTGTTCAATTTACACACAATCAATTGTTAGAATTAGCAACAGATTATGGAGATATTGATATTGTGTGGCTAGATGGTGGTTGGGTAAAAAAACGCGACCAACTCAACCTTGACGAAAACTACGCTGAGAAATTCGCAGAAAATAAAGCCGCCAATGGTTTTATCAAACACAGGATGGTATCTCAAGACATTAGAATGGATGAACTTGTAGATACCTTAAGGACTAAACAACCTGGACTTATTGTTGTTGATAGAGCTGTACATGGCAAAAATCAAAACTACTTGACACCAGAAAACAGAGTGCCAGAAAAAGAACTTCCCTACCCCTGGGAATCGTGTATCATCTCTGGCGGTGGTTGGGCATACACTCATGATGCTGTATATATGTCTGGACATAAAGGAGTGCAAATGCTTGTTGATATTGTAGCCAAAGGTGGAAATCTACTCTTGAATATTGCTCCTACACCCGATGGTGAATGGCAAGACGGCGCTTATAGATTATTAAAAGATTACGAAAATTGGATGACTATAAACAGCGAAGCAATCTATAATAGCACTACCCTAGCGCCTTATAAGGAAAATAATATCTGCATGACCCAACAAAAAAATGGGAATGCCTATTTCTTTTATATGGCTGCAGAGAATGAAACAAAAATACCTGCAACCATTACTATAAATGCTCACCAACCTATAAAAGGTGGCACTGTAAAACTTTTAGGACATAACAAACCCCTTAAATGGGTTCCAAATAAGAAAGGCTTTACGGTTTCCATTCCCAAAAAACTTCGAAATAATCCGCCGAGTGAGTTTGTATGGACATTTAAAGTTTCAAAATTAAAATAAACAAATGAAGCTAGTTCCTCGTTCACTGTTTGTTGTTTTAGTATTGCTAATTAGTAGTTCTTGTGAGCAGAAAGATCAACTCGTGTATAAAAATCCAGATGCGTCTATCGACAATCGTGTTGATGACTTGCTGGAAAGAATGACGCTTGAAGAGAAGTTCTGGCAACTTTTTATGATTCCTGGTAATATTTCCGAAGGAAAAGAAAAATACAAACATGGCATTTTTGGATTTCAAGTGGCAACAAAAAGTGCTTCTGGCAATAATACAGAGCAGGCTTTAGCATATGCTGAAGGTGGAACAGCAAAACAAACTGCATTGCAGATTAACGAAATGCAGAAATACTTTTTGGAAGAAACACGCCTTGGCATTCCTATTATTCCTTTTGATGAAGCCTTACATGGTTTGATTAGAAAAGATGCAACAGTTTTTCCGCAAGCTATTGGACTAGCAGCTTCCTTCAACACAAAGCTTATGGATACCGTGGCTGCTGCTATTGCTAAGGAAGTTAGGGCAAGAGGAATTCGACAAAATTTATCACCCGTAATAAATATAGCCCGCGATGTACGCTGGGGACGCGTAGAAGAAACCTATGGTGAAGATCCATTTTTAACTTCAAAAATGGCCGTGGCTTATATCAAGGCTTTTGAAAAACGAGGCGTTATCACCACACCAAAACACTTTGTGGCTAATGTTGGTAATGGCGGACGTGATTCTTACCCTATTCATTTCAACGACCGCATTTTAGAAGAAGTCTACTACCCTGCTTTCAAAGCAAGTATTCAAGAAGGAAAAGCTATGTCTATAATGACGTCTTATAATTCTATCGACGGAACACAAGCTTCTGCCAGCACAAAACTATTAAACGAAACATTAAAAAAGGATTGGGGCTTTGATGGTTTTGTGATTTCTGATGCAGGTGCTGTTGGAGGTGCAAATGTGCTACACTTTACAGCTAAAGATTATGCCGCCTCAACAAAACAGGCTCTAGAAGGTGGTTTAGATGTGATTTTTCAAACGTCTTATGATCACTATCCATTGTTTTTTGAAGCCTTTGAGAAAGGAATGATTGATGAAAAAGCAATCAATGATTCTGTTCGTCGTGTTTTATATGCAAAATTTAAACTAGGTTTATTTGAAAACCCCTATGTAAATGTTGAGGATCTAGAAAATCACAATAGTGTTGCAAATAACAAAGCATTGGCAAAAAAAGCGGCTTTAGAATCAATAGTTCTTCTTAAAAATGAAGCAGAAACACTTCCCATTAAAGAATCTGTAAAATCGATTGCCGTGATAGGCCCAGATGCAGATGAAGCAAGATTAGGAGGTTATTCTGGTCCGGGCAATACCCCAGTGAGCATTTTAGAAGGTATAAAAAACAAAGTTGGAGCTATTGCTAAGGTAACATATGCAGAAGGTTCAAAAAGAACAACAGAAGGTTTTATTGCTATTTCAAAAGACCACTTTTTTCATCTAGCAAATGGTAAAAAGCAAGCTGGACTACAGGCGAAATATTATAACAACATCAACCTTGAAGGTGAACCAGCCTTGACGAGGATTGACGAAAATATTGATTTTAGATGGACCCTTTTTTCTCCAGATCAAAACAACATAAATTATGATTATTATTCGGCACAATGGACAGGAAAATTAATTGCTCCACAAAGTGGCCCTATAGATATTGGAATAAAAGGAGACGATGGCTATCGCTTATACATTAATAACAAATTAGTGATTGACAACTGGAAAAAACAAACGGTACAGCAAATTACCAAACCATTCACATTTCAGAAAGAAAAAACATACGATATCAAAGTAGAATTTTACGAAACAACTGGAAATGTTTGGTTTAAACTCATCTGGAATGCTGGTATCCAAAACAATTGGCAAAAAGAAATTGCAAATGCTGTAACTGTTGCAAAAAATTCGGAAGTTGCTATTGTTTGTGTAGGGATTGAAGAAGGAGAATTTAGAGATAGAGCCTATTTAACGTTGCCTGGACACCAAGAAGAACTCATTAAAGCAGTTGCACAAACCGGAACTCCTAGTATTGTAGTATTAACAGGAGGTAGTGCCATAACCATGAAAAATTGGATTGAAAATATCCCAGCGATTTTGGATGTTTGGTATGCAGGTGATGAAGGTGGAACAGCAATTGCCGATGTACTTTTTGGAGATTATAATCCTGCGGGGAGATTACCTATTACATTTCCTATAGATGTAGCTCAGGTACCATTATTTTATAACCATAAGCCTACTGGACGTGGTGATGACTACATTAATTTATCTGGAAAGCCCTTATTCCCGTTTGGTTTTGGTTTGAGTTATACCCAATTTGAATTTAGTGATATAAAACTTGACAAAAGCACAATAAACACCTCAGAAAGTACAATTGTAAGCTGCACAATTACCAATACGGGAAACTATAATGGTGATGAAGTAGTTCAACTTTATATCAAAGATGAATTGGCAAGTGTTGCCAGACCAGTAATGCAGTTAAAAGGCTTTCAACGCATTCATCTCAAAAAAGGAGAATCTAAAAACGTATTATTTGAGATTACACCAGAAATGTTATCCATGTTAAATAAAGAGCTAGAGGCAATTGTAGAACCTGGTGATTTTAGAATTATGTTAGGATCGTCTTCTAATGATATAAGGCTTCGAGAAATTTTAACAGTTAGGTGAGCAAATGAGGAAAAAATACTCCTAAGATTTTATTAAACTGAGCTATAAATAAGAATGTAAAACCTGAATTTCTTAGTGTAATTTAAGTTCTGAAATGTTATATAATTAATATTACGTTATTTTAAAGTAACTTAGCTAACAAATTTATATGTTTTTAAAAGCCTTATCCTCAATTTCAATATAACAAACATTTGACATCATAAACTTATAGCCTAGTATGAATATTGAGAGTCAACTTATTTTCTTTTTTAGCGCCCTGGGTGCTTTTAATGGTTTTATTTTAAGTTTTTACTTTGGGTTTAAAGCAACAAAAACTAAAATCGCCTCAAATTACTTTTTAGCACTATTACTATTTGTGCTAAGCATTCGTATTATAAAATCTGTTTTCTTTTATTTTGTTCCAGATTTATCTACAACATTTCTTCAAATTGGCCTTTCTGCTTGCTTATTAATTGGGCCATTCCTGTATTTATATCTTCGGTATCAAAGTAAAGAATTTGAGAAATACAAGTGGTTACTACACATCGTTCCTATTTTATTACTAATCACTGTTATAGGGATTTTATACCCATACCAAGAACATCGAGGATTATGGGTCAATTATTTTGTTAGAATCATCTATTATCAATGGCTTGCTTATATCATTTTTTCTGGATTTATAGTATGGCCTATACTTAAAAAGTTTTTTAATAATAATGAAAAATTTAGTGATAAAGATCTTTGGCTAAGCAGCATCTTTTTTGGCACCACTTTTATATGGATAGGCTATTTTGTAGGTTCATTTACATCCTATATTGTAGGTGCCCTATCATTTTCTTTTATTTTATATTTAGTTGTATTAGTGTTCATTTTCAGAAGAAAAAAAGGAACCTTATTCTTTGATGAAAAAATACGTTATAAAAACAAAGAAATTGACACCAAAGTCGCAGATGGAATATCTACCAAACTCCATCTCATTGAGGATGACAAGTTATTTAAAAATGCTAATTTAAAAATGGCAGATGTAGCAACAGCATTTAAAATTTCGCCCCATACCCTATCGCAATATTTAAATGACAATTTAGGCAAATCATTTTCCCAATTTATTAATGAATATAGAATAGAAGAAGCGAAAAAATTATTAGTTTCAAATAAGAACTACACCATAGAAGCCATTGGTTATGAAAGTGGTTTTAATTCAAAATCAACATTCTTTACTACCTTTAAAAACCTAGTTGGAATCACACCTTCAGCCTTTAGAAAGCAGGGGAATTAATTCGGTTTTATAAATCCGAACTTCTATATTATAATAAGAAACCTCTAGTAAAAACTATTTTTTGATCTTGCACAAAAACTAATAATTATGTGCAAAATAAATCTATTACTAGCAACACTGTTTTTTACCATCACAGTGTATTCACAAACTGAAAATGAGCAAATTACAACAGTACTCAATCATTATATTGAAGGTACTGCAAATGGCGAACCCGAACGTTTAAAAAAGGCTTTTCATGAAGACTTTAACCTCTATTTTGTTAAAAATAG
Organism: Patiriisocius sp. 208BN25-11; assembly: GCF_058147145.1. NCBI lineage: Bacteria > Pseudomonadati > Bacteroidota > Flavobacteriia > Flavobacteriales > Flavobacteriaceae > Patiriisocius > Patiriisocius sp. 208BN25-11. The sequence goes on from NZ_JBYVJY010000009.1 coordinate 12,217, forward strand.
TGAATTAGAAATCTGGTCTGGAAAGCATTACATAAGCAATATAAAATCGGGTGTAAAAAACGATAGACAAGGGAAAATAATTTCAATAGATCAAGAAGGTGACGCAGCTATGGCAAAAATTGAAATTAAAATGCCTAGTAGAGGCTTAACTTTTATCGATTATTTAATGCTGCTGAAATTGGAAAACAAATGGAAAATCATTCATAAAAGTTTCACCAAAAGAGAAAGTCAAACTAACTAAGCTACCAATCAATTATAAAACCAATTATTATGAAAACAATTGTAAACATAGTATTTTTTATAGCACTGTTATTTTGTATAAGCGCCTGTGCTCAAGAAAAACAAAACACAGAAAATAACCTTCTTGGTTTAGATTCAGAAATTGAAAATTTAATTGCAGAACACCATGCTGCTGGAGTAGCAGTTGCTGTTGTGAAAGATGGAAAAACTATATATTCTAAAGGCTATGGATATCGTGATTATGAAAACAAACTTCCTGTAAACGAACATACGGTTTTTGGTATTGGATCATGCACCAAAGCATTTACAGCAAGTGTATTAGGAACATTACAAGATGATGGTAAACTAAAATTTTCAGACAAACCCGCTACATATTTACCAAACCTTGAATTTTTTAATCAAGGAATGAATGATTCTATTCAGATCAAGAATCTGTTAACACATAGTACTGGAGTAAATAGTTGGCCATCAGAGTCGACCGCTATTTTATTTATTACACCAGACAAATACGAGTTAATTCCTAGAATAAAATATATTAAACCAACAACAGGTGTGGGTAAAAGCTGGATTTACAATAATTTAATGTACTCGGTAGCCGGAATGGTTGCAGAAAAAGCTTCTGGTAAAAGTCTGGAAGACAACTGGCAACAAAAAATATTTAATCCCTTAGGAATGACTAATAGTTATCCAAATTGGAAACAAGCTTCTACAAACAAAAATTTCTCACACGGTTATGCAGTAGATAGCATTACGCCAAGCAAAGTATTACAGGAAGACATGTCTACAAGAGGTGCTGGGGGATCTATTTATAGCTCTGTTCATGATATGTCAAAATGGATGCAATTATGGCTTGATGAAGGGGCTTTTGAAAACAAACAAGTACTTTCAAAAAAATATGTGAAATCTGCAACAGGCTTTTTAAACAAATTACCTGATAATCCAGGAGATAGCCTTAATCCAGTAGCGAGATATTACGGGTATGGTTGGGGAAACTGGATGCACAAAGGTTATAAGCGTGTTGAACATTCTGGTGGCACCTCTGGTTATGTATCAAATGTTGTTTTATATCCTGAAGAAAAATTAGGTATTGTTGTTTTATCAAATCAAACTACAACGTCATTGGCTGCTAAAATCACCAATAGAATTGTAGAACGTTTGTATCCAGAACTTAAAGAAAATGAACTAGAAACCAGATTTGGCCAAGCATTCACCATAGCGCCAATAGACACTCCTACAATACAGGATCCAAAAAATAAACCAACCTATAATTTGTCAAAATATACGGGTACTTATGAGCATCCAGGGTTTGGAGAAATTAAAATTACTTTAAAAAATGAAACGCTTTATGCAGATTTTCCACTTACAAAATTTAGATTAGAATATACAGAAAACAATAGATTTATTGATCACCACACAACACAAATACCACTCACCTATTGGAATTTCATGAATTTTGATTTTCAAGATAGTGAAGATAAATCTATAAATAGTATAGCCATCAACTTAGATCAAGATCCTGTGCTATTCACTAAACAAAACAACTAGCCATGAAAACTAAAAAAACACTTTCACTATTTCTATGTACAATGGTACTAATCCTTGTTACTTGTTTGACATGCAATACAGCTAAAGCTCAAAATATAGCAAAAGAAATTAAAACGTTTGAGAATAACCTCTTACCGCCTGTTTTAATAGCTAATGAGCCTATAAATACCTTTAACCTAATAGAACGAATGAACCATCACAATATTCCCGGGGTAAGTATAGCTGTTGTAAAAAACGGTAAACTTCATTGGTCCAAAGGGTATGGAAAACGAAATGCAGAAAGAGATGATTTGGTAAATGAGGAAACTTTATTCCAAATTGCTTCAGTTACAAAACCATTTACAGCATTAGGTATTTTAAAATTGGTAGAAAACAAATCTATCGAGCTAGATGTTCATGTAAATAATTACTTAAAAGATTGGAAAATTTCAGAAAATGAATTTACAAAAAATGAAAAGGTAACGGTAAGAAGATTATTAAACCACACTGCTGGTTTAAATGGGCATGGGTTTGACGGCTATTCTCAGGATGAAGCAATGCCAACAACCATAGAAGTTCTTAATGGTGAAGGAAATTCAAGAATTATTGCTGTAGAAAATATTCCTGGAGAAACTTGGAGGTATTCTGGAGGTGGTTATGTAATTCTGCAAAAACTTATTGAAGATGTTACTGGTGTATCGTTTGAGGACTATATGACTAAAGAGATTTTACTGCCATTAAAGATGACAAACATTACTTTTCAACAACCCTTAGATAGCTCGAAATACAAAAATGTGAGTGCTGCACATCAAAATAACGGAGATGTGGTAGCGGGAGGTTGGCACAATTACCCCGAAAAAGCTGCAGGTGGTTTGTGGTCTACTGCAGAAGATGTTGCTAAATACTGTATCGAAATTCAAAATAGTATTGCAGGAAAAAAGAATGCATTTTTAAAAAAAGAAACCATTGATTTAATGTTTGCAAAAGGAAAAAACAATTGGGGCTTAGGAATTAGAATTGATGGAGAAGGAGATACATTAAGATTTGCACATGATGGTAAAAATGAAGGTTTTTTTGCAGACTTTGTAGCTTTTACAAATTCTGGTGATGCCGTTGTGATACTCACCAATGGAAACACAGCACCTTTAGTACAAGAAATCTTAAAATCAATTTCTTATACCTACAACTGGAATACACATACACAAAGAACTATTAATACCTTTGATATTTCTTCTGAAATGTTAAAGGAATATACTGGGCAATATCTTTGGACAGATAGACCTAGCTCTAATTGGATCATTAATATTGTTTTAAGAGATGGAAAATTAAATTTTATTGCTTCTGGTTTTCCTAACAGTATTTTGACTCCTTATGAAAAGCATACATTTATTGACTTAACTTCTGAAGTATAAGTACAATTTAAAACTTCCAAAAGTAAAAAGATCAATGGATTGGTATGGCGTGGGCAATTAAATTTTGAGAAAATTAATTAAGTATTTTTGCAAACGTATTTTGATTGTTTATCTAAGCAATGATTCTTGAATTTTAATTAAGAAATTTTGACTACATTAGAGTGCACATTTCAGTATTAAAAACTATTGCTTGTGATCAAATGAAAATATACTACATACTCTTTTTTACATTTTCTATTTTTTCTTGTTCTGAAATAAAAACTTCCACTAAAATTTCCGAAGTACCAACAAAAACAAAGCATAATGGAAACACAGCTATTGTAATTCTTGGAACACTACAAGATGCTGGATCACCACAAATAGCCTGTGTTAAAGAATGTTGTGCTAGCCTTTTTGAGAATCCAGATAAAAAAAGAAAGGTGATTTCTTTAGGCCTTTTTGATGCCGAAAATCAAAAATCATATTTATTTGAAGCAACTCCAGATTTGGGTTCGCAAATGAAAAAAATGACAGATTTTAATGCAAAAAATGACAGCCAAGTAGTTGATGGTATTTTTTTAACACATGCGCATATTGGTCATTATACAGGACTTATGTTTCTAGGAAAAGAAGCCATGGATGCTAAAAAAATGCCGGTATACGTTATGCCTAAAATGAAAAATTTTCTATCTACAAATGGTCCTTGGAATCAACTAGTTGTTAGAGAAAACATAGTATTTCAGGAGTTGGAAAATGAAAAAGTTGTTCAATTAGCAACCTCACTCAAGGTAACGCCTTTTTTAGTGCCGCATCGAGATGAATATTCTGAAACCGTAGGCTACAAAATTGAAGGGCCAACTAAAAGTGCTTTATTTATTCCTGATATTGATAAATGGGAAAAATGGGACAAAGATATTATTGATGAAATCAAAGATGTTGATTATGCATTTTTGGATGCCACTTTTTATAGTGGACAAGAATTAAACAATAGAGATATAAGCCAAATACCACATCCTTTTATTATTGAAAGTTTAGATGTATTTTCAAGCCTGAGTAAAGAAGAAAAAAACAAAGTGATTTTTATTCATTTTAATCATACAAATCCTGTTGTAAACCCTTCCAGTATTGAAAGTAAGATACTGATAGATAAAGGATTTAGGATTGGAAAATATGAAGATGTATTTGAATTATAGGCTTGTTTTAAAGATGAGTGAAATTAGCAAGTTCATTCATGAATGGATTATTAGAAAAACCCTTTTTAAAAGATATAAAATCTAGTTTTTAAATGAATATTTTACCCACAAGAAAAACAATAAAAGTCCCTAAAGGAAACATCCTTCTTAGACAAGGTCAAATAACCAAACAAGGGTATTTAGTAAAAACAGGGTGTCTAAAAAGTTATACAATAGATGCAAATGGTAAGGAGCATATTTTACAATTTGCGCCTGAAAACTGGATGATTTCAGATTTGGATAGTTTCACCAATCAAGTGCCTTCCATCATTTTTATTGAAGCAATAGAAGATAGTGAAGTTACATTAATTTCTAAATCTGACATCGACGATATCTCAGAACTAGAAAAACCTGAACTTATACAAATAGCAACAAAATTTAGAAATAATTTAATTGCAACAAATAAACGCATCATAAGTTTATTAAGTGCCACAGCAGAACAACGTTATTCAGATTTCACATTGATGTACCCCACTCTAGTACAACGTTTACCCCTAAAATTGATTGCGTCCTACATAGGTGTTACACCAGAATACTTGAGCGATATTAGACGTAAAATATCAAAAAAATAAGCTACAACTCATTTCTTAAGGTATCTTATTTTTATTCTATTTACGATAGTCCAACTTTGCAGTTATAATTTTTAATTTAAAAAAAATGACTCAGCAAAAAACAAACAAAGGATTAAACATTGGACTTTGGATAGCACAAGCATTAGTTGCTTTAATGCTACTTTGGGGTGCCTATGCAAAACTAGCAACCCCTTTAGAAGAACTTTCTCAAATGATGCCTTGGGCATCCGAAAACCCATCATTACTAACATTTACAGGTATTGTTGATCTATTAGGTGGTTTAGGATTGTTAGTACCTGCATTGCTTAGAATTAAACCACAACTTACAGTTTATGCAGCCTATGGTACAGCAGCACTTATGGTAGCAGCCGCAATTTTTCACATTACAAGAGGTGAATATGAATCTGTTGGCATGAATGTGGTGCTGCTTCTTATTGCCTTATTTATTGCTTGGGGAAGAAGTAAAAAAGAGCCCATTTTACCTAAAAGATAAATATTAAGATTAATGCTTACCATCAAAACATTTTTTACATCTAAGTATATTTTATGGTTAATTTTAGCCATCCCTGGAACATTACTTACTGTAAACTATTATCGTGATCAAGTAAGCTATGATATGATTATGCATATCACAGGAGAATTTGCCGGTCGGATGTTAATTATTAGTCTTATTGCAACTCCTATTAATCTTCTTTTTCCTAAAGGAAAAATAGCAAAATGGTTAATACGAAACCGTCGCTTTTTTGGAGTGGCGGCTTTCTCTTATACCTTTTTACATAGCGTTTTTTACGTATTAGAATACCCTTTTAAAACATTAATTAATGAGTTCACAGATGTTGCCATTTTTACGGGATGGATTGCGTTTTTTATTTTCATTCCACTAGCAATAACAAGTACGAATACTGCCGTAAGAAAAATGGGGAAATCTTGGAAAAAATTACAGCGTTGGGTATATGTAGCTGCTATTCTAGCTTTTATTCATTGGGCTCTTTTAGGCCTGCAAGGAACAGAAAAAAGTGCAGCGGCAGCTATAGTTCATTTTATTCCAGTTATAGGGTTACAAATCTATCGTGTTAGGAAACAGCAAATTAAAAAAAAACATCTTTAAAATGAGAAAAGCACTTTTATTTCTAATATTCATTTTTAGTATCACAAGTATTCAAGCCCAAAATTGGATAACAGATTTTACAACTGCAAAAGAAGAAGCTGTAAAAAACAATAGACCAATTATTCTAGTTTTTCAAGGTTCAGATTGGTGTGCGCCTTGTATAAAATTAGATCGTGAAATATGGAGTACAGAAATCTTTAAAAACTACTCTAAAGAGCATTACCTATTGCTAAAAGCAGATTTTCCTAGAAAAAAGAAAAATAAACTTTCAGATAAACAAACTGAAGGCAACAAACAACTTGCAGAAACATATAATAAACAAGGCATTTTTCCATTTGTAGTCGTACTGGATTATGAAGGCAATATTTTAGGTCAAACCAGTTATAAAAAAACTACACCAGAAAATTTTATTAAAAAACTAAATAGCTTTATTAAATAAAATGAAAAATCTCATTTACATCATCATCCTTAGTATTTCTATGTCTTCTATGGCTCAAAATCCATATAAAAGCACTCTTAAACTAATGGGAAGTCGGTTTGATATTACAGTAGTTGCAAACGATTCTATTACGGCTCATAAATATATAGATACTGCTGTTGAAGAAATTACTAGAATAGAAAAGCTAATTTCATCTTGGGATACTGCATCACAAACTTCTGCTATTAATAAAAATGCAGGAATTGCACCAGTAAAAGTTGATACTGAATTATTTAAATTAATACAACGTGCTATTGGCATTTCAAAGCTAACAGATGGAGCTTTTGATATTAGTTATGCTTCTATGGACAGAATATGGAAGTTTGATGGTAGCATGAAACAGATGCCAACTAATGAAGATGTTAAAGCATCAATATTAAAAGTGGGGTATCAAAATATAATCCTTGATTCAGAAAAAAATACAGTTTTCTTAAAATTAAAAGGAATGAAAATTGGCTTTGGTGCTATTGGTAAAGGGTATGCTGCAGATAAAGCTAAAAACCTACTCATTTCAAAAGGAGTCACTTCAGGTATTATAAACGCTTCTGGAGATATGAATACTTGGGGGAAACAACCAAATGGGGAAGATTGGAAAATTGCGATAACCAACCCACTAAACAAAGACAAAGTCTTTGCAGTACTTCCTATAAACAATAGTTCAGTAGTAACGTCTGGCAACTATGAAAAGTTTGTGAAATTTAATGACAAGCGCTATTCACATATTATTGATCCAAGAACTGGCTACCCATCAAGTGGAATTATTAGTACAACTGTATTTGCTCCCCAAGCAGAATTAGCAGATGCTCTAGCAACTTCAGTATTTGTAATGGGAAAAGAGGCAGGACTAGATAGAATAAATCAACTTCCAAATATAGAATGCATTATCATTGATGAAATGGGAAATATTTCTACTTCAACAAATATTAAAATAGATAAATTATGATAAAGAAAATAATTTTACTTATTACTATTACTACTCTTTTTAGCAGTTGTGTAGTTGTAAAAGAATATGAAAAAGTAAATATCAATGACCCAGATATGGTACTTGCCGATAAAAAATGTGATAAAAATGTAACTACTATGCATTCTTATAGAGAAGCAGCTGCAGGCGCAAATGGTGGGAAAACTGGAGGAGGTTGTGGATGCAATTAAAAAATGAAAAAATGAAAAAAATTGTCTTTATTATAGTATTGTTCTCTTTCTCAAAAGCATACTCGCAACAAGATTCTATTCGTGTCTACAAAAAACGAATACTAGAAACGACCGAAATTGATTTCTTAACAAGTTATTACTCCCAGAGTGGAGATAATGCAGCTGTGAGTGGAGGTTTAGGAACAGAAGAATTAACAGATATTACAGGTACTTTTATAATCTCAATACCATTGAATGATGATGATGTATTGACAATAGATGCCGGAATTTCTGCATACACTTCAGCCTCATCAAGTAATGTTGGAGCATTTGATGATGGACCAGCAGATCCTTTCCAGGCATCATCTGGTGCATCTAGTGGTGATGTATGGTCTAGCATCTCTGGAAACTACACTCACAGTTCAGATGATCGAAATAATATCTGGTCTGCAAATCTATCAATAGCAAACGAGTATGATTACTTCTCATTTGGTTTTGGTGGTAGCTTCACAAAACTTTTCAATGAGAAAAACACAGAATTAAGTATTTCAGCAAATGTATTTCTTGATTCTTGGACTGCAATTTACCCGACAGAGTTAAGACCTTTTGGCAATGGAGGTCTTGGTCTTAATGATCCCTTATTTACACAGAACACCATCACTGGAAATAGTAACTACACACCTATTTTTAATGAATTTACAGATACTGGAAGGAGCTCTTATTCTGTAGGCCTAGGATTTTCACAAATACTTACTAAAAATATTCAAGGGTCACTATCGCTTGATATCATACAGCAAGAAGGACTGTTATCTACACCATTTCAAAGAGTTTATTTTGCAGACATAGCCGACTCTTTTATAGATAATTTTCAACTAGCAGACGCCATTGAACAATTGCCAGATACAAGATTTAAAGTAGCTTTAGGCGGCAGACTAAATTGGTATTTGAATGAAAAAGTTACCATACGTAGCTTTTACCGCTATTATTTTGATGATTGGGGAATTACATCACATACTGCAAGTCTAGAAATTCCTTTCAAAATTTCAAGCAAATTTACCATATATCCATCGTATCGATTTTACAATCAAACCGCTGCAGATTATTTTAGACCATACCAAACAGCAATATCATCTGAAATCTTTTACACCTCAGATTACGACTTATCAGAATACAGTGCAAATCAGTTTGGAATAGGAGTTTCTTACACAGATATTTTTGCAAATGCGCATCTATGGAACTATGGACTAAAAAGCATAGACCTTCGATTTTTTCAATATGACAGGAATACTACTTTTAGTTCTACTATCATAACAGCCGGTATTAAATTTGTGCATGATTAATAGATAAAATAACTATGAAACGAAAGAAATTTATACAAACAATAGTAGGTGCATCTGCACTTATAGGTATGGATTATTTTTCTAATATTGCTTTTGCATTTTCACCTATGACAAATAAACTTAAAGATCAAGAGAAATTTGCTTCGTTTGGAGCCATTCATTTAAACAATACTAGTCTTAAAAAGTCTTCAGAATTTTGGACTAAAATTGTAGGCTTAAAACTTAGAAAAAGTGATGCTTTAAAAGCTGAGTTTGGCACAGAAAAACAGACCCTAGTGGTTGTTCATGAAAGTGCCAAAACTGGATTTATGAAGGGCTATAGCGGCCTGTATCATTTTGCAATACATGCGCCAAGTCATGCTGCATTTTCAAACATGTTACAACGTTTACGAGTAAACAATTACCCCTATTCACCTGTAGATCATACCATGTCTAAATCTTTATACCTAGATGACCCTGACGGTATTAATGTAGAATTTACACTAGAAACTCCAGAGCGCTTTGTTCGTGTTGTAACAGATAGAGGTATTGGCATGGAGGATAGTGATGGAAACATAAAAAGTGCTTCAGCGCGTCTTGATGTGCAAACTATCTTAAAAGATGTAACAGATACTGAAGCAAACTTACCCATAGATAAAGACACATATATAGGGCACTTACACTTGTATGCTAATAATGTTGGACATTCAAATACATTTTATCAAAAAATTGGATTCCTACCCTTTAACAATTTACCACAATTTATGTATGCAGATTTAGGTTGCGGTGGTGCCTATAAACACAGAATTGCTTTAAATTCTTGGCATGGTATCAATAAACCTTTAGCTCCAGAAGGAACAGCTGGAATGCGCCATTTTCAAATTCAATTTAACAATGAAAAAAGATTGCATAATGCATTAAAAAATCTTGATTTTTATGAAGAAAATGAGAATGGATATTGGTGCAAAGATGCAACAGGAAATATCATCGTATTAAACAAAGTGTAACTAAATATTGCAGCTATTGCCTAGTTGAAATACTTATAAAATATCTAACTACCCTTTTAGTAAGGAAAATTTATTTTACAACCTTTGAAATTTCAACCTTCACGTGTATCTTTATTGTTGTAAGCAAATAAATCAAAACAATGAAAGACATTCCTGGAATCGATGAAAATGGGAATCCAAAAAATGGTCCCTTTACAATGTACTTTAAAAACGGGCTTGTTTCTTGCCAAGGTGAATTTAACAATGGTGAAAAATCAGGAAATTGGACCTACTTTCTTACCAATGGCCAAATGCAATCTACAGGCAAATTCAAGCAAGGAAATATTGTGGGTCAGTGGAAATGGTTTTTCAAGACTGGAGAGCTAAGAGCAACTGGAGGATTTGATGATGATGGGCAAAAGCACGGAGCTTGGAAACGTTACCATGCAAATGGCCAACTCTGGGATGAAGGTGTTTTTGAACACGGCAAAAAGAAAGGGATTTGGAACGTTTATGATGAATCTGGGAATCTTCAAAAAACACAAACCTACAAATAGTACATCTTAGATTCCTACTAATGTAAAAATTACCTAAAACCATATATTTAATACCCCAGCTTTATTCCTATTTTTTCTAAAAAATTGCAGTAGGATATTTTCTGAAATACTACACATCACCCTAATTGGTTAAAAAAAGGTACTTTAGTAAGAAATTAATAGTATCGCTAGTTTTAAAACTCTTGCAATTGAAAAAGACACTGTTTGAAATCACAAAAATGGACTGTCCTTCAGAAGAAAATCTGATACGCATGAAATTAAATGGTATTCCTAGCATTGCACATTTGGACTTTGATATTCCAAACCGACAACTGACTGTTTTTCATACTGGAAAAATGGCCCCAATTGAAAAGTCAATACACGAACTCAATTTAGGCGGAAAGCAAATAGCAAGCGAAGAGACCGATCAAACAGTATTTAAAGAAGATACAAACCAAAAAAAACTACTTTGGTCTGTACTTTTAATCAATTTCATCTTCTTTATTTTAGAAATGACGACGGGTATCATCTCTAAATCTATGGGACTTGTTGCCGATAGTCTAGACATGCTAGCCGATAGCTTTGTGTATGGAATTAGCCTATTTGCTGTTGGTGGTACCGTACTTAAGAAAAAGAAAATAGCCAAACTCGCTGGTTATTTTCAAATAATACTTGCCGTTATTGGATTTGTAGAAGTGCTTAGACGGTTTTTTGGAGGTGAGCAACTTCCAGATTTCTCGACAATGATTGTCATTTCCATTTTTGCACTTATTGCTAACGGAATCTGTCTTTATATCCTTCAAAAATCAAAGAGCAAAGATGAGGCACATATGAAAGCTAGTATGATATTCACTTCAAATGACATCATTATCAATTTGGGGGTGATCATCGCGGGAATTCTAGTACATGTATTGAGTTCTAACAAACCCGATTTACTCATAGGTACTATTGTTTTTGTCTTGGTAATTCAAGGTGCGTTTCGGATATTGAAATTGAGCACATAACCTAACGCTAATAAATAAAGTATCCATGCTCTGTTTTCCTAACGCAGTATCGAGTGCCCAAATTTCCGAAGTAAAAATTATACTTCTCTTTTCACAAGCAAGGAATTTGGCTTTAGGTGTATCACACCTATAAAATGCAAACATTGCATGATCTTATAAGTAACATCTAATTCATGCCACCGTACTCCTCCAAAATTAGCTCTAGTGCTATGTTTGTGGTGATTGTTATGGTAGCCCTCGCCCATCATTAAAAAATCAAACTTAAAAAGGTTCTTTGAAGTATCTTTAGATTTAAAATTTACATAGCCGTAAATATGTCCATACCAGTTAATAATGACACCGTGAATAGGAGCCATGAACAAAGCTACTGGAAATAAGAACCATTGCCACCATGAAGTAGTAAAGGCTACAAAAAAAGAAAAATAAGCTACACCCCAAGAGATGCGAGAAAACCAAGAGCTTGCAAAATCATCAAATGATTTCCATTGTGGGACGTTTTTGGTGAACTTGGGTTCCACAGGAATCTTTTGTTTGTTAATATCATTGTAAATGTTCTTGGTACGCCACATCATAGAAAAAACACTGGGGTCATATTTTGGAGAATGTGGATCCTTCTCGGTGTCTGCATAGGCATGATGCATTCTATGCATCACTCCATAGCCATAAGCGCTTAGATAATTTGATCCCTGAAAAAACCATGTCAAAATAAATGTAATACGTTCTGTTACTTTAGGCATCGTATAGGTTTGATGGGCTGCGTATCTATGTAAAAAAAAGGTTTGAAAAAAGAGTCCGCCGTACCAAAGCACGATGATAAAAATAAGAATTGTCATAGCGTGTAATAAGCCACAAAATTAACTCTACTAGCCTTTGCAGACAATGAACCTAAATCAAGTAATGCGTTTTCTAATTCTACTTAATGCTTGTGGAGTTACGCCGATATAGGAACTTACATATTTAAGCGGAATGATTTTAAGTAACTCGGGGCGTTCTTTAAAAAGGCGGATATATCGTTGCTCTGCGGTATCATTTAATAGCGATTGTTCTCGCTTAGATTTCAATAACAACAGGCGTTCTGCGGTAAGTCTTCCTATTAAATTTCCAAACTGAGTGTTTTTATATACATCCTGAAGATCTGAATACGAAATGCTAAACAATATAGTGTCGGAAAGGGTTTCTAACTCATACAAAGAAGGTGTTCGTGTTAAGAAAGAATCGTACGCGCTTATAAATTGATTCTGAAAACTAAAACCAAAAGTCACTTCTTTTTCTTTGTCTTCTTTGGGCAGATACTGACGCACAACACCACTAGCAATAAAAGAAATAAAATTTTCGACCACACCATTTTTTAAGAAGATTGTACGTTTTTTTATATTCCGTTCTACCAATCTCGATGAAAAATAATGCCAATCTGAGTCAGATATTTCAGAAATAGCTTCAATATGTTTTCTAATAAACTCCATATTCAGCTATGGTTATGGTAACCATTTCTTATCAAAATTTGGAGCTCGCTTCTCTAGAAAAGCATCTCTTCCTTCTTTGGCTTCCTCTGTCATATAAGCCAATCGGGTTGCTTCTCCAGCGAACACTTGTTGTCCTACCATGCCATCGTCTGTTAAATTCATTGCGAATTTTAGCATTTTTATAGACGTAGGTGATTTTCCTAAAACTTCTTGTGCCCAATCAAAAGCGGTTTGTTCTAGTTCATCGTGTGGTATTACGGCATTTACCATTCCCATTTCATAGGCTTCTTGCGCCGAATAGTTTCTACCCAAGAAAAAGATTTCACGGGCTTTTTTTTGTCCGACCATTTTGGCTAAATATGCACTTCCGTAACCGCCATCAAAACTGGTCACATCGGCATCGGTTTGTTTAAAGATGGCATGCTCCTTACTTGCAAGTGTTATATCGCAGACCACATGTAAGCTATGACCACCTCCAACAGCCCAACCTGGCACGACACAGATGACAGCTTTTGGCATAAAACGAATCATACGTTGCGCATCTAATATATTTAAGCGATGGTATCCATCCTCTCCAACATAGCCTTGGTGTCCTCTCGCCTTTTGATCGCCCCCGCTACAAAAACTCCAAATACCATCTTTACTTGATGGTCCTTCTGCCGATAACAAGACCACTCCAATACTCGTGTCTTCTTGCGCATCGTGCAGCGCATCTAACAATTCTGAAGTTGTTTTAGGCCTAAAGGCATTGCGTACATCGGGTCTATTGAAAGCAATTCTTGCAACATTATGCGATTTCTTATAGGTAATATCTGTGTATTCTTTTACGGTTTTCCAATCGGGTGTCATTATCGTGTTAGATTTAGTAGTGGAAGATGAAATCCCTTGCATTTCTTCATTAGAAACACAATTAGTATGCGGGCATTTCAATCATGATTTGTATTTTAGCCAAAGATAACAATTCATGGTATCACTAATATCATTCAATTCAAATTATGAGAACCTTACTTACATTTTTTACCCTTTGCTTTCTATTTAATTTTACAAGCGCTCAAGAGGCGTATACATTTAGTACAGAAATTGATTTAGAAACCACCCCAGTAATTAGCCAAGGACGCACTGGTACTTGCTGGAGTTTTTCTAGTACTTCTTTCTTAGAATCTGAAGTTATTCGTCTTACCGGTAAACAAGTTGACTTAAGTGAAATGTATAATGTTAGAAATACCTACCCTAAAAAGTTAGAGAACTTTGTGATGCGTCAAGGAAAATCACAATTTAGTGAAGGAGGTTTGGCACATGATGTGATGAATTCTGTTGCAAACTATGGGTTGGTTCCTAATAGTGTGTATAGTGGTTTGTTTGCTTCGGAAACATCCCACAACCACGCCGAGTTAGTTGCCGTATTAAAAGCAATGGGAGAAACATATATTTCAAACCCTGCAAAAAAATTAAGTAAAAAATGGAAACCAGCTACCGAAGCTGTACTAGATATATACCTTGGTGAGAACGTTAGCAATTTTACATACGAAGGAAAGAGTTACACCCCAGAAAGTTTCAGAAAAACATTAAAAATTGAACCTCAAGACTATGTAACAATCACTTCATTTACCCATGCTCCTTTTTATAGTTCTTTTGTTTTAAACATCCCTGATAACTGGAGCTATGGTAGTTTTTATAATGTCCCACTAGATGAAATGATGCAAGCTGTTGATTACGCCTTAGAAAAAGGATTTACGGTAGCATTAGATTGTGATGTAAGCGAGCGTACTTTTTCATCAAAAAATGGTGTAGCCGTTATTCCAGCAAACTCGGTCAACAATAAAGAGGCCCTTACGGCCATCTATCCAGAGCGTGCAATTAATCAAGAATACCGACAAGATGAGTTTGAGAATTTCACGACCACAGATGATCACTTGATGCATATCACTGGTAGATTAAAAGATCAAAACGGAAACACTTACTACAAAGTAAAAAACAGCTGGGGAAGTGATGCTTCACGAAATGCCAATGGTGGTTATGTCTATTTTAGTGAAGCCTACATGCGCTTAAAAACCATTAGCATTACCTTACACAAAGATGGAGTTCCAAGAGCTACCGCAAAAAAGCTTTCTCTTTAATGCTGGGGGGCGTTTTGTAAAAACCCTATTTTGGCTTAAATTTTGATATCTTTGTCTCGATGAAAATTCTATTATACATATGCATCTGTATTCCCTTAGTATCGTTGGGTCAAAACGATTTTGAAACGCGCTATTTTACCATAGATGCAGCTTCATTACCAGACATCCCAAGCATACCATCTATTCTAGATACAATGCCAGAAGCTCCTAAGGGTTCTTTTACACTTGGGGAAGCACCTAGTTATCGAGATACCAGAAATGCAAATACTATTAATACAGATAATTACTGGCAACCCGTAGACATTGCTTCTGCGATGGCGAGTAATACCATTCCTGTAAATAATAGTCAATTTAGCACCTCTAGGCTTCAGGAAAAACAATTTGGTTTTTCAATTTCTGGAAACGGTGGGACTACAAATTTCGAATTTAGTGATGGTGAGACAAGAGTAAGAAATGATGTGTATCAAGAACAACGTTCTCCATTCTTATTGGACCCCTCTAGACCCTACTACAGCAGAAACCCATACTGGGTTCGAAGAAATACGATTACAATTGGGGATAATTAAAATACTAGACCATTTCGTCGATTAGCTCAATACCATCTGGTTTGATGGTAATTTGTTTGTCTTTGTAGAGTGTTCCTATCGCTTTCTTGAAACTCTTTTTACTCATCCCAAGTTCATTTTTAATAATCTCTGGATCACTTTTATCATGTAATGCAATAAATCCGCCTGCAGCTTTTAGTTCATCTAAAATAAAATTTGCATTTGGTTCTATACTTCTATAACCAGGAGCTTGTAATACCACATCTATTTTATTGTCTTCACGAACACGCTTAATAAAGGCACTCATGGTGTCTCCCGTTCGAATATCTTCAAAGATATCATCTCTAAATATGAGTCCTTTGTGTTGGCCATTGATAATGACATTGGCACCTAAATCGGTAATATGTGTGACCATGATGGCCACTTCATCAAACTTTTGAAGTGTTACTGCATCGTTACTTAAATACTTGTTGGTTTTACTAGACCCCACTAATCTATTAGTTTGGGCATCTAGATACAAATACACTATATACCAATTGCCAACTTTCATGGGTCTTGCTTGTTCTTTAAAAGGAACAAACAATTGTTTCTGAAGTCCCCAATCCATAAAGGCACCAAACTCATTTACATCACTACAATGCAGGTATCCAAATTCATTAAGATGTACATGAGGTGTTAATGTGGTTGCCACTGGACGCTCATCATAATCTAGATACACAAATACTTCGAGCATGTCTCCAATACTAAACGTTTCAGGTTTATATCGATGAGGAAGTAATACTACATTCTCTTCTGTATCACCTAGATATAGCCCAGGGTCTGTCTCTCTTAAAATTTCTAATGTATTATATTCTCCAATTCGTATCATAGCACAAAGGTACACTATTCATACAGCAAAAAAATACTGAATCAAAGCAAAAAAATTAAGAAGAAATTGCTAGATTGTTGGTTTATGAAACTCCCTAAACATCATCAACTAGATCCAGCTCTAGAACTCACTCATATTGTTGAGAGAGAGGTGGCTACTGTATATTTCTACAAAAACATTGTGGTGGTAGAGGCTAACGAAGGTGTTAATGTTTCTTACAAAACTGCTTTTTCTTTGCTTCTTAAAGGACTTTCAATTTTAAAAAACAAGCCGTGGGTATATATTTCAAATAGAAAAAACGCATATTCGGTAACACCCACAGATTATAAATACTTAAAAAGAGTATCAACACTTAAGGCCATGGCTATCGTTTCTGAAACGCAAACAGGAAAAGTAAATGCAAAAATAGAGGCCACTTTTTTTGATCGGCCTTTTAAGATTTTTGATTCTATCAATGAAGCTGTACAATGGGCTTCGGAAATTTTAGAAAACTAGCTTACTTTATGTAATCAAAATACGCTAAGAGAATCTGGTCATTAAGATCTGAAGGAGTAAAAATTTCTAATAATTGTGGTTGGCTCGAGTTTCCGAAGAAAGCATCCAAATGTTTACTAACCATTTCTTTAGAACTTGCTGTATGATATGCAAATCCATGCATATCGCATAATTGTTTGGCTGTAAGAGTATGTTCTGTTTCAAAAAAAGTATTGAAATTTTCGACCTCTTTAGCTCCTGGCAGAATTCTGAAAATCCCTCCCCCACTATTATTAACGACAACTATTTTAAAATTAGGCGGTATGTAATTATTCCAAAGTGCATTGCTATCGTAAAAGAAACTTAAATCACCTGTGATGAATACCGTTGGTTTTTTTGAAGCATAGGCAGCGCCAATAGCTGTCGTGGTACTTCCATCGATACCACTTGTCCCCCTATTACAAAAAATATCATGAGTGGTATTCATTTCAAATAATTGTGCATAGCGTATCGTGGTACTATTACTCAACTGTAGTTGAATTTGATTTGGTAAAGCATCAAAAAGCTGGGCAAAAACCCAAAAATCTGAATAAGGAATTTCATTGCAATAACTCGCATGCTTTTGTATTCTATGCTTCTTTATAGCTAGCCAATGGTTTCGATACTTACTATCAACCTGTTGGACTTGGGGTAAAAAAGTGTTGAAAAACTCCTGTGGTATATATTGTATATGCTTTGTTAAGCAGAAGAAAGTATCATAGGCTTTTTTACTATCCACATGGTAATGCACCTTGGGTGGATACGTTCTTAAAAAGGCTTTTATTTTTTTAGAAACTACCATGCCACCAAACGTTATCAATACTTCTGGTTGTAGTGCTTCCAGCTCTTTTTCTTCTAATGGAGCTATAAGCTGATCAATTGCTGGAAAAAATAAAGGATGTTGTAGGTTTGATGTCGTTTCCGTAAGTACTACTAAACTTCCGTCATTTGCCAATTGTGTTATGGTAGTATCGTCTAGCGTATTCGGATCTAAAACACCTGTAAGTAGCATCTTTTTGGTAGCCGTATTCCAATGCGCTAACATTTCAGAAATACTAGATATGCTTATGCTTTCTTTTTTTATAGTAACAGGAGTACTTCTTGGAACTACTGTTGGAGTATCAATAATAGTATACAAAGGCTCAGAAAAAGGAAGGTTAATGTGCACTGGGCCTTGCTTTTGTATGGCTATAGTAAGGGCTTTGTTTATCTCAAATTCATTATGCTCTTGATGGGATTTTCCTTCATTACAATTTCCACTGTAGAGGATATGATTTGCATACACATTTTCTTGCTTGATGGTTTGTCCGTCACCAATTTCAACCAAATGTTCTGGTCTATCTGCAGACAATACCACCAATGGAATATCGCTGTAATAGGCTTCTGCTATGGCTGGATAATAATTTAACAGTGCAGATCCCGAAGTGCACACCAAAGCAACCGGTTTTTTTAATTGTTGCGCCATACCGAGCGCAAAAAAAGCGGCGCAGCGTTCGTCAACGATAGAAAAATTTGTGAAAGCAGGATTCCCTGTAAATCCAATTGTTAAGGATGCATTGCGAGATCCAGGAGAAATTACAATATGATCAACACCTTTGTCTAAACAGAGTTGTGTAACCGTTTGGGATAGGATTTTGCTTGAAAATTGCATCTATACAAAGATAGCGATACCGTTGTAATTATGATAGCATTGGCGCAAGTACTCTAAGCATTGTTGCTGTTTTATGTTGAGTTTCTAACCATTCAGCTTCAGGCACAGAATCTAAGGTAATCCCTCCTCCAACATAAATTGTTGCCTTTGTGGGAGTTATCTTCATACAACGCAAGTTTACAAACAACTGGGCCGCATCTTTTTCTTGATGAATGGGTCCCAAAAAACCTGTGTAGTATTCTCGATCGTACCCCTCTAGGTCATTGATGATTTTAAACGCTTCTTTTCTTGGTGCTCCACAAACTGCCGGAGTTGGATGTAATACAGATGCAATTTTTGGTAAGGTAGTACGTCCGTTTTTAAGAACTCCTTGAATATTCGTTTTTATGTGATACAGGGATCCTGCTCGATGTGTTTTTGGTTTTGATGTTTTGATAACAGCGGTAATGCGTTGCAAATTATTTGTGATAGCTTCGGTTACCAATTGTTGTTCAAAATACTCTTTAGCGCCCCAAATTGGTGGGACATCACCATTTACCTTTTGCGTTCCTGCCAAAGCCATAGTAGAAAATGAAGCTCCGTCACTTAAGAATAATACTTCTGGAGTAGCTCCACACCAAAGTCCGGTTTTAGGATGATACCAAACATATCTAAATGCAGAAAGATCTAAAGCAATGATTCTAGATATGAGTGTATTAAAATCAAAATTTTGTATGGCTACTTCTTTTTTTCTAGTCGCAACAACTTTGGTGACTTTTCTAGTTTGTATTTTATTTAAAATTTCAGAAACATATCCTTCATGCGCTTCTTTTTCAGAATCATCATCTGGATATAAAGGTGTTGAAATATTTGTAATTGTTGGAAACATTCCTTGTAAAGAAATCTTTTCTGAAACTGCCTCGGGTATGCATAATGAAACATTATTATACTTAAAAGGTGCAAATAAAAAAGAGGGGGTATCAAACTCAGATGTGGTATGCAACGTATCATCTGGCTGTAACAAAACGTTTAGTGTGTTCTCATCGGGTAATGCATACAAGACGAAAGGGAGTTCTTGTTGCCAGTGGGAATGGATTTTGTTAATTAGGCCTGTAAGTTTCATGGGCTATACTCGAAGTGTTAAGGTGGTTAGTTTAACAAGAGAAATTAACTCTTTGGCTTCATTTTCAATACGGATATGCCAGAGTTGGGTAGTTCTTCCTTTGTGCAAAATCTTTGCATGGGCATATACAAAACCTTCGCGAATACTTTTTACATGGTTTGCGGCTATTTCTATACCGCGTATATTGACATTCTTTTCATTCAAGAAAATAAAAGCTCCGGCACTTCCTACACTTTCTGCTAGGGCAACAGAAGCGCCTCCATGCAATACTCCATCGGGTTGATGCACGCGAGGATTTACAGGCATTTTTGCCGTGACAGTATCCTCTGTAACATCAATAAATTCGATAGCTAAGGTTTCCATCAACGTGTTCTTACACATTGCTGCACATTTTGATAAAATTTCTTCCTTAGAAAGTTCCATATGGTTCGTTTACATTTGTAAAGTTACAAAACAGCTAGTAAAAAAAAATGGAAAAACAAGTTTCTTATAAAACAACCAACACATATGTTACACAAAATCAATACACTTCTAAGACAAGAAATGTATGGTTGGTCTTTCATGGCTTAGGCTTTTTAAGCAGGTATTTCTTGCGCCATTTTGAAACTTTAGATGCCCAGGAAAATTATATTATTTGTCCGCAAGCCCCTTCTAAATTTTATCTCGGTAACAAATACAAACATGTAGGTGCTTGCTGGCTTACCAAAGAAAATACAGTATTAGAAACTCGCAATGTATTAGCGTATATCGATGAAGTTTTTACTGCTGAAAACATAGGGCCAAAAACCAACCTTATCGTTCTAGGGTATTCACAAGGGGTTTCTATAGCTACACGCTGGTTAGCCTCCAGAAAAATACAGTGTCAAAAATTAATACTACACAGTGGCGGTATTCCAGTAGAACTAACATCAGAAGATTTTGAATATTTAGCTCCAGATACGCAAGTAACATACTTGTACGGCGATAAAGACGAATATATCACAGAAGCCAAAAAAACAGCCGAAACACTAAAAAGCAGTACCCTTTTTGGAAAAAGACTTACTACCCAAGTATTTGAAGGAATTCATGAAGTACATGTGCCTTCCCTTCTAAAATTCTCAAAATAGCATTCATTATTTTATGCACTTTATCGAATAATTTTGTAGAACAGCTTTAAAATATGTTCTTTTACATAAGAATGTAAGAAATAAACTACTAAATTATGAAGAAATTACTCTTAATTTTAGCACTTATTATAAGCACTGGAGTTGTATTTGCAGATGTTTCTCAGGCAGAGAAGGATGCCCTTACAGATTTATACGTTACCACTAACGGAGAGCAGTGGATTAATACATGGGATTTAAATACTCCTGTAAACACTTGGCATGGTGTCACTGTGAAAAACAACAGTGTTGTTGCTATTCGTCTTCTTTTTAATAACCTAGATGGATTATTACCAGATTCTTTAGAGGATTTAAAAAATCTTGAAAAATTAGAATTATCTTTTAATAAGTTGAGTGGTAAAATTCCAGCAACCATAGGATCATTAAAAAACCTAAAGGTTTTTGCTATTAATGGTAATAACCTAACAGGAACAATTCCTGCAACCATTGGAAGTTTACAAAACATAAAAGAAATACATTTAAGTAGTAATAAACTGGAAGGAACGATTCCTACAAGTATTGGTAATCTTGGTACATTAGAGATTTTAAACCTATTTGACAATAACTTAGGAGGTACAATCCCTTATAAATTAGCAGATAGTAAAAACTTAAAAAAACTTGTTATTGCAGAAAATTACATTACCACTAGTGAAGCATTTGCTGGGGTACTTTTATTTGAAGGTGAAAATGAAACCTTCAAAAATCCAGATGTACTCATTCCTGCAAAAACTGTAATCGCAACAGAAACAAACGACGACGACAATTAATATCGTTTAATTTTGATATTTAAAGGCTTCTAGTTATAATCTAGAAGCCTTTTTAATTTTGAGTAATGTGTTTTTAAAAACTATGCCCTCCAAAGATCTAAACAATATTGTTCATAATTTTCTGCACTCCTTCTTGCCTTTCCAGGATCATACTTAGCTAAATCTTCTGCTCTTTCTGCGCCATATGTTTTTTTATCTCCCAAGCGTTGATCTTTAAACCAAGTATGCATTAATTCATGTATTAAGACAGCTGCAATAGCATCTCTACCCTCACCTGGTTCATTATCTTTTGCGATAAGGTTTGGAAAAACCTTAAACCTTCTAGGTTCGAAAAATGTACCATTATTTTGAGCATTATGCGTTCGTTCCTTTTGTGGTCTTAACCTTATAGAAATGCCCTTATTCATTCTATCACAAATAGAATCCATACGCCTTTCAACATCTCTAACATGGTTTTTTCGTGATACTTCGCCAAACCATTTCTTAAGTTTTCTATTACTATTAAATGTATCCTCCCATTCTTTGTTATCAAGTCGAATAATTGCACTTAATTCTCTATATGCTTTACCCATCATTCGTTCAGCTAGGTTAAGAGCATCTATTAGTAAGTCTTCAGTTTCTCCAATCGTTAAATCTAGTGCTTCTAAATCTTCGGCCAAATCTCTTCTTTTCTTTTTTAATTTAGGTGATTTTACTTTGTGTGACATAATTTGTTTTTTAAAAGGTTAATTTGACCTAATATAAGTACACACAAAGCGCTGTGAGTCAAAAACTTAGTTAACAAACGATTTATTTAGTAAACAAAAAAATCCCACAACTGAAACGGTTGTGGGATTTTTAATACTTATCGAGTGACTCGATGAAGATCCCGAAGCGTCAGGACGGGATAAGCGATTCACTCAGTATCGCTTGCAGCTATGTTGCTTGCAAAAAAAGAACTCCAGAACTTAAACAGTCATGGAGTTCTAAAATTAAAATTGTGATAGGTGTGGATCCCGAAGCAAGTTCGGGATGAATAAAACTACGATCCTTGCTGCGCATTTGCTTGCAAAAAAAGAACTCCACAACTGAAACAGTTATGGAGTTATAAATTCAATATCGATAAATCGATGAAGATCCCGAAACAAGTTCGGGATGAATAAAACTACGATCCTTGCTGCGCATTTGCTTGCAAGTATCTTGTTTTATTTCACTTCCTCAAAATCTACGTCTTCTACGTCTGCACTTTCGTCACTAGCTCCTGCATCACCTGCTGGCTCTCCAGTTGGAGCTCCTTGCTGTGCTTCTGCTTGTGCTTTGTACATTTCTTCACTAGCAACTTTCCAAGCTTCGTTAATTTTGTCTAACGCTGGCTGAATGGTTCCTAGATCTTTTGTTTCGTATGCTTTCTTTAATTCTTCTAGAGCCGCTTCGATAGGTGCCTTTTTATCATCAGATAATTTGTCACCAAATTCAGTTAGTTGCTTTTCTGTTTGAAAAATCATAGCATCTGCTTCGTTGATTTTATCTGCTGCTTCTTTAGCTGCTTTATCTGCATCTGCATTGGCTTCTGCCTCTTGCTTCATTTTCTCGATTTCCTCATCAGTTAATCCAGAAGAAGCTTCGATACGGATATCTTGTTTCTTCCCTGTGGCTTTATCTTCGGCACTTACCTTGATAATACCATTGGCATCGATATCGAAGGTTACTTCAATTTGAGGAACTCCTCTTTGTGCTGGTGGAATATCACTTAAGTGGAAACGACCAATTGTCTTGTTATCGTTTGCCATTGGGCGCTCTCCTTGCAAAACATGAATCTCTACAGAAGGTTGATTATCTGCCGCTGTTGAGAATACCTGACTCTTCTTTGTTGGAATGGTCGTATTTGCCTCAATTAGCTTTGTCATTACACTTCCCATAGTTTCAATACCAAGAGATAATGGTGTTACGTCTAATAACAATACATCTTTTACATCTCCAGTTAAAACACCACCTTGAATGGCAGCACCTACAGCTACAACCTCATCTGGATTTACTCCTTTTGAAGGTGCTTTTCCGAAGAACTTCTCTACAGCTTCTTGTACTGCAGGGATACGTGTAGAACCTCCTACTAAAATTACCTCATCAATATCGCTATTGCTTAATCCAGCAGCTTTCATTGCTGTTTGGCAAGGCTCAATGGTTCTTTTTACTAGGTCGTCGATTAATTGCTCGAACTTAGCACGAGACAATGTTTTTACCAAGTGTTTTGGTCCGCTAGCAGTAGCCGTAACATACGGTAAGTTTATTTCTGTTTGCGCAGAAGAAGACAATTCAATCTTCGCTTTCTCTGCCGCTTCTTTTAAACGTTGTAATGCCATTGGGTCTTTTCTAAGATCCATAGACTCTGCAGCTTCAAACTCGTCTGCTAACCAGTTAATGATTTTTTGATCTACATCATCACCACCTAAGTGTGTATCACCATCTGTTGCTAATACTTCAAATACACCATCTCCTAATTCAAGGATAGATACATCATGCGTACCACCACCAAAATCGAATACTACAATTTTCTGGTCTGTACTTTTCTTGTCAAGTCCGTATGCCAATGCAGCCGCTGTAGGCTCATTAATAATACGTTCTACTTTTAATCCTGCGATCTCACCCGCTTCTTTCGTAGCTTGACGCTGACTATCATTAAAGTAAGCAGGTACTGTAATTACAGCACGAGTTACATCTTGACCTAAGTAATCTTCGGCCGTTTTTTTCATTTTCTGCAATACCATTGCGCTTAATTCTTGAGGTGTGTACAAACGACCATCAATATCTACACGCGGTGTGTCATTATCTCCTTTTTTTACGGTGTATGCAGCACGTTCTGCCTCTTTAGAAGACTCACTGTACTTGTTCCCCATAAAACGTTTTATAGAAGATATGGTTTTCGTAGGGTTTGTTACTGCCTGTCTTTTGGCAGGATCTCCTACTTTAATTTCTCCACCTTCTACAAATGCAATCACAGAGGGTGTTGTTCTTTTTCCTTCGGCATTTGGGATTACCGTTGGCTCGCTACCTTCCATTACGGCTACGCACGAGTTGGTTGTCCCTAAGTCGATTCCAATTATTTTACTCATAGTGTTATAAATATGTATTTTAAAAATTCAGTTTACAATGTCTTAGGAAATTTTAAATCACCTAAGACACTTTCTTTTAGTCAATGATTGTGCCATCTAAAACAGACTGACATGCTGGCAGAAACAATACGCTAGCTATTACTATATATAGGTTTTTAAAGATCTTCAAGCCTATAAAATTTCAGAAAGTAAAAACCTAATATCTATATGATACTATTAAAAATTGAAATTTGAGAGAACTCAAAAGAGCTCATCACACCAAAGCAACTGAAATTTTAGAAGCATTAGACTAAAGGTTCACTATTTACATTTTAGTTGTTAATGTGAGTAACTCATCCCACTGTGTTGTGTAACGTTTGCTGCGTTCTTTCTTTATCAACTCCCACTCTTCTACGCGAGTGCCTATCATGGCAGATGTTACCGTAGCTTTTCCAAATTTGTTATTTAACAAGTCTACGGTTTTCATAAGCCTTTTATTATGTAAGGTATTCGATAAAAATAAATTTCCTTGTACGTATTCTTGTGGGATAATCCCAGTAAGGTTTACTCCTACTTTCTTATACCTATATCCGGGTTTATAAATGGTTTTTAATGCTTTTCTCGCCTCTGTTATCAAGGCAAAAGTATTGTTGGTAGGGATTGTTAGGGTCACCGTCTTACTATTACGGTATTGCTTATCTACATCACTAAAATAATTGGTCATCAAAAAAACATGCACATAGGTCGCACATGATTTTTGAGCTCGTAGCACCTCAGCCACCTCACTAATGTAGTAGGCACAGGCTTCCTCTATACGTTCGAGGTCTTCCAATTTCTTTCCAAACGATTTGGCCGTACCAATCGCTTTTTTGGTTTTAGGCATGGTTCTAAACTCAATGCAAGATTCCCCATGCAGCTCTTTCCATAACCGCTCTCCTACTACGGTCATTTCTTTTCGTACCCAGGATATGGGCAATTGGGTAAACTCATAGGCCGTAAATACACCAATGTTCTTAAGACGCTCTTGGTGCTTTCTACCCAATCCCCATACATCCTTGGTTTGTGCCCATTTTAAAGCCTTCATACGCTTTTCTTCTGTATCAATGACACATACATGCTCAAATGCGGGTACTTTTTTAGACATTTTATTCGCTAATTTGGCGAGTACTTTGGTGGGTGCAATACCAACGCCTACGGGCAATCCAGTTTCTTTTACAATGGTGTCCTTAATAACAACGCCATAGTCTTCTAATGACGTATGAGTAAATCCATGCACATCGATAAATGCTTCATCGATACTATACACTTCTACATGAGGTGAAAATCGCCCAAGAATATTCATGACACGTTGTGACATTTCTCCATACAAAGTGTAATTAGAAGAAAAAAAAACAACCTTGTTTTGGACAAGCTGATCCTTAATCTTAAATACAGGCTCAAACATGGGGATATGTGCCATTACTTTTGCTTCTTTATTTGCAGCAATCACACATCCATCGTTGTTACTTAATACAACTACCGGTTTCCCCCATAAATCTGGGCGAAACACCTGCTCACAAGAAGCATAAAAACTATTACAATCAATCATAGCTATCATGACACACGATGTATGATGTAGGTGATTGTTCCCCAAACCACAAAAGAATCTGTAGCCCGCTGTCTAGGAATATGCAGTACTTTAAAAGCTCCCTCTTCTACCACAAGTGCTAAGTCACCAATACCAGGAGTACGTGCTCTATCAATGAGCAACACATCACTATCTCTTATAGCGTACTGCGCCCATGCGTCGCCAGACACGCGTACATAAAAAGTAGCATCTGGATGGGTAATAAGCTCTTTGTTTAAATCTATTGAAGGCTCTAAATAATGCGTAGCAGGACTAGGAAATCCAGTTTGTTTAGAAACTTCTGCTTCATGCCGTGCCTCTTGCTTTTGTATTTTTCCTGTTTCTAAATATTCCACAACACAAAATTATGGAATAATTCCAATAAAAAGGATTAATTCCTAGTTAAGATATTAACAAAAAAGAAGGCACATAACAATAAATTATGTAGGTTTGAACTACAAAAAATTGATATGGAAAGTATTAGTGTTTTTGACATGCTTAAAATTGGGGTTGGCCCCTCAAGTTCGCATACCTTAGGACCATGGCGTGCAGCAGGACGCTGGATTACTAGTTTAAAGCAAAGCGGAAATTTTAAAAACGTGACCCATGTTGCTGTTGACCTATACGGATCATTGTCCTTAACTGGAAAAGGGCATGCCACCGACATTGCTTCCATATTGGGCTTATGCGGTTTCGACCCTGTAACATTTCCGATAGAAAACATTCAACCCACCATAGATGCCATTCTAGAAACAAAAACGCTCCCATTAAACAATGAACTTGACATTGTATTTAACAAAGAAGAGCACATCACATTTCATCGTAAATTCCTACCCTTCCACCCTAACGGAATTACCTTTACCGCTACACTTGCTAATGGCACGAATATTTCAGAAACCTACTACTCTATTGGTGGAGGATTTGTAGTGCAAGAAGAACGCAAAAGAGCACAAAAGAAAAAGGAAAATTTTTCACAATTTCCGTTTCCAACTCAAGAAGGGGTAGATATCATCGCCCATTGCAAAGCTCAAAACAAAACAATTAGTGAGATTGTATATCAAAACGAATTATCACTCCGCAACGCCAAAGAAATAGACGAAGGCATAAGAGCCATTTGGGATGTGATGCTAGATTCTATGTATGTGGGCTGCCATACGGTGGGTACCTTGCCGGGCGGACTCAATGTACGTCGTAGAGCCTTTAGTACACACAAAGATTTAATAGGCGAAAAACCCTATAAAGATGCTTACCAATGGATTGAAACCATTCGTGGGACCGAGGTGAAATTTCGACAAATTTTAAAATGGGTAAGCTGTTTCGCTTTGGCAGTAAATGAAGTGAATGCATCACTAGGACGCGTAGTTACAGCACCTACTAATGGAAGTGCTGGGGTTATTCCTGCCGTACTTATGTACTATATTGTGATAGAAAATCATGATGCCGATTTTGAAGACATCAAAAAGTTCTTACTCGTTGCAAGTGAAATAGGAAGTCTCTTTAAAAAAGGAGCAACGATTAGCGCAGCTATGGGTGGCTGTCAAGCAGAAATTGGCGTTTCTTCGGCTATGGCTGCAGGCGCCCTCACTGAACTTATGGGCGGTTCTCCAGAACAGTGTTTAATTGCCGCTGAGATTGCAATGGAACATCACTTAGGACTTACTTGCGATCCTATTGGTGGCCTTGTACAAATACCTTGTATAGAGCGTAATGCCATGGGAGCGATAAAAGGAATCAATGCTTGTGAAATGGCACTCGATGCAGATCCATCTCAAACCAAAGTACCTATAGACAAGGTAATTGCTACCATGTGGGAAACTGCCCAAGATATGGCAAATAAATACAAAGAAACAAGCGAAGGTGGTCTAGCAGTACATGTAAACATGAGCGATTGTTAATAGAGTAGCTATGCATTATTTAAAACTTATTCGACCGATCAATTTAGTGCTCATCGCGGTGCTCATGTGCGTCATCAAATATGCCTTTCTTGAGGTCATTGGGGTAGCAACGGCCCTATCTGAATTACCATTTTTGTTATTGGTGGTGGCTGTAACTAGTATTGCCGCTGGCGGAAATGTGATTAACGATATCTATGATCGATCTACAGACCGTATTAACAAACCCAATAAAGTTATTGTGGGCACTCATATTTCAGAAAAAAATGCAACAACCTTTTACATGGTACTTACCATTGTTGGCGTTATTACTGGGTTTATAGTGAGTAATGCAATAGACAAACCCAATCTTGCTGCTGTTTTTGTAATTGTTGCGGCACTTTTATATGGCTACGCTACGAGTATCAAAAACGCAATACTACTAAACAACATCTTAATTGCTGGGCTTACCGCTTTTGTGCTCATCACAACGGTATTGTTCGATGTATACCCCAATATTACCAATGGTGTTACTGGAATCACATTAAAAGCAACGCAAATTATAATGCATTATACCCTTTTTGCCTTTGGTATTAATTTGCTTCGCGAACTTGTAAAAGACATTCACGATAGCGACGGAGATAAAAATGCAGGAAGAAATACCATACCTATTGCATTAGGAAGACAACGAAGTATCTATCTAGCATTTGGGATAAGCTGCATGTTCCTGATAGCCACCATTTATTATTTGTATACCTATTTCTATACCGACAAACTCCTGATGCTGTATTTTCTAATCTGTGTCATAGGCCCATTACTCTTATTGATTACAAAATTATGGTCGGCTAGCGCTCAAAAAGACTTAAAAACGATAAGTACTTTATTGAAACTAATTATGCTCTTTGGTGTATGCTCTTTAGGTTTGTATTACAGATTATTTTAAAGCGCGGTAAAGTAGATTCGCATACCTAGAATATAATATCTTTGTGACTAGAAGACCCAAAACAAACAATATGTACATACACCTATGGCCCTCTCTTATAAAAAGCACCTTGATGGTCTTGGTAGGTATCTTAGTCTACAGTTGTACTTCTAAACAAAATCAAGATAAAGATCATCTCGTATTTCGGTATAATGAGCATAGCAACATTGCTACGCTAGATCCTGCCTTTGCAAGAAATCCGCAAACCATTTGGCCCAGCAATCAATTATTTAATGGCTTGGTGCAGTTGGATGACCAACTCAACATACAACCCGATATTGCCAAATCATGGCACATAAACGACACAACTCTTACCTACACCTTTACGCTAAGAGACGATGTCTATTTTCATAAAAATAAAGTATTTCATGAGGACAGCACGAGGACTGTGGTGGCGCAAGATTTTGTCTATAGTTTTGACAGACTCTTATCTCCAAAATTAGCATCACCAGGAAGTTGGGTATTAAAAGCAGTACAAAGCTACCGCGCCGAAAACGACACGACCTTTGTGATACAACTCAAAAAACCATTTCCAGCTTTTTTAGGGCTGTTATCTATGCGTTATTGCTCAGTGGTACCTAAAGAAGCTATAGACTTTTATGGAAATGACTTTAGAAGCAATCCGGTAGGTACGGGTCCCTTTCAATTTAAGTTTTGGGAAGAAAATGTAAAACTCATTTTTAGAAAAAATCCTTTGTATTTTGAGAAGGATGCAACAGGAACACAACTCCCCTACTTAGAGGCTGTTGCGATTACATTTTTACCCGATAAGCAAAGTGAGTTTTTACAGTTCGCGCAAGGAAACATCGATTTTATGTCTGGATTAGATAACTCGTATAAGGATGAAATTATTACCACCAAAGGATCTTTGCAACCTGCATATCAAGAAAGCGTGTCACTCTTAACCACTCCCTATTTAAACACAGAATACCTTGGCTTTTTCATGGGAGCGCCCACTCAAGAAACGGCTTCACATTTAATACGAAAAGCGATCAATTACGGGTTTGACAGAGAAAAAATGGTGACCTATTTACGAAACGGAATGGGTATCCCAGCCACACACGGATTTATCCCAAAAGGATTGGCAGGTTTTGATTTTATTGAAGGATACACCTACGATCCTGAAAAAGCCAGAAGTCTTATTGAGGCATACAAAGTCGAAACTGGTGATTCCAAACCCCAAGTTACCATCGGTACCAACAGTCAATACCTAGATGTTTGCGAATATATTCAAAGAGAGTTAGAGAAGTTAGGTGTTGCTATTAAAATAGATGTCATGCCTGCTGCTACCCTTCGGCAGATGAAAAGTAGCGGAGAACTCGATATTTTTAGAGCTAGCTGGGTGGCAGACTACCCAGATGCAGAGAATTACTTATCCCTATTTTATAGTCCAAACTTTACACCTAACGGTCCGAATTACACCCATTACAAAAATGTGGTATTTGATAGCCTATATGTGGAAGCACAGAAAATTTCAGAAATAAAAGAAAGAAAAAAACTATACACCAAAATGGACAGCATTGTTATTGCAGATGCACCCATTGTACCACTATACTATGATATGGCGGTTCGTTTTGTTTCCAAAAAAATCT
Source organism: Patiriisocius sp. 208BN25-11 (assembly GCF_058147145.1). NCBI lineage: Bacteria > Pseudomonadati > Bacteroidota > Flavobacteriia > Flavobacteriales > Flavobacteriaceae > Patiriisocius > Patiriisocius sp. 208BN25-11. Next base: position 43,025 of record NZ_JBYVJY010000009.1, read on the forward strand.
CAGGACTAGGGATCAACCCTCAAAATTTCTTAGTCCTTAAACATGTAAAAAAGACAAAATAATGGGTTACAACATTGTTTTAATAGAACCCGAAATACCCAACAATACGGGGAACATTGGAAGGATTGCATTAGGTAGCGGATCTCATTTACACTTGGTAAAGCCCTTTGGTTTTGAGTTGAGCGATAGCAGATTAAAACGAGCGGGGCTCGATTATTGGCAGCATATCGAAGTAACCATTTACGAAAGTGTTACCGATTTTTTTAAGCAACATAGCGACAAAAACATGGCATTTTTATCGAGTCGAGCCACAAAGAGTTATTTAGAAATACCTTACGAAGATGATTTGTTCTTGATCTTTGGAAAAGAATCTGTCGGACTTTCTTCGGAAATATTAGACAAACACCCAGAGCAACAATACACCATTCCTTTGCACAGCAAACATATTAGGAGTCTTAATCTTGCCAATGCAGTGAGTATTGTGGTGTATGAAGGCTTACGAAATTTGTAAGAACTCTTTTAAAACTTTTTTAAACCTTTTCTATGATTTTTTGTCATAAACTAAAACATCATCTATGAAGCAGTATTTATTTTTGTTGTATTTCATTGCTGTTCTTGGAATAGCGCAAAACGAAACCATCTCTACAGGCTCAGTATTTGACGGAGAGCCTTATTTAGCTATCAATCCACAAGACAGCAATCATTTAATAATAGCTTGGATGGGGTTTACAAATGCCACCCAACGCATACAAATTAAAACCCGAAGCAGTTTTGATGGCGGTGACACTTGGCAACCTATTGTAGCTATACCTCATGTTGTAAGTGGTTATACCTCCGCAGATCCATCAATAGCCTTTGATGAAAACGGAACCATTTTTATTGCATTTATTGATTCTACAGGAACGGATTCAGATCCAATTATAGGTGGTATTCAAATTTCAAAGTCTACAGATAATGGAGCCTCTTTTTCAGCTCCAGTAGAAGTACTAAACATTGCCACACTTCCAGAACAAAAAATTGTAGACAGACCTTGGCTTGTTATAGATACTTCATCTGGACCTAATCAAGGAACAATATATGTAACAAGCATGAATATTAGAGAGGCAGCACCTCCATATAGACCTTATGTATCTGTATCTACAGATCAAGGAAATACCTTTGATTTAAAAACAATTGACACAACTGGTTGGCTTTCTGGGGATAACATTGAACAGCCAATGCCAACTCCAACTATTTCAAACAATGGTGTTTTCTATGCGGTGTACCCTTCATTTGTTGCTAGTCAAAATGTGCTGCCTCAATATGTAATTGCATCTAGTATTAATGCAGGGCAAGACTTCTCTTATAACACCGTGCTAGCATCTATTAATACAGTAGCCTCTCCAGATCCATTACCAAAAAAAGGATATTTATTACTTAATAATCCTGAAAATGAAGCGCATTTAGGCTTTGTTTTTCTTAGCAATCAAAACGATGATTTAGATGTGTTTTTTACTGAAACATTAAATGCTGGAACCTCTTGGTCTGCACCAATTAGAATTAATGACGACCCTATAGCAAATGGCAAGATGCAAGATTTAGTATGGGGAGATTTTAATAGTGAAGGAGATCTTATTATTAGCTGGCGTGATAGAAGAAATGCTCCAGAAAGTGGTTATGAAACAGACACCGAAATATGGGCAGCCTATAGAGCTAATGGAGCTACTACTTTTGAACCCAACTTCCAAATAACAGATCAATCTATACCCTATAATGACATCTTAGCAAGTGCAGGGAATGACTTTATGAATGTACAACTAGAAGCTAATATAGTACATACAACTTGGGGAGATCCTAGAACAAATCTCCTAAAAATTTGGTATCAAAAAACCAACACAGACGGATCGCCTCTTGGAGTTTCAGAAATAACCTCGGAAGTAAAACCGCCCTTTTATATCTATCCCAACCCTGCAAATGAGTTTGTTACTATTGAAAGTGACACTTGGAACGAAGTCTTTGTCTATTCTCAAGATGGAAGAAAAATATTCTCAGAAACAAACACAAGCAATAAAAATAAACTCACCATAAATACTTCAAAATATACAGCAGGTTTGTATTTTGTAGTCATAAAAAAAGACCAATCCACATACACACATCAAATTATTAAACACTAATGCTCAACCTGAAACTAGAAACAGACCCAAGATGGGTGACTATTGTAGAAAACAATCTGGAAGAAATACTTACCGATCACGCTTGGTGTGAACAAAAGGCGGCAACCAATGCCATTACCATTATTACTTTGAATAATGAGCATGTAGAACTAGTAACTGAACTTTTAAAGCTAGCCCAAGAAGAACTCGAGCATTTTGAAATGGTGCACGAAATCATCAAAGAACGTGGGTATACTTTAGGGCGAGAACGAAAAGATCATTATGTCAATCAGTTGTTTAAGTTCATGAATACTGGGGGCAGCAGACAGCAAGCCATGGTAGATCGTTTGTTGTTTTCGGCAATGATAGAAGCGCGTAGTTGTGAGCGTTTTAAATTATTGAGTGAACGCATTAATGATGAAAAGCTAGCGAAATTCTACAGAGAACTTATGATTAGCGAAGCAGGACATTATACCACCTTCTTAGGCTTTGCTAGAAAATATGGCGAAGGCATTGATGTAGAAAAGCGCTGGCAAGAACTCATCGACTTTGAAGGAGAAATCATAAAAAGTTATGGTAAAAAGGAAACCATTCACGGATAAGTTCACTGAAATTCTATAAAACTACAAGTCATTAGTTAACTCAAATTTAATAAAACGCTTTCCTTTTGAAACCTGCTAGCCTCGCCCAAATAAAACAAGAACTTAAACAACGCTCCCCCGAAGACATCGAGCAACTATGCCTGCGTTTGGCTAGATTTAAAAAAGAAAATAAGGAACTCCTCACCTATTTGCTTTTTGAAGCAGATGATGAAGAAGGATACATTACCCACATCAAAGAAACCATTGATGATGAATTTAATGCCATTACCAATACCAACTTCTACTACTTAAAAAAAAGTGTTCGAAAAATCTTACGAAACGTAAAAAAATACATTCGTTATTCTGGTAACAAAGAGACAGAAGTTGCCATCTTGTTACATTTCTGTGAACGACTCATTACATTTAAGCCTTCCATTACAAGAAACGTAACGCTACATAATTTATACGACCGTCAAATACAACTCATCGACAAAAAGATAGAAGGACTCCACGAAGATTTACAATTTGATTACAAAGAGGACTTAGAAGCACTAGGTTAACAGTTGGTATTTTAATACCTTTATACAGAAATTTTAGTTCCATGAAAAACAATCTTACAGCCATTATTTTTGGCCTTGCCATTGTCGTTGCAGCAGCATTGCTAGGTAACGCTTACATGAACAGAAACAAATCGCAGCGCACCATAGCCGTAACTGGCCTTGGTAAAAGTGATTTTACCAGTGATCTTATTGTTTGGGAAGCACGTTTTACACGCAACAACACAAATTTGCAACAAGCCTATAAAGACTTGGCTAACGATAAAAGTATTGTGACGAGCTACTTGACTTCTAAAGGAGTGGATGTTGCCAATATTGTTTTTAGTGCTGTGAATACTTCAGAAAACAACGAGCCAAATTACGGTCCTAACGGCAATTATATAGGTACCACCTTTACAGGGTACAACCTTTCTCAAAGGGTAGAAATAAAATCAACGAAAGTAGAAAACACCGAGAAAATTTCAAGAGAAATTACCGAACTACTCAACAGAGGTGTTCAACTATACTCAGAAGCGCCACGCTATTATTATACAAAAATAGAAGACTTAAAAGTAGAGATGATTTCTCGTGCTACGGAGAATGCAAGACTTCGTGCCGAAAAGATTGCAGAGAATTCTGGCTCAAAACTAGGAGAATTAGTCACCGCTAGAATGGGGATTTTTCAAATTACCGGACAAAACTCTGGAGAAGATTATTCTTGGGGTGGCGCTTATAATACCTCTTCAAAAGAGAAAACAACTTCTATTACGATGAAATTAACGTATACGGTTGATTAGTTGTAGGTGTAGGCTGTAGGCTGTAGGCTGTAGGCTGTAGGCTGTAGGCTGTAGGCTGTAGGCTGTAGGCTGTAGGCTGTAGGCAAAATTAAAAATTGAGGATGGAATATGGAGTATGGACAGGAAAATAAATGCATAATACTCTTTTTTTAGATTTCGATTTTAAAACTTATAAACTCTTAAACACATCAACTCATAAACTTCTTCAACAATGACCACCCTATACCATAACCCTAGATGCAGTAAATCTAGACAAGCCTTAAAAATCCTTGAAGATGCAAAAGAACCTGTAAACTTGGTCTTATATCTTAATGATATTCCAAGTGAAGCCGACATAAAAAAAATACTGCAACAACTTGATATTTCAGCACTTTCCTTAATACGTAAAGGAGAAGCAGTATGGAAAGAAAACTATAGAGGAAAAGAACTTACAGAAGCGCAGCTTATAAAAGCCATGCACCAACACCCCAAATTAATAGAACGTCCCATTGCCATTAAAAATGGAAAAGCGGCAATAGGAAGACCGCCAAAGGATGTGTTAAAAATATTAAACTAAAAAAGGAAGCCAAATGGCTTCCTTTTGCTATATATGCTACAAGTAATTACTTGGTTTCATTCTTTTTAGCTTCACGCTTTAGTTTCATGTTTTCAATTAATTGTCCACCAATCCAGTAAGGAATAATAGATACTAAGAAAATCATTAACCAAAATCCAATTGTTAAGATGGTTAAAAATGCAAGAAATCCTAGGTATTGATCAAAATCGAACATAATAGTGTGTTTAGTTTCTGCAAAGATAAACTGATTTTTTTATTTCTGAAAGATTAAGGCCTCCAAAAATAAAAAAAATGAACAGGTTGTCAACAGACAAAATATTAGTCGGTTTCTGTACAAACAAAAGCCCATAAACTACTATTTTTGCAATCTAAACCAAATAATGTTATGGAACATTTCAGAATAGAAAAAGACACCATGGGCGAGGTAAAAGTGCCTGCCAATGTATTATGGGGGGCTCAAACAGAGCGCTCTAGAAATAATTTTAAAATTGGAAGCCCTGCTTCTATGCCTCTAGAAATTGTATATGGTTTTGCGTATTTAAAGAAAGCTGCTGCCTATACAAATTGTGAATTAGGTGTGTTACCTGAAGCAAAAAGAGATTTGATTGCAAAGGTGTGTGACGAAATTTTAACGGGACAACACAATGATCAATTTCCTTTGGTGGTTTGGCAAACAGGTAGTGGTACGCAAAGTAACATGAATGTGAATGAAGTAATTGCTAACCGCGCGCACCAATTGGCAGGAAATACCATTGGTGAAGGAGAAAAAACGTTACAACCTAATGATGATGTAAATAAATCGCAATCCTCTAACGATACCTTTCCAACGGGAATGCATATTGCTGCTTATAAGAAACTCATCGATGTTACCATTCCTGGTGTTGAACAACTGCACAAAACCTTAGTTGCTAAAACAAAGGAGTTTGAAAATGTCGTGAAAATTGGACGAACGCACTTAATGGATGCTACACCTTTAACACTCGGACAAGAGTTTAGCGGTTACGCCTCTCAGTTAGAGCATGGATTAGCGGCGTTAAAAAATACACTTCCTCATTTATCGCAATTAGCATTAGGAGGTACTGCAGTAGGAACAGGTATTAATACACCAAAAGGATATCCAGAAAGTGTCGCAGGATATATTGCTAAGTTTACAGAACTACCTTTTATTACTGCAAAAAATAAATTTGAAGCGTTGGCAGCACATGATGCCATTGTAGAATCTCACGGAGCACTAAAACAAATAGCAGTCTCTCTAAATAAAATAGCAAACGACATTCGCATGTTGGCAAGTGGACCAAGAAGCGGTATTGGAGAAATTACCATTCCAGCTAACGAGCCAGGATCTTCTATCATGCCAGGAAAAGTGAATCCTACGCAATGTGAAGCACTTACCATGGTTTGTGCGCAAGTAATAGGAAATGATATGGCGATTGCAGTTGGAGGAATGCAAGGACACTATGAACTCAATGTATTTAAACCCATGATGGCAGCAAACATTTTACAATCTGCTCAACTTATTGGAGATGCATGTGTTTCATTTGATCTGCATTGCGCAAGTGGGATTCAAGCCAATACAGAGGTTATTAATAAACAATTAAACAACTCACTAATGCTTGTTACAGCCCTCAATACTAAAATTGGGTACTACAAAGCTGCAGAAATTGCAAATACAGCTCATAAAAATGGAACTACCTTAAAAGAAGAAGCCGTTGCTTTAGGCTATCTTACTGAAGATGAGTTTGATGCTTGGGTAAAACCTGAAGATATGGTGGGGCATTAATTGCTGAAATTTTCAATTCAAAAAGAGTTCTATACGTATATAGGACTCTTTTTTTTGTGCATTTCATCGATTAAATGCAATTTTATTAGATAAAGTGTGTTTATTTTGTATCTTGCCAGTCCCAGATTAATAAAACCTATTTATATGAGACAGCAAATGTATGCCCCTGCACTTTGTATATTTTTTCTCTTAAGCATTTTTAACTGTAGTATTCTTGCTGCTAAGGTAGAATACCCAATTAAAAAAACTTCGGTGACCTCATTAACGGCGAGCACGAATAGTTTTGCAGCTGTTAAGAATGAAACCATGCTAACTAGCAAGGATAACACAGCCCAAGAGGCAGATACAACAATAGCAGCCGCTACAAAAAACTCACTTTTTGTGAAAGGTCTTTTCTATGGCTCTTTAACAATCATGTTACTTATCAGTTTTGCATGCTTTTTATTGTTTGAAGAAAAGGTATTCGGTTTTTTTGGATTAGCGTTATCGGCGTCCTTAGCTTTATTTTTTAGTGAGGATAATATTTCTTCTTTGTTCTTCGGAAATATTATAGAAAACACCACTGCGTTACACACAACACTATCATGTATAGCCGCAGGTTTAATAGCCTTATTCTCTTCGAAATACTTAACCTTAAAAGAGTACTACCCAAAACTTAAAACATTTACCCTACCGCTTTTTGTATTTGCAGCAGGACTAACATTAGCATCTTGGTTTGTAGAAGGAGAAATGCTTGCTACAGCCGCTAACATTATTTCTTTCACGGTTATATTTTGTTATTACGGAGCTGGAGTTTCTTTATTTAGCAAAAACAATTACTCAAAATTTTATGTAATTGGTTTTTCAATTCCGTTGCTATTCTCTTTGGATTATTTTTTACTACAAGGAATGGAGATTAATTTTTTAAATACAGAATTACACCATGTTAAAGCAGCATACTTCATCAATATCTTATTAATGACGTATGCCATTGTATTTAGAATGAATGCTATTAAAGAAGAAACCGTACTTAGAAAAACAGAAATGCAAATCTTTTTAAAACGACAAGAAATGATGAATAGAGATAATATTGCCAAAATGGTTGAAGATGTATACTTAGAAAACCTAATCATGCACTACGATCTTGATGGTCTTGAAATAAAACTATTACAATACATCAGCGAAGGAAAAGAAAACAAAAAAATTGCTAGAAAACTAAATACTACAGAAGTTGATGTAGAAGAGATGACCAGAGATCTATACTACAAACTACAAATTAATGAAGCAATTCAAGAAGATGTAAATCTCCTTGATGCACAACCAGATTATATATATAATTAGTAGTATTAGAAAAAGAAAAATTGCTCCCTAGTAAAAAAAGATAGACTTAAAGTCTATCTTTTTTTTATGTAATACTTTTTATAAGAGAAAAAAGAAGCAACTGCCAACAACACAATAAAAACAACAATGTAATATACAAAAGTTGGTGTTACAGGCACATCACCACTTGCATACGAGTGCAATCCTGTAAGGTAGAAGTTTACTCCAAAATAGGTCATCATTATAGATCCGTATGCAGCAATAGAAGCCACAGTATAAATCCACTTACCTCTTAGACCTGGAACCAATCGCATATGAATTACAAATGCGTAAATCATAATACTAATAAGCGCCCATGTTTCTTTTGGATCCCATCCCCAGTAACGTCCCCAACTTTCATTGGCCCATTGTCCTCCTAAGAAGTTACCTATGGTAAGCATTACCAAACCAACCGTTAATGCCATTTCATTTATAGTAGTAAGCTCTTTGATGTTTAAATCCATGATGGCTTTGTTCTTACTGTTGGTTAACAGCATTAAAATAAGCACCGTGACCCCAAGGATCATCCCCAAGGTAAATGGGCCATAACTAGCCACAATAACAGCCACGTGGATCATCAACCAATAACTATCTAAAACTGGAACTAATGTCGAAATAGCTGGATCTAACCAACTCTGATTAGCCACCCATAAAATGATAGCAGCTACAAAAGCTGTAGATGCAACCGTAAGATCACTTTTTCTTCCAAAGGCAATTCCAAAAAACACTGTGGCCCAAGCTACATATATAATAGACTCATAGGCATCTGTCCAAGGAGCATGTCCAGAGACGTACCAACGCCCTATTAAACCAAGTGTCATAAGCGCAAACATAATCCAAATGGCAACTTTACAGATGGTAACAATCGTATTCACAACCTTCCCTTCATTAAAAATTTGAAAAATAATACCAATAAACATTAAGACACCAAACATGGCGAAATAGTGAAAAAGCCTATTAAAGATATCCACTTTATTGTACATAATTTCAGCACTTATCTTTGCATCACTTGGTAATACTGCACTACCGTGTTTTTTCTGAAACTCTTTAATGAGATTTAAAATTTCAGCAGGCTTCGAATAATCATTCGTCTTTCTAGCTTCACTCAAACTCTCAAAATATAAAGGCAAGGCCGTTTTTGCAAACATAGAATCTTGCGCTTTTATATTGCTGTCGTTCAACTCTGGGTAGGAAACCCATTTATTACCTTCGTCTCCAGGCACTGGAAAAATCTTTAAAATACTTCCACTGAGTGCTTGATTAAAAACATAGTAACTTTCGTAGGCTCTCACAAAATCCTTTTGAAACTGATTAGGCGTATTTGTACTCGTAGCAGCCTCTAGATATGGATCTAATTTAAACTTTACATCTTTATCAAACAAATCAATTAAAGCAATATGTTTGGTCCCTTTTGGTACGCCTACAATTTCACGAATACTATCGTTTCCACGCTTTAATTTAATTACAGGAGCCTGTGACCACAATCTAGGAAACTGAGTGACTGACATAAATACCTGGTTTGCATCTAATCCTTCGTAAGAATCACTTCCACTTACTTTACGTATTAGCTCACTAGCAAAGGTACTAATAGGCTTCATACGCCCATTGTCTTGTATCACTAGACGTGCAAATTCTGCCGCGTGTTCTTTAGACACCGCATTGGCCATGATAATAGAATCTACCTGATGTTTTGCACTAGCAACATGATCGTGTGTATCTTGGGCGAAACCTGTAGTGCTAAACAAAACCAAAGCAATCGTCATTAACTTTGCCTTTTTAGTCTTGATTTTTTCTAAGTATTTTTTAAGATCACCAAACCTAGAATTTCTATCAAATAAAATGGCCATCAAACCAAAATACAATAAGAAATATCCAATATAGGTAATCCAGGTCCCCCACTGATCATGGTTTACTGAAAGAATCGTCCCTTTTTCACTTGGATCAAATCCAGACTGAAAAAAACGATAGCCTCCTTTATCAAGGACATTATTCATAAAAATTTCTTCTTCTTGAAAAGTACCATCTGCATTATTAACTGTTACTTTACTTTTAAAGGATTTGTAACTCTTTTCGGTACCAGGATATTTTTCAGCTATAAAATCGTTTAACGTAATGCTAAAAGGAAGTTCAATTTCTTTACTTCCATAGGTAGCATAGACCTCTAAGCCATTTACATCCACTTTAACAGGATTTGGAGTGCTTCCCTTCCCTCCTAGTAACTCTAATGTTTTTGTTTCTCCACCAGAGCTAACATCCAATAACAAGGCATTGGTGCCCACTGGAGCATCTTTAGGAGCTTTCATGATCCCCATACGACCTTTAACCACTGGATCTGGAATTACAAAAGCCATTCCTGCCATTTGATATAAAGAACGTAACTGTAGATCTTGAACACTATCTTTTACAACCATCCCTTTTTGCTGATCTGCCATACGCATGTACTCTCCAGAAAATGCTGGCTCTATTTGGTAGTACTCTTTGGATTCATCATACAAAATATTGATAGCCCCCTTAGTTGGATTATTAATCGCGAATAAGATATTATGAATGTTGGTTACCTCTCCTACTTTCACGAAGTGATCATGGCGGTTTCCATCTCCTGCTTCTACTATTTTTAAGTAGCCCTCTCCATTTTCATCAGGAATCATTCCCTTAGTAGCTCCTTTTATAAAATCTTTGTAGGTAACAGTTACCGGAGTTCCATTGTAACTTTTAGTCATAGAAAACTGATTGCTCAATCGCTCTGACAAATCCATCTTCTTTGGAGCCAATCTAAGTCGTTGTTGTTGTCCATCTACCACATAATCACCATCTATAAATACCTTAAGATAAGCATGTTCAGATAACATTTTGTTAGAGGTATCGCCTTCTGCTATTTCCATAACACCTTCATAACCAATGTAACGAGTTACAAACGCACCCACTAAAATGAGAATAAACGAAAGGTGTAAAATAAGGGTCGTCAATTTTTCTTTTCGAAGTAACCGAAACCTAAATATGTTCCCTAAGAAGTTAATTACAAACAATCCCATGATGGCTTCAAACCACCAAGCATTGTAAATCAAGGCTCTAGAATAAGGTGTTGGAGAGGTTTCTGATGAAGCATCTACCAAAGTACCTATAGCCATGGCTACGGCAAAAACAATAAATAAAATGGCGGTTAAACGAGTAGAAAACAGAATGGAAGCTAATTTCTTTTGCATCGAAATATTTTTTTGCAAAAATACTACAAAATGGACTTTCAGTATGCCTATTAGTTCTGAAATTTGAGGGCATTAACATACTTTAAGAAGCATTCCACAAATGAACGATACGGGACATAGAAAATTCCCGTATTTTTACAGCATGGTTAAAGTAGTTATTATAGGTTTTGGGAATGTTGGGTCGCACCTATACCAAATCTGTGAAGCCACAAAAGATATAGAAGTACTGCAGGTATATGCTCGAAGTAAACCAAATACTTTAGGCGATACTATGGTAACTACAGATCTAAAAAAAATAACCCACAACGCAGCTATTTATATTGCTGCTATTCCAGATGATGAGATTTATAACATCACATCTAAACTTCCCTTTTCAAATAAATTAGTAGTCCATACCTCTGGAGCGGCTGGTATAGAAAGCATTCATAAAAAGAATAGACAAGGTGTCTTTTATCCTTTGCAAACTTTTTCAAAAAACAAAGCAGTAGATTTTAAGACGATTCCCATATGTATTGAAGCTACTCACATTGAAGATCGCACCTTACTTTTAGAAATGGGGCATAAAATTTCAGAAAAAGTACAACTCATAAGCTCTGATGAAAGAGCAAAATTGCATGTTGCAGCAGTATTTGTCAATAACTTCGTAAACGAATTGTATCATATTTCCGAAGATATTTTAAAAGAACACCAACTCGATCTTACACTATTGCAACCACTTATCAAAGAAACTGCACAAAAAGTAGCATCTTTATCGCCGGCTATGGCTCAGACTGGGCCTGCCAAAAGAGGAGATCAAAAAACAATAGACAAACATCAAGAAATACTTAATACACAACAAAAAGAAGTATACAAGGTACTTACCAATAGTATTCAACAAAGAACCATAAAAGATGAGTAAAAGCTATAAAGAATATTTACACCAAATAACCACACTTGTATTTGATGTGGACGGCGTTCTTACCGACGGAACCATCACCATTACAACCGATGGAGAAATGTACCGTACCATGCATACAAAAGATGGATTTGCGCTAAAGGAGGCCTTATTACAAGGACTTAACGTATGTATTATTTCTGGAGGCACCAATGAAGGAGTTCGCAAACGCTTGGCTGGATTAGGAATTACCGATATTCACTTAGGAGCCCATCACAAAACTGAAACACTACACACCTACTTAAAAGAAAATAATATTAGCCCAGAACAGGTGTTATATATGGGTGATGACTTACCAGATTATCAAGTCATGCAAGAAATAATGATGCCAACGTGTCCGCAAGATGCAGTCCCCGAAATTAAAGCCCTAAGCAAATATATATCTCACAAAAATGGTGGAAAAGGCTGTGTGCGAGATGTTATAGAGCAAGTATTAAAAGTACAGGGCAAATGGAACTACAAAACAAATATTAGCGCCAAATACGACTAAACCCCTAAAATCTTACACTTTTTAAAAGAAACATGACAATTCCGCAATAATACGGAACAATATTTGTTATGTTTTTATATGAATTACGACTACAAACATGTAATTCGCAAAAACCCTTTTTTAATCTTTTTAACATAATCAATTAATAATCATATATGTAGGATTTTACTCTAACGCTAATATTTTAACAATTCAACTACAACGAATCACACTTAATCGTGTTAAATTGTATTTAATCGACTGTTGGAGGTTAGCCCTAAAACCCTATGGATATGAAAAACCTACTCTTCTCTTTGCTATTTTTAGCATTAGTATTCTCCACTACTGCGCAAGAAGTTTCTATTGACGGTAGACTCAAACCACTTCTTGACGATTTCTTCGCACTCTGTGACGAATACCAAATAGACTATCACGATAAATTATTTAATCTTAAAAAAATCGCTGTGGTTGAAGATCTAAAAACTTCACCAGAAGGTTCTGTGCTTGGTATGGTGCAACGTAACGATGAAGGAGTCATAGAAAACATTGTTGTAAATTGGGTAGCAATGCTTGACGAACAAATCTTTAGAATAGTAGCGTTTCATGAGTTTGGACATTATTTCTTAGACTACCATGAGCACGTATGCGATGATTGTGGAATCATTATGGCTCGTGTAAACTCGAGCTATTTTGATATTGCTAATGACTGGGACAACCAAGTAAAGAAGTTATTCCTAGATTCGCCAGCCTATAAAAAGAACCTACAAATTCAAAACTCAATTGCTACGATGTATCGGGAACACAGGTGAGGGATTAGGCTGTAGGTTGTAGGTTGTAGGTTGTAGGCTGAAAATAAAATTAAAAAAGAGTATGGACATCGTCTTAATTAAAAAACATCTACTATTTCGATTATCATGATTCCCCCTTTGAAGGGGGCTAGGGGGATGTTTTTTTAAATAATTACAATACAAAAGAACATGGACTATGGACAGAAAAAAAATATTAAATGTTCGGATACGATTTCTCCCGAAGCTTCGGGATCGATTTCAAATAAAACTCCTACTCACACCCTTCTCGCTTCCGAGAATCTATCAGGTATCTTATTTTCCAACCATCATTGGTTGCTACTAGGGTGAAATTATTTGCGCCACAATGACTAAAATTTCCGTTGACACTAAAAGAATAAGGTGTCCACACATTCGCCAAGGTGTGGTCTACTTCTATTTTGTAATCTAGTAATTCTTCTTTCCAAACTTGCATATCAGGCCTGTCTGCAATAGCCGTTAGCAAACCATCTACTGCACCTTCATCCAGCATATAACCCCTCGTTTTCGACTTAAAAGCAGTATTTAATTGCATCTCTGGATGCATGACAGAACGCATCAATAAGGTATCTCCTTTATGGAAACCTTCAAAAAAAGTGTCCACGGTTTTCTTTGCTGTTGCAGCTGTTAACACTACTTGTGCTTTCGCTGTGTAACAAAAAACAATGACCATACTTAGTACTAGATTTCTCATTTCTGAAATGTTATAGGTTGCACACAAAATTAGTACATTTACACTTTATAAAAACACTTTATGTCAGTAGCAAAAAAAGAATACAAAAGAATCACTACCAAAACCTTGGTAGATATGAAAAATCGTGGGGAAAAAATATCTATGCTTACTGCATATGATTATACCATGGCCAAAATAGTAGATGGCGCTGGCATCGATGTTATTCTCGTTGGGGATTCTGCCTCTAATGTGATGGCGGGACACGAAACCACACTTCCCATTACTTTAGATCAAATGATTTATCATGCAGCTTCTGTCATAAGAGGTGTAGAGAGAAGCTTAGTTGTGGTAGACATCCCTTTTGGGAGCTATCAAAGTGACCCTAAAGAAGCACTACGATCTGCTATACGAATTATGAAAGAAAGTGGCGGACATGCAGTAAAAGTGGAAGGTGGAAAAGAAATAAAAGAATCAGTAAAGCGTATTTTAAACGCTGGTATTCCTGTGATGGGACACCTAGGACTCACACCACAATCTATCTATAAATTTGGAACCTACACCGTAAGAGCTAAAGAAGAAGAGGAAGCCGAAAAACTGAAACAAGACGCCCTGCTTCTTGAAAAAGCAGGTTGTTTTGCTATTGTGTTAGAAAAAGTACCTGCAAAACTTGCCGAAGAAGTAGCCAAAAGCCTTACCATTCCTATTATTGGTATTGGTGCAGGTAATGGCGTTGACGGTCAAGTACTAGTAACCCACGATATGCTAGGGATGACGCATGAATTTAACCCTCGTTTCTTAAGAAGGTATCTTGATATGTATTCAGAAATGACAAACGCCTTCAAAAACTACAGTAAAGATGTGAAGAGCGGAGACTTCCCTAATGAAGGAGAGCAATACTAGGGGTTTCTAACATTTCTGCACTAAAAAACAACATTATAAAATCGCAAGCCGTTCATAGTACTCCCGAGAATCTTCAAGTTATCTATGAGGACAACCACATTATTGTTGTAAACAAGCGATCTGGGGATATTGTACAAGGCGACAAGACTGGGGATATTCCACTTTCGGAGGTAATCAAAACTTATCTTGCGAAGAAATACAACAAACCTGGCGCAGTCTATTTAGGAGTTGTGCACAGACTCGACAGACCCACTAGCGGCATTATTGTATTTGCAAGAACATCAAAGGCACTTCCTAGGCTAAACAAATCGTTTGCCAATAAGGAAACAAAAAAAACCTATTGGGCCGTTGTAAAAAACAATCCACCAAAAGAAAAAGACACCCTAGTCCATTTCTTAAAAAGAAACCCAAAGCAAAATAAAAGCTACGCACATATCAAAGAAGTTCCGGAAAGTAAAAAAGCAATTTTGCATTATAGCATCCTTAAAAAATTGGATCGATATGTAGGTTTAGAAATTGAGTTAGAAACAGGAAGACACCATCAAATTAGGAGTCAGTTAGCGAGCATAAATTGTCCTATAAAAGGCGATCTAAAATACGGTTTTGATCGAAGTAACAAAGATGGAAGTATTCATTTACATGCACGAAAATTAACGTTTATACACCCTGTAAAAAAAGAAGAAATGACGCTTATTGCAGCACCACCACAAGATATATTATGGAAAAGTATTATTTCCTAAACACCTAAACAAAGAGTCTACTTAATACAATCTAATTATTTGAAAACAATATAGTTATGATTTGTTTTTAGGCTAGACTAAAAGTGATATTTCAAGCTTTATACTTGAAAAATCTTATGTTTCATTGCAAATAACACGAGTCCGACCCTATTTTTTAAATCGAATTTTGAGAAGACAGAATCGCGATATCCATCTACTGTTTTTGGGCTCACTCCCATCGTGTCTGCAATTTCTTTGTAGGTCATTTCACTACAGCTAAATTTCACAAATTCAAGCTCTCTATCGGTAAGTGATGTAGGTGATTTTAAATGCTTTCCTTGCACAGATTTCAACAAAACTTTTGATACATCTTGTGTGTAAAAATACCCTTCGGTAATTACCTCTTCGATAGCTTGTTCTAATAAATCGGGTTGGATATCTTTTAGCAAATATCCTTTTGCCCCAAGACGCAGCATTTTTAAGATGGTACTTTCACCATCATCCATAGATAAAGCCAACACATTTATTGCAGGATGATTAGATTGCAACCACTGCAATGTTTCTGGTCCGTTTAGAATAGGCATATTAATATCAAGCAAAACAACATCTGGATGCATTTCTTGCGTTTGTAGCTGTTCTTTGAAGTCTTCACCGTTACAAGCTATAAATTGTACCTCACAAGCACTAAAGGTATTAACAAGACTCGCTAATGAATTAGCAAACAAACTGTGATCATCTACAATAGCAATTTTCTTAGAGAGGGAGTTTTGCATCTAGTATTGGATATTTAATGTATAAAGTCGTTCCTTTATCTGGTTTTGATGTAATGGTATAGGTTGCTCCTACTAACGCCGCTCTAACACGCATGGTTTCCATACCACTATTAAACGACTCTTTACCTGCATCAAAACCTACCCCATCGTCTGTAGCCGTAAAAATCAATGTGTTATTTTCAAAAGCTAAGATAACATCAAAATTCTTAGCCCGCGCATGTTTCAAGACATTAGTAGTGAATTCTTGAAAGATTCGAAACAAAATAATCTCGTGCTCTGGGATAATGTTTAATGGCTCTCCAGTAACTGTATAGCTTGTATCTAAGAATTTTAGACGCTTAAAACGCTCCAG
The DNA here is from genome assembly GCF_058147145.1 of Patiriisocius sp. 208BN25-11. NCBI lineage: Bacteria > Pseudomonadati > Bacteroidota > Flavobacteriia > Flavobacteriales > Flavobacteriaceae > Patiriisocius > Patiriisocius sp. 208BN25-11. The sequence goes on from NZ_JBYVJY010000009.1 coordinate 59,592, forward strand.
GTCATTTTGAATGGATTGTAGCAACCCATTTTTAGAAATAACATCATTATTAAGTGTTTTAGACAGCAAACGAACTTCCCCCACAATGTCTTTAATACTTGCCGATGTCTCTTTTAATGGGTCTACCAGAGCATCTGAAGCCTTTGCAATGACCAAATTAAGCTGCATATTAGCAACACTAAGCAACTGTCCTATGTTGTCATGTAATTCCCAAGCAACATTTTTTAAGGTCTGCTCTTGGATTTCTATACGAGTTTCTTCTAGCTCTTTTGCAAAGCGTTTTTCTGCCTCAAATTGCGCTTTTAAGAGTTTGTTTTTTCTTTTTGTAAAGGAGATAAAGAATAACACTACAAAACCTACCAATACCGCTATCACAATAATAGAGTACAGTATCAATAAGATTTCTTCTTTTTGTAGCATAGTAGAAAGCCAAATATAAAACAAGAATACATAAATATGTTAGAATACAACATGATATGCATTTGCAAGGTAATAAAAAGATCACTTCCATCACTCCTACTAAAATGCTTAGAGAATATTGATAAAGGTGTTGTACACAACCAAAACACCAAAGCACCAACAGCAAGGTAAAAAGGGAGGTATTCTTTTAAAACCAACACCAAATCTGTACTAGAAAGTTTTATAAAAAAGATAGAGATTGTAACCAATATGAGTATTGAGCCAGAAATCTCTATTTGTGGTAAATGTGCATACAAAATAGCATCTGTAAAAATATAAGCGTACAATTCTACCAAAAAATGAAGGATTGCAAAAATCAAAAAATAAATTTTATGACTTTTAAAAAATGAAGAAAAATACATAACAGTAAAAGGTACTGCAAACAAGCTATAAATATTCTGTAACCAAAAAGCTTTCCTAAACAATGTGTCTTTAATAAAAGAGAAATAGGTATAATCAGAGAAATAACCAATTATGGCATAAGATGATAAAAATTCTATGATAAAAGTAAACCACAAAAAAGCAACAAAAGCTTTGGTCTTAAAACTAACTTCAGGCACCTTTTTAATGTAAAAAGTGCCCAAAATAGCTGCCACCAATTCAATTATTGTAATTGGTAAACCAAAAACAAAATACTCTTGTAACATATTTAGTATATAAACGGAGGCCATCCAGTATTCCCTTTATTCAAAGGATCTACAGAATAATCATTTTTTGAATTAGCCGTATTGTCATCACTTGCCGATAAAAATACAGTACAATTTTCTTTAGCGACTTTGTCATAGGATGCAAAATACACACGAATACCTGGATTTGCTGCTTCAGAAGTTTCTTTTACATAGTTAATATACTCCTGTAACTGATCAATATCAAAAGTTACACAATAGGGCACATCCTTAGCAGTTCCATGAACATCTGTCCAATTCTTTTGATACGCTTGCGCTTCGCTTACTGTAATACAATCTTTAGGTCTTCCCATAGGTTTTAAAATTTTAGTTGTTAAGTTAATTTGAAATTTAGGAAAAATTCTTACAACTTTTTTAAAATTTCTCGAAAAAGGGTGTTTTTCTTTCGTTCAACAGGGTGATTTTCCCCGTGATATCATTCTAAACTCAATGCTGCAGTCTAAATGTAACGACACTCCCAGCTCTTTTCTGGCTTAGCATTGCTATAGCATACTCCGAAAACTGCAATACACGTGCATAGCCACCCGTAGTTTGCCCATCTCTCATAAGCACAGCGCAAACCCCAGAAGGCATTAATTGTACCGTTCCTGGTTGCACGGGTCCAGTAATTATTTCAGAAACAGTAACCCCTTCCAACCCTTCTAATTTGTAGGCCATCCTATTACTGTCATTAGCAACTGTAAACCTAGTGCATAAAAGTTTCTCCTGCTCGGTTCTAGATAAGCTCATAAACTCCGGACCCGGATACACGTCTAATGGATTCTCTGTAAACAAAGTACTATCTACAACTACTGTTTCTATACTAGTCACCTCAGCATTTAAACCACACTGCAATACAGCACCCTTTAACAAGCGTTCTTCTTTTGTGATATATTTACACATGCTAGCGCTTCCAAGCACCTTAGAAGTCACGAATCCCCCTGCAACAGCCAAATAGCCGCGCACACCATAGTTAGCATTTCCAAAACGCAACGTACTTCCTTTTTTAACCGCTATCGATACGTTCATGGCAATAGGAACGGTATCTAGCGCTAGACTAAAACCTGCACCAGTAATTGAAATTATAGCATCTACTTCAAAAAATAACACGGGTCCTTGCAATGTAATTTCAAGCACAGCAGCTTCGGGTTCATTACCAACCAAAGCATTAGCAGCTCTTGCACTTATAAGATCCATAGCGCCACTCACAGGCACACCACTAGCCCTATGTCCAAACCTACCAAGATCCTGTACAGAGGTGTACAAACCACTAGATTTTAATATCATCATGAGGTGCTAATTTTTAAAACGTACTCTTTTTTTTGAATCGCTTCGGAAATTTCCTGAAACGCATCCATGGAGATAGCCTCAAATTTGATCTTATCTCCCGCTTTTAAAACACTTTGCTGGTTCTGAAACAATGCAATGGGTGTCTTGCCAATGATCTGCCAACCTCCAGGAGAATCTTGAGGATAGACCCCCGTTTGTTTTCCGCCAATCCCAACAGAGCCAGCTTCTAAATGAGGTCTAGCGGTTTCTTTTCTAGGAGTTTGTAGCGCTTTCGGAAGTCCGCCCAAATAAGGAAACCCAGGTAAAAATCCAATGAAATATACGGTATAAAGAGGCTCACAGTGCTTGCTAATAATTTCAGTAGGAGCTAATTGTGTATGTAATGAAACATCTTTTATATCTAGGGCAAATGGAGCTTCATAACATACAGGAATGGTCACTAATTTACTTTGATGTTCTAACATTTCAGAAGGTACAAAAACCATTTCCCTTAACATGGTAATAAATGCTTCTGCTGTGATGGATGGTTTTAAATAAATAGCTACCGACTGATATGCAGGTACTGTTTCCAATACATGAGTTACATATTTCTTTCTTATCAATTGATCAAATTGTACTACTTCTTTGTGTATTGCTTCAGAAATGATATCCTCCCAAGAAACCAGTACCGCATGAGGTCCAAAAGATGTAAAACGAGGTGTACTCATGATTTTAAAGCCATTCCGCAGTGAGACATTTCGTTGATGATGTACGTTAAGATGGCTACAGCATTTGCATGATCTCCATGAATGCAAAATGTTTGCGCATTGAGTGTTTTCCAACCCGCTACTGTTCTTACTTTTTGATGTACTACCAATTGTTTTAATTGTTCGAAAGCCGCTTCAGCATCTTCGACAAGAGCTCCTTTTAAAGTGCGAGACATCAAAGATAGATCTAGATTATAGTTGCGATCTATAAAAGCTTCATTGTGTATCGTAAACCTATCTTTTGCAAGCTTAGCTATGACACTATTTGGCGGAGCGTATAAAGCCACCTTCAAGTTTGTTTCCTCCATAGCATCGAGTACTGTCTTGGCAACTGCCGCATCTTTTGCTGCTACATTGTATAATGCACCATGGGGTTTCACGTGGTGAATTGCTACATTTTCTGAAATACAAACGCCTTCAAAAGCTTTTAGTTGCTCTATGATACTTACCTTCAACGCAGTTGGAGAGATATCCATCACCTTCCTTCCAAAATTTTCGACATCTGGAAATGACGGATGTGCCCCAACAGCTACGCCATGTTTTTTCGCCAACCTAATAGCAGTGGTCATGGTACTAACATTTCCGAAGTGACCTCCACAAGCAATAGAACAAGTAGACAACATAGGCATAAGTAAAGCATCATTGCCTGTCCCCTCGCCTAAATCTGCGTTTATGTCAATGACAATAGGTTTCATTATAAATATCCAAAAACTTTTAAGAGTGTTCTTGTGCCAAGGATAATGGTCGTGATTAAAATAAGCGCCCCAAGCACATTTTGAGTTTTGGTATTGATGTAGGCACCTAGCACTACTTTTCTATTTACTACCCACAATAAAAATCCTGCGATGATAGGCAATAACAATCCATTAGCCACTTGCGCAAAACGTATAATCTCTATCGAACTAAAACCTATCGATGAAAAAACAACACCTAATATCAAAATCAACATCCAAACCGCTCTGAATTTGGCATCTTTTAAGCCTATGTCCCAATTAAAACATCCTTTAGCAACATACGCTGCAGCCAAGGGTGCGGTAATGGCAGATGTAATTCCAGCTGCAAAAAGTCCCAAACTCAATAAATATTTTGCGTAGCTGCCAAATAAGGGTTCTAAACCTAGGGCAAGATCTGCGGCGTTTTTAATTTCGGTTTGCTGTACTGCAGCTGCACAAATAATGATTGCCATAGATACCAATCCTCCTAAGATTATTGATATATATAAATCTTTTCTTGCGGTTTTTAAATGTGATTCACCGTTCCATTTTTCTTGAACAAGAGATGCATGTAGAAACAAGTTATAGGGCACTACCGTTGTTCCTACTAATGCTATGATAGTAAGTATACTTTCCTCTGGCATGCTAGGCACAAACATTCCTTTAAGCACTTCAAGTAGGTTTGGCGCTGTTACAACTGCAGCAACTATAAAAGAAACACTCATTAACAAAACCAAGGCAACTAATGCTTTTTCTATGATTTTATAATTTCCGAGGTACAACAAAACAAATGCAATAGCACCAATCAAGACACTCCACAGATTAATTGCACCACTACTTCTGTCTATGCTAAGTTTATAAAACAAGGTTTCAAGACCAAGGACACCACCGCTTATATTACCAGCTTCATAAGCTGCATTACCAATTAATATAGCCGAAAGCATTAAAACAATCGCCCCTGTTCTAAGTATCGGGTTCTTAATTTGTTCTTTTACTACAGCTGCCAGACCGTTACCAGAAACCAAACCTAACCTAGCTGCCATTTCTTGTAAAACAATCGTTGCCACAATAGAAAGTGCCATTGCCCACAACAAGGTAAAACTGTATTGCACTCCAGCTAGTGTACAAACGGTAACGGTTCCAGGGCCAATAAAGGCTGCTGCAACGAGAGTACCAGGACCGATATTCTTCAATGGATTTTTCAAGGCTATTGGTATTGTGTTAGTGCGTAAATAGCAAAACTTCCTAACCAATGGCCGCCTTCATAACTATCGCCTACTAAATTAGGATACGAATACGCCACGTGCTCATGTGCCACGTTTTTTAAGTGGGCGTAATTGGGATATTGATTTGCCAACCCATACAAGACCCAGGCACGGCTAAAATTGAGTCCGTCGAGGTGCACAAGTTTTCCATCGGTTCTATCACTTACCTTTCCAACCGCTAAAGAGTAGTTGTTGTTTTTAAGTTCTGGCATAAATTGCATGACCCAAGCATCAAACTCTTGTTCGGTTAAGACGCGACGCATCATATCAAGCTCTTCTAGACAAGGCGACAAGAAATCATATCCGCTTGGCTCCCAGGATATAGGACACCCAGCATCCTTTTGATAAAATGCTATTGTTTTTTCTTTGATAAGGGTCGCAAGTGCAGTATTATCTGTAGTAACGGCATAATCATAAGCAAAAGATAAACCGAATGCCGTGTTAGTATGTTCTCCTACTCTTATAGGATATACCAATTTAGGTAAGAAGGCCGTATAGTTTTCTACAATTTTATTGGTAAGCGGTGCTAAGGTTTTAACATATCGCGCTGCATCAGGATGGTCCCATGTATGCAAAGCCGCTGCCAATTTTAAAAGCCACGCCCAACCATAGGTGCGCTCATACGACTTATTGATGGGTTTATTAAAATATTCAAGCTCTATTGCCACCTTTTCTGGGGTGATGTTACGGTCTAAAATAGCCAATGCTTCTTGGGCTTTCTCCATTTCGGGAAACCGATCTAGAAGAGTTACCATTGACCAATACCCATGTACCGCACTGTGCCAATCAAAACAACCATAAAAAATAGGATGCAATGTAGCTGGTTCTTGTAAATCTCCTTTCCCTGCAATGGTTTGCCCTAATTTGTTAGGGTATTCTGTTTCTGCACAATGCAAGGGTAATTCTAGCAATGCGTTTGCTTCTTTAATAGTAAAAGAAGGCGCTTTAAACGTTGTTGTGGCTATTTTTTCTTGTGCCTCCGCTAAAGCTTCAGGCGACACGTGGTCGGAAATGTTAGTGGTCGAGGCTTCTTTTGTTGTTTTTTGATTGCAGCCTATTAACGTTGTTAATGCGAATAAAAAGAGTGGGAATCGTTTCATTGAGAATGTTTGCTTTAAAAATAGTGATAATATCTAGAATAATTTACTGCTATTTATACTCGGGCTGAACATTCCTCTAAATCTCCCTTGCGCCACCGCTATAGCTTTAGCGCACGCGGTCAAAGGGAGACTTAAAAGTGGAATTACGATTTTTTAAAAGCTGCCTTTTTCGAAATAAAAAGAATACCTCTTTCTACCCTATAAAATTTCAGAATAAAAAAAGAGCCTTGAAATAATCAAGACTCTTTTACTATTTTATAATAGAAGGAAACTACTGCTTCACCTCTTCAAGTTTCACTTCTTCTCCTTCTTTGTCTAGTAATAGTACCTCATCGAAGCCCATGTCTTTAAACTGTGTGTACTGACTCTCTGCATCACCTACAACCAAATACGCCATCTTTGATGGATCAAGATATTTGTTTGCCAATTCTTTGTGGCGTTCTAAGGTCATATTACGAACAATAGCCTCTTCTCCTTCAATATAGTTGGGATCTAAACCATAAGTACTCATTTCTTGTAACATCCCTAGTAAAGCAAACTGCGTTTCAAAACGACGCGCATTCGATTTTATCAAGGCATTTTTAGTGAAGTCTAGGTCTTCTTGTGAAATACCTTCTTTGTACTTGTTAATTTCATCTCTAAAAATTTCAACAGACTCACCTGTGGTATTAGTTCTTACACTAGAAGAAGCTCTAAAAGTTCCTGGTATTTTACTACCTCCAAAACTCGTACGTGCTCCGTAAGTGTATCCTTTTTCTTCACGTAAAATTCTGTTTACAACACCATTAAAAGCACCTCCCAAGGCGTAGTTCATTACCTCTGCTGGATAGAAATCCTTATCACTTCTAGCCATTGCAATGTTACCTATTTGAATTACAGATTGCTTTGCTCCAGGAATGTCTACAAAATATACAGAAGACTTATCTCGTGCATCTGCTATTGGGTATTCTGGAATACGCACCTCTTTTGCAGCCCAATTAGCCTCAAGACTTTTTAAACCTGCCAATGCTTTGCTTTGATCTATCTTACCTACGATGTGGAATCTTGAGATAGATGGAGAAAAGTTCTTTGCATAAAATGCTTTGATATCTTCCATGCTAATCGCTTCTATAGACTCTACAGTTCCTGATGTTGGGTATGCGAAGATATGATCTTCTCCGTACATCAGTTTATTAAAGACACGTCCCGCAACTGCATTTGGATTCGCTGCAGATCTTTTTACTTGATTTATAGTTGCCGTTTTAATACGTCCAAACTCTTCTAGATCCCAACGTGGTTGTGTAAGTACCTCTTCTACTAGAGCTAAAGTTGCTTCGTAGTTACGCACTAAAGTGTTTACCTGAATTACAATAGATTCTCTAGTAGTGTACATGTTAATGTTAGCTCCTAACATTTCAATTTCTTCTTCAAGCTCTTGTGGTGTCTTGTTAGCGGTACCTTCCATCATGATGTCTGTCATTAGGTTGGCAACACCATTTTTATCCATACTATCTAGCAAGTGTCCTCCTTCAATAACAATATTGAAGTTTACAGTTGGAATTTCATTTTGCTCAATACCATATACTTTCATTCCATTTGCCAACTCGCTTGTCCAACTTTCTGGCACCTTAAGTGCAGGCGCTTCCCCTTGACCCGGTTCTATAGAACGATCAAACACTGAAGGTGTCTTTGCAACTTCTTCGTTACTTTCCTCTATAGTTTCTTTTTGAACATTCTCCACAATCTTCTCTTCTACTACTTCTGCTTTGATACAGTTCTCTGCAAGCAATTCTGTTTTTCCTTTAGGTACAAAGCTTGTCAAAACAAATGGCTTGTCTTTGATGTATTTGTTGTACACACGCATTACATCTTCTTTGGTAACCTTTTGAATGTTTTCTATGTCGGTCTCAATAAAACTTGGAGTACCCGCAAATACGTTATAACTTGCTAATTGGAATGCTTTTCCTTGCACACTACTAATGCCATTGTAAAAACCAGTTTCTAATCCTGCTTTTACTCTAGCGATATCTCTATCGGTAATGCCTTCTTTTTCGAACAATGCAAAGGCCTCATTAACTCCAGCCTCCACATCTTTCAAACTTTTTCCATCGTTTGCTGTTACAGAAACTCTAAATACTCCTGCTAATTCTGCAGAACCATTATATGAATAGTAGCTAGATGACAATTCTTTTTCTTTTTCTAACACTCTGTATAATGGTGCATTCTTTCCACGAGAAAATAGTTCTCCAAGAAAGTTTAGAGCGTACGCATCATCTGTATATTGCTCTACTGTAGGCCAAACCATATTTAATTGTGCAGTTGTTGCAAAATTATCTTCATGGTACAATCTTTTTGTTTCAGCTAAAGTAACTGGCTGAGGTTTTAGCTTAGGAACCTCTTGCCCTCTTTTTACTTCACCAAAATACTTTTCGATCATGGCTTTTGCTTCCTCAGTCTCAAAATCTCCAACCAATACTAGGGTTGCATTATTTGGGCCATAAAATTTTTCGTAAAACTCACGTACATCTGCTACGGTAGCATTTTGTAAATCAACTAGCTCTCCGATAACTTGCCAGTTGTATGGGTGTCCCTCTGGGTAGATAGCTTTATCAATTACCCAACTTGTATGTCCGTAAGGATTGTTGTCTACACGTTGGCGCTTTTCATTTTGCACTACTTCTTGTTGGTTTGCAAAAGCAGATTCTGTTACGGTATTGATAAACCATCCCATACGATCACTTTCTAACCACATCATCATCTCCATAGCATTGTTAGGAACCGTCTCATAATAGATGGTACCATCTTTCCAGGTTCCACCATTTAAAGTTCCTCCTGCATCTTGAATCTTTTTAAAGAATTGATCTTGTGGCACATTTTCAGACTCTTGAAATAACATGTGCTCGAACAAGTGAGCAAATCCAGTACGGCCAGTTTTTTCTCTGTTAGAACCAACACCATATTGTACTGCTAAAGAGACAATAGGATCACTTTTATCCTGATGCAAAATCACATCAAGGCCATTGGCAAGTTCATACTTTTCAAATTCTACAGAAAGCTTTGCGCTATCTGTAGATGATGGATTCCCGTCATTACAAGACGCTACTAAAACAAATACAGCCATTACCGCAAGTAAAGGCGCTCTTAAAATTCTTTTTTTCATGGGTTGATTTTTTTTAAATCTAAGCGTTAAAAGTACTTTTTACCGTCTATGAATGCTCATAAAATCTTGTTAAAAGATGCTTTGGAAATATCCTAAACCTACAATCTTTCTATTAAAATGCACTACGTTATTTTCTCGACAGGATTGTTTTATCATTTTTAACTAATTTTAAGGCTACTGAAATCGAATCAAATGAAAGAAGACAATGCATACATCCTGGGCACAGACACACAAGAGTTACATCGTTTGGGTGTACAACATCAAGTTTGGGCTTCAGAAGCCCAACAGGGATGGAACCTTGCCAACTTTAGAGCAGGACAAACAATACTTGATTTAGGCAGCGGACCAGGTTTTTGTAGTCAGGAACTAGCGTATATAGTAGGCGATACAGGAAAGGTTATCAGCGTTGATTTATCTGAAGCCTACATTGCGCACCTTCAAAAAGTAACCGAGTTACATCAACTCCCTATCAAAGGCATTGTTGCAAATTTTAATGATATGGAATTAGTCCCTAATAGTCTAGATGGTATGTATTGTCGTTGGGCGTTGGCATGGCTTCCCAATCCAAAAGAAATTTTACAGAAAGTATATCAAGCACTAAAGCCAGGTGGCAAAATGGTCATTCATGAATATTACGATTGGACCACACATCAAACACAGCCACACAAACCTAAATTAGATGTCGCTATAAAAGCAGCTTTCAAGAGCTTTGAAGATTCACAAGGAGACATTAATATTGGAAGTGAGCTTCCAAAACTCTATCAAGAATTGGGAATGAAAGTTACGCACACTAGACCCATGTTAAAAATGGCCACAGCAGACCAACTTTCCTGGCAATGGCCTAAAACCTTTTATTATAGTTATTTTCCTAGATTAGTAACCACAGGTTATCTTACCGAACTGGAAGTAACCGAAGCCTTACAAGAATTCACTGCATTAGAAAACACTCCAGGCGCAACACTTTGTTGCCCTTTGATGATAGAAGTGATAGCTGAGAAACAATAACAAAAAAAAGTCGAGATAGTATCTCGACTTTTTACTTGTTGCTTTCTAATACATACTAGAAAATACATTCATTATTTAATACGCAATTCGCGCTCAGCTTGTTTTAAATAAGTATTACAATCCTTTAGAGCTGTTTTGTATTCTTCAATAGTACCTTCTGCGTCGCTTAAAGAGCGTAGTTTTTGTTTATTATCCATTAACTCCACATAGGTTTCTACAATAGACATATGCATATCATACAAATAGGTAGAATCTTTTGTTGGTAATGATTTTTGCATCTCTACCAATTTACTACTAATCAAATTAGATTCATAGTCTATTTGAGCACCAGGAACATCTAGTGAATCAATCATGGATTTTACTTTTTGCATATCAGTGAAGAAGTTACTTTGAAACGCCATTTCTTCTTCAACCACTTTTGTTTGTTGACGTAATAAGTCATTTTCTTTGGCTGGCACCTTAAAATTAAAGTATACTGCTGCTACGATCATTCCTGCAGTTAGGATAAATAGCCCTAAAAATTTTAAGAAACTAGACTGTCTATCTTTACTATTCTTTGGTTTCATAATTTGGTGGTATTAATTTAAATTATTGTGAGTTTTAAAATTTCAGAATTAATCAAGTAAAAAGCTTCGTCTGCTTTTCACTTCGGTATTATCTACTACTTCTTCCTTAACAAAAATACCAGACTCTGCTTTTTTACCTATAAAGTCTAGCTCATTCAATTTCTTAAATAAAGAGAGCATCAATTTTGTAAAAGAAGATGTTTGCAACAGTGCGGCATTGATATCTGTATGGGTATATTCCATTTCGATGGTTGCTACCAATACATTTTCGAAGGCACCTTGATTGAGGTCACACCAATCTGTTAGGTAGTTTAGAAAATCTTCTTTCCCTGTCCCAGCATATACATCTAGACTGCTTTTTACGACGCGACCTAAATTTACGACTCTTGAAATCATTTTTACAGGAGGTGCATAGCGATCAATGTATCTAAAATCTGTGATGACACCATTTAAATGACGCTGTGTTTGCTCAGCCAAATGCAAGGCCATTACGGCAAGTTCATTGGTTTGCTTTTTTTGATGTATTTTTTGAATGATGTGCATGGCATATGCTTCCATCTGGTTTAGAAAAGTACCAATACCATTGTATGTGAATTTCAAGTCTGGATGGCTTTGCACCGATCTAGAGGGAGGAATAAAATCTGGATCTATGGTTGGTTTTCCATCTTCCAAAATAATTTTTCCAACACTAATGTGATGACGTCCCATTTCGTGAGAAGACGTTTCACTTTTGGGCAATACATCAAGTTTATATTCGGGTAACACATAAGGATGTCTTGGTGGCTCTTCTTCAGGGTTTGCATCTCCTACAGGAATCCTAACATAAGGATTCACAGTGAGCACAACATGCCACTCTTGATCTTCTTTATCGATAGCGTATTCTTGTTTTAGAATATACCCCGAATGTTCCAAAAGCGCTTTTGTCTTTTCATTAATATCAATTTGATACCCTCCTAGCGTAATCGCTCTGCATCTATTTAAGACCACAGAAACAGTATCTTGACCATCTACCGACATGGTGATATCTATAGAACTTCCTTGTTCTGTATAATCGGGTAGCAGACCAAAGTTGTTTGGAGAAATATCTTTTTGTTCACTCTGATTTACATGAGATACCAGTGCATGCTCCATCTCGATGAAATGATCTTTGTTGATCTTCATTCCATCTATCCAATTCACTCTATGCTTATTATTCAAATCCATAGTATATTGTTTCTATTAAAACCAACCCGATTTTTTATAATCAACGGTTACATTCTTAATACAGTTAGAACCTTTATCTCTAAAGAGATTTAGTTCTTTCAATTTTATCTTTTTTCCTTCAATTTTTTCACAAAAAACTAAGAATGTGGTATTCTTACCATTCACGACAATATTCTTGTTTATGTCGCCACAGAAAAACTCAGTAAAAGCTTTAGCGTTTAATTTTTCGTTAGACACCAATAAGATCTTACGAGAAAATTCCTTTTCACTAATATAAGGTACCGACTTAGGTTTTATGTTAGAACCTTGACTAGCACTTTTAGGAGCATCACTAATGGTTGGTGCATCTTTAATATTCCAGCTTTTCTCTCTCTTAGGTTGCTCTATAGCAATAATTTCTTGTTTGTCTTCTGGTCTTGGAGTTACTTCTATCTTCTTTTTGGTTACATAGGTGACATCTCCATTAACAACCAAAGAAACAGTTTTAAGACCTGCCTCTTCAAAAACATATTCTGCTCTTTTGGTATCAGCATCTATCTTTGAGGTTTCCCCAAAGCGCCATTCCCAGGTGGAAGCATTGTCTGTTTCATCTTTCACGCGAAGTACTTGTCCGACACGTATCTTATTAGGAAGTTCGAAGATGGGAAATTTGGTAGAGTCTACTAGTTTAAGTTTCTCTTTAATAATCACTGTCTCAATGCGCTCACAAGCGTTGTTTATTTTTAGTTTCACTTTATATTCCCCTTCCTTGTCAAAAATGTGTAATGGATTTTTAACGACAGCTATTTCTGTACTATCACCAAACTCCCATTCCCATGTTTCGGCACTCGGGCTATCGTCTTTAAATTTTATCATTTCTCCTACACGATACTCTTTAGCATCCATAGAAAAAAGCACTTCGTTACATGGAATTTGATTGATATATTGATAAGTGACCGTTCCTGCAGAAACTAAAAAGAATGCAAGAAACAGCAATACTACAGATCTGTCAAGATGATTCGAAAAATTTTTATTTGCACTCATAGCGAGGGTTTTACGGAAGTTTAAATTACTATTTTTATTTTATAAGGGAACACATTTGTCGAATTTTTTTTGAGATACAAAAGCAAATTATTATTTAAAGATTCCCATTCTTCAGTTTTTGTTTCCATAGCTGTGTTTGGAAACAAGTCTATGTGTATACATTGTACAATTCCTTCATGGACCCCAATACCAGAACTAAAGCCTTTTTTTACATCAACACGAGATATTTTTTCACCATACATTTCTTTACACAACGAAATCACATCTTGTTTGGTCACCACTCGATCTCTTGACAAAAGCGACCTTCGATACGAACCAAGGCGTTCTTTCATGCTTAAATCATTTTTACCACCATGGGTAGTTGTAATGAGATAATTACCCGAAGATGCAATTCCAATTCCTTTGTAACAAGAAAGCATACTCCCCATTTTAATGTTGTTTGCTATATCACCATGGGTGGTCCAATATTCTAATACAATATTCTCTTTAGGTGTGTAAGGAGCTAAGAACACATAATTTGTTTGTGTTGTATCCTGTTTGCTTTCTGACACTTTCTTTTCAAGCATTGCCAATAATTGGTTTAAGCCTTTGAGATTTGAGTTTAAGAAATCGTTATTCAAAAAAGAAAACGAAGCACTTTCGTCTTTTAATAACTCTATTAAATGAATGACATATTCTCGAGCTTTTCTTTGGTCTAGCTTTCCTACATTATCATTTCTTAACACAAAGGTTCCTTTGTCTAAATTTGAATTGTCTTTACTCCTTGCATGGTATTCCTTACCATTCGTATTGCTTATAGATTGAATATCAAAAAACAACTCCTCTGTTTTTATCGGCAAAATGTTGATATACTCTTTCATCGCATACGACGATGTATGCAATTCTCTATTAATTACTGGGAAAGAATTTAAAGAGACATAACATTTTTGAAGAATATTGTTAGGTAAAATTCTAGGAAACTCAATTTTAATCCAACGCACATCGGCCCCTACTTTTATTTTGTTTGAACTAATAAAATCGTTTAATTCTCCAAAAGATGAAGCTACTAGAGCTTGTTTTTTTGAAGGGGTTAATGTAATAAAATGTTTCCTGTAATTATTAATCACTTCTTGACTTGTAATGGTAGCTTTATTAGAAACAGTTTTAAAAATACGATTCATATTGGTTGTATTTTCATCTTCACTATTAAAATAGCCCGCAATACTAGTAATTTTTTGACCCTCAAAACTCCATGTTGCATTTCGTAAATGGTGGTAAAAAAGTTCTTTATTATCGATATCAAGTAGTTCAAAATATACTGAAATATCCTTTAACGAAAGCTCTTTCTGAGCACTTGAAATACCTAAATAGACTGTAGAGGAAGGAAGTACACTTTCATTTTTATGTTCAAAAAGCAGCTCTTTTTGTTTGATTTCATCAAAGCCATAGATACTATTTCCACAAGCGACATGAACAATCTCAGCTTCAATTAATTTTGCCTCTTGCGCAGCTGAGAAATACACATCCTTGTATTTTACAGAAGTTTTATCATTTGCTACTGTTTTTCTAAACAAGAACATAAATTCTTCTTTCAATCTAGCAGTGTCATCTGTTGGGAAAGCTTTTAAAATTCCATGAGCGGGTTTTGGCCCTGTAACCGTTTCAGGAGTCATCAACTGAATTAACTTTTCAGTAATTCGTGTTTGGGATTGATGTATCTCATTAGAGATTTTTTCCATTTCAGAAGCACAAGCAGCAATTAATAGTGCTACTACAGGATCAAATGACATTTCAATTTCATTGGCAGGCACTCCCCACATGGAAGCTGCCTTTTTGATCATCCTATTTTTAATTTGCTCTTTAGTGTCTGCTCTCATTCTTAATACGATAATGGTCCTATATAGAAATACTCTACATAATTAAAAGCTTCGTTAGTTTTCTTTACAATTGCTTTTACTGAAATATCAACTTTTTTCTTTATTCGGTTTGAACTTTCCATTCCAAAAAGCTCTTCTTGTTTTACTTTTACTTCTACCCTTATATTAGTCAGGCGCTTTTCAATTCGCTGCAGGGATTCTTCTAGACTTTCTACGATAAAACCTTTTAATCTATTGGTACTTTTTAAATTATCAAAATCGATAATCCAAATAGAACATCCGAAGTCTTCATCGAACGTACATTCACCAAAATAAGAGGTATTAACGAGGTGAATGTGATGCGCAATAGATTCATTAATAGTACAGGTTTCATGTGCTCTTCCCGAGACCAAATTTTTTGCCTGTAATGGAAGTGTATAATACTTATTATCTTTCATGAATAAATGTGCTACAATGGTATCAATACCGGTATAAGAAATTTCTTACGTATTGTTTTTCAAGTGTTTTAACCTTATCAAATATAGTAATATTAACCATTAAACATAATTATTTACCTCTTGCCTAATATTTGTTGATTTCATCGAGTTCTGAGCCGCTACTTTTTCTAAATTACTATCTTTATGTTCCAATACTTTAAAACACAAAGAATTATAATACCTATTAATGTTTTCGTTATGAAAAATATCCTATACATACTTAGCATACTTCTTCTTCCCGCTTTCGGAATTTCTCAGACTTTTGAGGGCACCATCATTGATGAAGAATCTAAAGACAAAATGAGCAATGCTATTGTTACGATAGATGGCACAAAATTGTTTCAAACCTCTGACGAAGAAGGGAAGTTTACCTTTGTAAAAAAGCTTCCCAAAGGAGAACAAGTTGTTATCATTACCAAGAAAGGATACGAAGACAAATATTTCTTAATTGACGTAACTGATGGACAAAAAGTAACTGTAGACAACGTTGGTTTGGAAATGACGAAGGATGAAAAAAAACGAAGAAAAAAATTAAGAAAAGCCAGAGAAAAAGAAGCTAAAGAAAAAGAAGAAGCTGAGGAGGACAGACTTAAAGAAGCTAGAAAAAAGAGAGAGAAAGAAGAAAAAAGAATCGCCAAGGAAAAAAAGAGAGCCCGCAAGAACAGTAAGGATATTGATGTGAGTTATGACGAAACAGAAACAACTGAAGTTGCTACTGAAACACCTGTAAATTTAACCGTTGAAACACCACAAGTAGACGAAGTATTACCGATTCAAATTAAATATGCTGCCCTCATTGGTGTAACTCCTGAAGAAATAACCAATATTCCTCTATACCAATTTATTGATGAATGGATGGGAACCACCTACAAAATGGGAGGCGCAAACAAAGAAGGAATCGATTGTTCTTCTTTTGCGCAACGTCTATTTACCTCTGTATACGGAATGTACATAGAACGTACTGCAGAAAAACAATTCATGTCTAAGTACACAGACAAGTTTAAAGGAAAAGAATTTTTACAAGAAGGAGACTTACTATTCTTCAAAAGCGTTACCGATGGTTTTGAAAAAATTGGGCATGTTGGTATTTACCTTGGAAACAACATGTTTATAAATGCTACTTCTCGAAGAGGAACTAGCGGAGTTTCTGGAGTGAAAATCAGTAATCTATCTGAAGGGTTTTGGACAAGCAGATTTGTTTCTGCAGGAAGAAGAATTAATAACAATTAAGAATCCTTGGAAGCACAAATTTTTGAATCCTTATTACAAGAACTAGATGCCTTATATGACAATATAAAGGCTGAAGTTGTCATTTCAGAAATACAACAACGTGCCGATGTCACTGAAAAGGATTTTATTATACAAAATAACAGTACTTTTTCCAGACCCTACAGAAGAGATATTTTAGAGGTGGATGGGCTCGTTAATGAAAATAAAATTACCATTAACCTTTCTAGAAATGGAATCTATGACACCTTACCAGAAGGTGTTTTTCATATTCCTAAAGCAAATGAAAATGCAGATGCCTATCTTTCTAGAAGAAAGAAATTTCAAGAAGAAGAAAAAGATGCAAGAGCGTTTTTTGCTCCTGTAGAAAATGAATTTTTTTACCAACGAGTACAAATAGAAAAAAACGAACGAAATTTATTAGATGATTTCTATGCCCTCAATGATTCTTTTTTAGAAGAATTTTGGGATATTGAGAAAAAAATACCTGAAGATTTTAAAGTTAAATTAATTAAACTTCTCCCCTATAGTTATAAAATTTCTGGTGACTTTGAGTTAACTAGAAGATGCTTAGAAGAAATTATCCAGGTTCCAGTTCAATTTACTGAGACCTATGATAATAAGCAACTCATAGCCACAAACAAAGATAAGAGTATTGAAAATACACTAGGTGTAGATATGATTTTAGAAAGTAAACACAACACTATTTACTATCCTAAACTACATGTATCTATTGGCCCTATTTCTAAGCATGAAATTGACAATTATTTAAAAAAAGATGGGGTGCAAAAATTTATTACAGTTTTTTATGAGTATTTTGTACCTCTTGAAATTGATGTAATTACTACATTTATAGTAACTAACGAAGAAGGATTTCTATTGGACAAAGAATATGCGCCAATTATGGGAATTTCTACACAAATTTAATACCTAATGGGATCTATAGGCAATATTGCAAATGGAGAGGTTTTTAAAATAAGTATCGGCTTACTTATAGTGAGCTCTATACTCATGGCTCTTGTTACCAAATTGCGTAAACTTTTAAAGAAAAACAAAAAGAAGGCAATTATCTATGCCCTTTTTGTATTGGCTACCTTTGCCGGAACTGCATTATTAAGTTCAAGTAAAGTTCTTAATGACACGCCTATCAATAGCTTCTACGGATTTCAAGCATTGTTCTTCTTATTAGGAATACTACACCTATATATCTTAAGAAAATATTTCCCTTCCTTATCTGATGAACCCTCAGATTTCTTTTCAGAATTTCTCTTTACCATAGCGTATTGTGTTTTAGGCCTTATCGCTTTCACTAATGTGGTGAACCAATTCAAGTCACCTTTCAGTTACATTTTTATGGGATCGGTGCTTTGGTTTATTATTCCAACTGTATTCTACAAGCTATATGAGTTTGCCATGCAAATTCCTGTAAAAATATTTGAAACTTGGCACTTCCCTATTGGCAAAGACATTAAGGACCCTACCAAAGATGAGTTGGCGAACCCAAAAGTAATCAGTTTCGAGTTTCAGAAAAAAGAAGAGCAAAGCGATATCACCAATTTCAAGATAAAGGCACCTCAGTCTATGGAATTTGGCAAGCTATTTTACTTCTTTATACTAGATTATAATGATAGGCATCCCGAAGGAGAAATCGAAATTGTAGATGCCCAAACACAGCAACCATCAGGCTGGGTGTTTCATGTAAAACCAAAATGGTACCAAGGCATTAAACATATCAACTTTTCGCACACAGTAGCAGCAAATGCCATTAAAGAAGACGACGTTATTATATGCAGACGTGTGGTGAATTCCTAACATACCTATATAGGTATCATCGTTCTCTAAGCCCTACACTTTTTTAATCTTACAAGTGACTCCTTAACTTTTGTTATGGATAACATATGCAGCGTTTTTCTTGCTTCGGAAATTTTAAAACATCCTATACTTGCGAATCAAAAAAAATATTGAAAACCAGACAATTAGCGTTTTCTGCCTGAAAAAAGCTTTAAATGCAATTGATTTCAGTTGTTTTTCGTAAAAAATCACTACTTATTTTGTAAAAAACAACTTACACTCACTTCTAAAAATCTAGTTTTCATACACACTTCACCTATCAAAAAAGCAGTTAATCCATTCATTATAAATTAATTACAAGATTCCTTTTTTAGTAAATTTTGCTTCATTACATTTAGTACTTATATATATATCTTTTTATTTAAATATCTTTTTATTACTAATTAAAACTAAATTATTATGTCTTTTAAAGCAAAATTAAAAGTAAGCGGAAACGAATACAATGTATTGAGCTGCTATTACGAATTACATCAAGAAACTGATGCAACAGGAAGACCATCTTCTATCACAAGAGGTGGGAAAATTAAATTAGTTGTAGAATCTACAGCAGACACAAGTCTGTCAGACTGGATGTTCAACAACTTCGAACGTAGAGATGGTTCTATCGTATTTCTAAAAAGAGATACAGACGCAACTTCTAAAGAACTTAAATTTACAGAAGGTTACATGGTGAAATACCAAGAAGGGTTTGATTCTACAGGACAAAACCCTATGAATGAATCTTTTGTAATATCTGCAAAATCTATAGGAATAGGTAACGGAGAACACGTGAATGACTGGGTATAACTCCCAATTCATCTAACATAATTCATGCAGTTAAGGGGGCGATTCTATCGTTCCCTTGATTGGCTTGAAGTAGTTTTAACTTCATACCTAAATACTATGTCTTTTTTAGCAAAATTACAGATCGAAGACGATGAATTTAATGTACTCTTCTGTACGTACGAATTCTCGCAAAAAGTAGACTATAGTGGTCGTGCCATAGAAAATCCGCGTAGCGGACTTATTAACGTAATGGTAGAGTCTACGAACAACACCAACCTTGTACATTGGATGCTAAATCCACATGAATTTAAAAAAGGGAAAATTGTGTTCTATAAAAGAGATGTTATGTCTAGTAACAAAACACTTCTTTTTGATGATGCCGTATGTGTAGAATATAAAGAAACTTTTGATGCAGAAAATGATATCGCAATGAAAACTCAAATATCAATATCTGCCAGAGTCATCGAATTGAATGACGCCTCACATACAGAAATGTGGGTCTCAAAACAGTTCCAATAAAATGTAAGTCATGGCCATACTCACTCAAACAACCATACTCATAGATGGTAAAGAAGTTGAAGGGTTTTTACACCTAAAACTCACGCAAAGCATTCATACCCACAATGTACTTGAAGTACATTTTCCTATGGCAATATTTGAAGGACCTGAACCCATAGATGAACCTGGAAAATTTAGTCAAAGTTATTTAGGCTCAAAAATTTCTATTGAAATAGTTACTTCTGTTCGAGGAAAAGAAGCAGAAGAATTAAAATTCTCTGGGATTATTACAGAATACGCTATTGTAAGAGGTGAAAATACAGAAATTGGAAACAATATTGTTTTTACAGCAAAAAGTAGTGAAGTGGTTACAAATGATGGACCAGATTATCGAAGTTTTACTGACAAGACTTTACAAGATATTGTAAGAAATACAATTTTTGGTCCTGGTCTAAAAACTAACATAAGCCCGAACTTTAAAGAAAAGTTAGAATATGTAGT
The DNA here is from genome assembly GCF_058147145.1 of Patiriisocius sp. 208BN25-11. Taxonomy (NCBI): domain Bacteria; kingdom Pseudomonadati; phylum Bacteroidota; class Flavobacteriia; order Flavobacteriales; family Flavobacteriaceae; genus Patiriisocius; species Patiriisocius sp. 208BN25-11. The sequence goes on from NZ_JBYVJY010000009.1 coordinate 79,940, forward strand.
ACAGCATAATGAGAGCTCATACGAGTTTGTGCAAAGATTAGCTGCCCAATATGGAGAATGGCTATACTTTAATGAGGATACTTTATATTTTGGAAAACCAGGTACTAATGAAGTTGATTTAGTTTTCAATTTTGACTTAATTGACTATAAAGTAAATTTTATTCCAAATACAAAAAACTTCAATTACTTTAATAACAACTATTTAGAAGATGAAATAGAAGAAACACAAAAAGTTAAAATTACGAAGTTAAAAGGAAAAGGTTTAAAAACTGATAAAGCAGGAGACGATATTTTCTCTAACGAGAATAATGTATGGATAAATAGCAATCAAATTAAAAACACAAAAAAGATCATAGATTCTTTGGCAAAAGCCCAAAACGAGGCTATTACTGTTAATCAAGTTCAAATAGAAGCATTAGCTACAAATGCAAGTGCTACCATTGGAACTATAGCTGTTATTGAGGGTGAAAAATATAGAATTACTGAAGCCATACATACAGTATCATATTCTGGAGGATATGTCAACCGCTTTAAAGGTATATCGGGAGATATAGACCGATATCCTTTGACTAACATAAACGCTTTTCCTTTATCAAATAGTCAAATAGCCATTGTAACAGATAATCATGATCCAAAAGGTTTAGGTCGTTTAAAAGTTCAGTTTGCATGGCAGAAAAAAAATAATGATGTAACCCCATGGATACGCCTTTTAGTACCACATGCAGGTAGCGATCAAGGAATTCAATTCTTCCCCGAAATAGAGGACCAAGTCCTCGTAGATTTTGAAGGCGGGAATGCAGAATGCCCTTATGTTATAGGTTCCTTATATCATAAAAATCAAAAACCCTCTGCTGGAGCTAAAGACAATTACATTAAAACAATTAAAACAAAAGGCGGTAGTGTTATTGAATTTAATGATGAAGGAGGGAGTGAAAGTATTACTATAAAAGATAAAGAAGGAAATTCTATTCTTATCAACACAGAAGATAAAGACATAACGATCACTGCTGGAAATAACATTTCACTTTCTGCAGGAGCTGATATAGAAATAAATGCTGGAGGTAATTTAAAACTAAGTGCTGGTTCTAATATGGAGTCTAATGCTGGACAAAAACTAGAAAATACTTCTGGGACAGATTACAAAATAACAGCTGGCACCAATGCTGCGATAAGTGCAAAAATTGGTGTGGATATAAAGGGAACAGCAAAGGCTAGTTTAGAAGCACCCATGGTAGATATTAATGGTACAGGTATGACCAATGTTAAAGGTGGTATTGTAAACCTAAATTAGAACGTGTAATGAGTAATGAACACAATCCCATTGCGCAACTTGTAACACAAATCCAACACAAATGGAATACAGAGGTTACCCCCTACCCAAATCTCAAACTAGCACGATGGCTTATTATTCCAGAACAAGCCAGACTCTATGAAGGGTTTTTACGATTAGAATCTACAGAACACGGGAGTCTTCCAGACATGGTGCTTGTGTTATTGACACCCTTTACATCCAAAAAAAATCATAGCAAGGCACTCATCGAAAATTGGATAGCCACCTATAAAAAAGACACACAATCTGTAGAAGCTTATCAAGAAGCGCATCCAAATTTTACATGGGATGCAGATGGCTATGCTACTAAAATTTCCGAAGACACCCATCAAAATAATACCTTACTCATAGAAATGCTACAAACATTTCAGCAACAATTACCAGAAAAGGATCGTGTGTTAACATTAACATTGTTTCCGTATAGTGTTGAAGATCCTAAAGACTATGGTATTTGGCTAGAAACAATGATAGGGTTAGGATTATCAGAACATGTACGTTTTATGGTATTCGACTTTGCAGATGAACGCTACTTAGACCAAAGTATGAAAAAAATAGATGCAGCTGGCAAATCATTATCTGTACCCTTAGATTTAGATGGAGCCGTTTCTAAAATTGCGACTGCTGGAGATCCTAATAAGCCTGAAGTTCAGTTTAGAAAATGTGTGGCCAAAATGTCTAAAGCTGTTTCAAACAATAGTAGAGACAACTTACACCTTTGGGGTAAAAAAGCAATCGAAGCAGCACAGCGTTCTGGACTCAAAAGTTTCTTTGCAACAGCACATGTGGTATATGCAGGAATGCTTTTTGAATTTAAAGAATATGAAATCATACAAGAATTACTACAAAAAGCACTTGCCCTTGCCAAACAAGGATTGAAAGCAGGAGACGATACCTGCAAAGCCATACTCATTCAAATTTATGGCTTTCAAGCCAGTGCAAAACAACTGGAGAAAAAACTAGAAGATGCAGCTAAGTTGTTTTGTAAACAAGCCGACACAGCTTTAGAGCATGGATATCCGCAACAACCGCTAATGGCCTGGTGGCTTGCCTATAATGCCATTAAAAAGAAAGACAAAGAACAATACAACACTATTGTAGAAAAAGCATATCAATATGGAAGCGAGCAAGAAATTGAAACCTTAAAAGCTACCTGTATGACTTTTATTGCTGCCGATTATTATAACATTTTAGATAAAAATGATCGAACAGAAGATTGTAAAAAAGTTGATGAATTTATGATCACTGTCGATGGTGAGCATTGGAGAGCCGATGTAGAAACCAAAAGAAAAGAAATGGAAAAACGTAAACTATCCTTATTTAATTGGTTTTAAGCTATGATGCCTGCTAACAAACATATGGACCCTGTTGTTGGAGTAGACATCCACATTGTGATGATACCATCACCTGCTGGACCTATTCCTACGCCTATCCCCCATCCTTTTGTAGGGATGATTATGGATCCTATGGACTATGTTCCAATGATTGGAGCCAAGGTGATGGTAAATAAAACACCTAGAGGAAATAGTACAACTTCTGGAATGTTGGGTACCAAAGTTCATATCCCAATGGGAGGCCCGTTTATGATGTCGGCGACCATTGGACATGACTCTAATAATTTCTTTGGAAGTCCTAGAGTAACGGCAGATGGATCTTATTTTAGTGCTTCAGGTTTTATGGTGATGACCTGTAATGACGTAGGAATGCCATTAACAGCTAGTCCTGGTAAAAAAATGAAGCCCAAATTAGGTTTGTACCTACCGAGTTCTTCTACCATTCCTATTCCTAAGGGACCTCCAGTAATGGTTGGCGGACCTTATGTACCAGATATTGTAGGTGCGCTAGTAGGCCTAGCCATGTCGTATGGTATGGGATCACTTATGAAAGCCGCCGGTAATGGACTTAAAAAATTAAACCATGCGGTGCTTAAGAAATTTCCTGCTACCCAAGGATTGAGTAAGAAACTCTGTAAAATGGGCTTTGAACCTGTAGATCTTATTACGGGTAGAATGGTGTATGAAGGAGAAGATTTTTACATCCCAGGTGTACTGCCAATATCATGGGAACGCAACTGGTATTCAGACTCTGAATACAAAGGATTGATGGGGAATGGGGTACATTGTAATTATGACACCAAGTTACATCTAGAAGAACAAGATCAAGCCATTGTATTACGATTGCCAGATGGACGTGTTACCAGCTTTCAATATATCATCGCAGAGAACGAATCATTTTTTCTACGCCAAGAGAAACTTACACTCACCTGTATGGATCGAAACACCTATGAGGTAAAAGATCATAGTTCGAATTTAATACATGTTTTTTCAAAAGGAAGTGGTTCGAGTTTTAATCTTTCAGCAATTAAAAATCAAGATGGTCTTGCCAATACTTTTTATTATGACGCTTCAAATATCCTAGAACAAATTGTTGATACCGCTGGAAGACGCATTAATATTACAACAGACACCGAGGGTAGAATCACCCATATAAAGGCGACTCATAATGGAGATCACAAAGAGCTTATTAGTTATAATTATAACAAAGAGGGTGATTTAATAGGTATTACCGATGCCATGGGTAAAACCACACATATGGAATATGAAAACCATCTTATGGTAAAAAAGACAGACCGTAACGGACAGTCTTTTTACTGGGAATATGATGGTAAAAAAACAGGCGCAAAATGTATCAAGACTTGGGGTGATGGTGGTATTCTTTCGGGAACAATTCAATATGGAAAAGGTAAAAATATTATCACCAACTCCTTAGGACATGAAAGCATCTATTATTTTGATAGTACTAATTTATGTACTCAAATAACAGATCCAGAAGGCGGACATGTATTTTATGAATACACCGATTTTATGGAGCTCTATCGTACTATTGATGAGGAAGCCAACATTACAGGCTACACCTATGATAATAGAGGTAATCTTACCAGTATTGTACAACCAGATGCAACAGCTTTTATGTTTATACACGATGAGGAAGATAGACTTATAATGACAAGTTCTCCTGAAGGTGCTACTAGTTCAAACGTGTATAAAGATGATAAGTTATATGCCATTAGCAATTCAAATGGGAATACGAGTACCTACTCTTACAATCCACTAGGCCTTCTAGAAAAAATTATAGATACCAAAGGAAATATTACAAAACTAAACTACAATGAAGATCACATTGTTTCTAGTATCATATTTCCAAATAAAGGAGTATCTAAATGGAGATACGATTCGTGGGGGAACTGCATAGAAACTTCTAATGCAGAAGGATCTTCTCAATACTTTAAATATGATACTTTAAATCGTGTTAATAAAATTGTTTTTTCGGATAATAAAACCGTGTCATTAAATTATAATGCTTACGATGAAGTAATTAAAAGTATAGATTCACAAAAAAATGAAGTGTTTTTTGAATATACACCGCTAGGAAATTTAAAAACACGTATTGAAAATGACGCGAAAATTCAATTCAATTATAATACTGAAGAACAACTTGTAGCTATAAAGAACGAGCGCAAAGAACGCTATGTTTTTGGAAGAAATAAAAAAGGTGACATTATAAATGAAACTGGCTTTGACGGATTACGTAGAGAATATCAGCGTGACAATGCCGGTAAAATTTTAAAAACCAAACTTCCTAATGAACTTTACAGTACATATGAATACAATAACAATGGAAAAATAACTAGAACCGAACATAGTGATGGCACATGGGAAACATACAGTTATGATGCCGACGGACAACTTATTGAGGCTAACAATCAGTTTACCAATGTAAGCCTTCAAAGAGACCAATCTGGTAAAGTAATACTAGAACAACAAGATGAATATATCATAAATAAATCTTATGATGACTTCGGAAATATTATAGAAACATCCAGTAATTTAGGTGCTCTTATTTCTGTTAATAGAGATGCTTATGGTCTCATTTCAGAAACAAGTGCATCGGTAGATAAACAAACAAATGTTTGGTCTGCTAAAATAAAATATAATAGTGTTGGAAACGAAATAGAAAGAATACTTCCTGGAGGAATTCGAAATACATTTGAATATGATCTAGCAGGTAGACCTATTCATCATATCGTAAAAAGTGCAAATAAAGAAAGAAGAAATAGAACCTATAGTTGGAATGTAAATGAGCAATTGCGACAAATAACGAATGAACTTACCAAAGGAAAAGTTAGTTTTTCACACAATAGCTTTGGTTCCTTAATTAGTGCAAGATATGAAGACAATCAATTTGACTATAAACTACCTGATGAAGTAGGGAACATCTTTAAGGATAAAAATAAAAGTGACAGAAAATACGGTCCCGGAGGAAAATTACTTGAAAACCAAGGAACAGTATTCAAGTATGATGTTTTAGGTAATCTAACAAAAAAAATAACCCCTCATGGTGATTGGGATTATCAATGGTATGGGAGTGGTATGTTAAAAGAAGTACTCAAACCAGACGGTAAGAAAATTACTTTTGAATATGATGCATTAGGAAGACGAACAGCTAAAATTGTTTCCCCAAAAATGCCGCACAAAGACACTATTATAACAAGATGGGTATGGAATGGAAATGTACCGCTGCATGAATGGAGTTATAATATAAAAGATAGGCCTGTTTGGTCTGTAGATGAATTAGGTGATCTTTCAAAAAACCGAATAGAACCCCTAGGCTTCGAAGAACAGTCTATCCTTGAAGATTTAGAAATTGACGATCAAGAAGACAACGCTGAGTTACAAATTCCAAAAAAAGGATTTATTACTTGGGTTTTTGATGAAGGTTCTTATAAACCATCGGCAAAAATAGTAGATGGAGAGCATTTCTCAATTATTACAGATTATCTTGGGTCTCCTGTAGAGATGTATAATGAAAAGGGAGAAAAAACTTGGGGAGTAGAATACGATATAAATGGTAAAATACGTACCTTAGTTACAGGAAATATAGCCGATTGTCCTTTTAGATATCAAGGCCAATACGAGGATATAGAGACTGGTTTATACTATAATCGATATCGATACTATAGTCCAGATAATGGGGTGTATATTTCTCAAGATCCAATAGGGATTTTTGGTGGAATTAAGTTTTATAAATATGTTGAAGATGTAAATAACACCCTCGATGTATTAGGGTTAATGCCTTTAAGTAATCCTGTAAATCAAGGTCACCATATGGTGCCCCACTCTGCAGCTACAGACCTAGGTATTGAGCCATTTAATAGTCAAACAGGTGTTCCAAGCCTGTATTTTGACGATGCAACTTTTGACACACAACATAGTGCAATGCATGGATATAATGGTATTGGTAAAGAAACAAAACCATTAGTGAAATCTAGTCAAATAAATACCGCTGGTATGTCTAATGATGATTGGATAAAAAGTTTAGATGATCATTACAACAACCCAGCATTAAAAGATGTTAGAGGCGATTTACACTTAATTGATTCTAGCGGAAAAAAAGGAAAACTAATAAAAGCAAATGTCACAGCAGCAGAAGCTTGGGAAGAAACTAAAAAATGGGCAAAAGAAAAAGGACATCCAATAAATTGCGCTTAACTAACTAATGAAAAACATTCAAACAATTTCTCTAAGGGGCGGATCAAACATTCTTAATTCTTTACAATTAATAATTGATGACTCCCATATCAGTATTCCTTTTCAAAACAAAACTAATAAACAGTTCAATATAAGATGTGTTCTAGAAATTGCTTCAGAAACTTTAACATACCCCAGCAATTTGTTTGGCGAAGAAGTATACTCACAAACTATTGAAACTACAGACATACATAATGAAAGCACTCTTGTATTACAAAATGAACATTGTGACTTAAACCAGCAAATAAACTTAGATTTTGAAAAAGGATCCTACACTATAGGCGCGAAAGTATTCATAGATAGACCTATTCACTCTTATAAATCCCTAGAGACATTACCAATACCAACAAATTTAATTACAATCTATGTTTATTTTTATGACTCAGCATCAAAAATTAGTCATTCAGAAGATGCTACCATCCAAAAGATTTTTGATGGATATAGTCATTTAGGATTCTTTCTAGCAGACCTTCCAAAAATGAAGCAGATCATCCATGAAGCTTATGGAAGTAAAGAGCTTGATCTTGTTGATGAATTTTCAAATACTGAAATAATTGATACCCTCTTTGAAAAAAAGGTAATTATGATTGCCTGGGGAATTAACCCTTATACATATCCAATAGTATCTTCAGAAAACATTGAAAAATTAAGACCTATACTTGGTAAAGAATTTAGTCAAGAAGGAATATACAATATTGATGAAAGTATCAATGAATTAAGCTTAGTCCCTGGACATGAATTAAGAAATTGGCCTCATTTTCTAGAAACAGATTGGCCTAAAGTAAAATTATTTGGTTCTGGAACAAAAACATATTTAAAACCTTTCTATTTTGAAGATCAAGAACATGAAACTACTTTCTCTTCTTTTTTAATCTATAGAGCCCCTGGAAAAGCTAAAGAAGCAGCTCCACTCATGAACATTGACCTTTTATATTCTAATTAACATATAGAACATAAAAGCCTTAGTTTTTAACTCAAGAATAAGATGAATCAACCGAATATCTTAAGCATCTTCCTCTTTGTTTTTCTAACAGGAGTTTATAGTATGAAGGCACAAGAAACCATTAAAAGAGACGCCACAATAACCACCATAGAAACTAAAATCTCTGGCAGAAACACCTATGATGTTGCTCAAGTTGAATTTACTACTGAAGCTGGAGATACCATTGCTAGTGAAGTAAGATTATATGGATTTCCCTTTTTAGGATCTTTTAAAAAAGTGGGTGACACTGTTGAAATTACCTATCAAAAAGATAATCCCTACTTGGTACAAACAGTAAGCAGAGGTTTTTTACAACAATATGCATGGCATATACTAATTGCTATTGTCGTTTTATTTTTAGCGTATCGATTTATTAAAAAATAAAAGGCAGCCTATGTAGACTGCCTTTTGGTTTTGGCTGGTGACTAATCAACTTAATTTGGTTATTGTTGTTCGTAGTCTGAATCCCATTGCGTTCCATCATCTCCTTTTTGTCCGTCCATTTTAATCATGAAATTTTTAGCAGGGAAATAGGGTGTCATGTGGATATCAAGATGTATTCTATCTTTTTGATTTGGATCTTGTTCAAAACGTTTGATAGAAAAATCTTCAATTAATTTATCGGGTCCTGTAATACCATCTAAGAATTTTACAATTTGTCCCATTAATTCTTTACGCGTTCTTGCATTGAAATTCTCGAAAGCACGACGATTTAAGAAATCCATCAATACTTTGGTTACATAATCAAATACACGTACTACAGAATAGGTTTGTAATCCTAGGTTATCACCATTAAATAAAGTTTTAGCAGAGAATGCCATTACTTTACCATATTCGTTTACCATAGGTACCAGCCCCATTTTTTCTAGCTGAGCGATATCACTTTTCTTTAAATCGAAACGTACACCATCTACTTCATTTAAACCACCAAATTTCTTACCAGCAGTTACTTGAGACATTAATGTGCTATAGACTTTTCCAGCTAATGCAGCAGAAGGTGGAACATAAAGATCCTCCTCTTCCCCTACTTCATCATGCTTTCCTCTACCTACAAGCCAATTACAAGCCATCATTACATTAGAACGATACTTATCACCTCCTGTAAGATTAGCAGCCTCAAACATCTCCATAACATCATCTGGTTCATCTAAGTGCTCAAAGTCTGTTACTAACATTACTTTGTTGTCATGTGCTATCTTTGCCCATTTCTCCACCACTTTATTAGAACCTAAATAACCAGGGATCACAAGAAGTCCATAGTTGTCTCTTAAATCTAATCTGTCGTAAGCTCCTGTAAGCTCTTCAGAAATAGCATCTATAAAACGCGTATTATCTAAATCTTTCATTTGATCTAACTCTGCGTTTACAATTGAGATGTTTTTAAGCTTGTCAGATTCCGAGTTTTTATAAAACAAGGCTACAGATCGATACGACCTTTCTAAATCTCTTGTCGCATCAATAGCGATACCTAAATTTTTATTGAGTGACTCATGGGCATCTTGTGCTGCCTTTTCTGAACCTTCTACCATTTCAGAAATCTCATCACTTCCAGACAAAACATTTGACCAAATTTCTAAGGTTTTCTTTAAGGTTTCACGTTCTTCCTTCTTAGCCATTTCCGTTAAGAAAATTCGTTTCCTTGCTTTACGTTCAGGATTCATGTTTTGAACGCCTTCAATACAGGCTTCCAAAAGATCAAAACCACCAAACTTAACAAGCTTATCACTACTTTCTTTTAAAAATTGTGCTGGATTTTCTACTGGAGAAAATTGTTGTTGTTCTGCTCCCATATTATTTGTTTTCTTCAATTTCAGTTAATAATGCTCGTATTGAGTCTAGTAAAGCTTGTTTAGAATCTGCATCAGCTAATGCTGTTTTCAGGATTTTATTTGTTTTCAGTTGCTTTACGACCTTGATGTATTGGTCTTTTTCTGTATCCAAGTCTTTTAAGAAACTACTTTGTCTCGTAATTCCTTTAGCTCCATAATCGCCAAGGTTAGAGAAGTGTAGCATTTCTTTTTTGCCTACACCATCTTTATCTTCAAACTCTACTTCTACTTCGGGCTTAAAGTGATCAAAAACTTCATCGATGGTTTTAAGTCCTTTCTGCACCACAGGTTTAATGGCTGGATCATTGGTAAGTTTTTCAACCAACAATGTTTTATTTTGAGGTATCTCGGCAAACGCTTCATTCGCGTCTGTTTTTACTTCCGTTCCACCAATTCCATATGTATCACTCATAATATATGTAGATTTAGTTAATTAATTATTTTCTTATTTATGTTATGTTATGTCCCAGGTTAACTCCCCATTTTTATCTAGGTCTAGTTTTATCTTGGCTCCTTTTTCTATTTTTCCAGAAATAATCATTTTTGATAATGGTGATCTTAGGTCACTACGAATAACACCTCGTAAAGGCCTAGCTCCATATTTAGGTGTAAATCCTTTCATAGCTAAATACGCAGACACTTCATCTGTCATCTCTAAGCTTATCTCTTGTTTTGCAAGGGCTTTGTGTAAATCTTTTAATTGTATCTTAAAGATCTTCTCTATGTTTCCTTCCGTTATAGGTGAAAATGGAATGATTTCGGTAAGCCTTCCTAGAAATTCTGGTCTAAAATGATTTCCCATAATTTCTAACAAATCACTCGATTTGGGAATTTCGCCTTTAGCAAACGTATCAACCACATGTTGGCTCCCAATATTAGAAGTAAACAAAATCACGGCATTACTAAAATCCCCTTCCTTTCCTAATCTATCGTGTAACTTTCCTTCATCTAAAATTTGAAGAAAAATATCAAATACCGAAGGATGCGCCTTTTCTATTTCATCAAATAAGACAATAGAATAAGGTTTCTGTCTAATTTTATTGACCAAGAGTCCGCCTTCTTCATAACCCACATATCCCGGTGGTGCTCCATATAATAAGGCTGCAGAATGTTCCTCTTTAAACTCAGACATGTCAAAGCGTATAATCGAGGTTTCATCCTGAAATAAGAACTCCGCCAATGCTTTTGCTAATTCTGTTTTACCAGTTCCTGTTGGACCTGAAAAGAAAAACGAACCAATAGGCAAGCCTGGTTTACTCAATCCAGATCGTGATTCTAGCACAGCTTCAGTAATGGTTTTACAAGCGTGATCTTGACCAATCACCCTTTTTTGCAATACCTCTTCCATATTGAGCAAGCGCTCTTTTTCATCAGATTGGAGCTTCCCAGTAGGAATTCCTGTCTTATTTGCTATGGTGGATGCAATATCATTTTTATTAATGCTTTTCTTTTCTCGCTTGGCAATGTCTTTTAGGTTTCCTAAAATAGTATCTAATGTAGCAAATCCTGTTTTTGAAGAATCAATCTTTTCAAAGGTATCGTCATCTCCTAACTCGTCAAATAACAAATAGCTTAGCTTATCTTTCATCTGCGTATACATCCAAGATTGCTCTGCCAATACTTTTGCTTCTTCTAATTTTTCATCTTTTAAATCGTTTAGCCTAGATGCTAGCTTTTCTATTTCGGGTACAGAAGTCTCCACCATATATTTAGCAGCAGACATGGTTCTATCTATTAAATCCAAAGCAGAATCTGGAAGACTGCGTTCTTTAATGTAACGCTTCGCCAAACGAATGGCTTCTGATACAGAATCACTATCAATATCTAAATCATGATGCTCTGTATAGTATGACATCGAGTTTTCAATCATACGCTGCGCTTCTTTTTCACTAGGTTCAAGAATACGCACGGTTTCAAATTGTCTTGCAAGACCTTCGTCTACTTCAATATGTTTTCTAAAAGCATCGTTTGTTGCTGTAGCAATCACAGTTACCTCACCTTTCTTTAATTCTGACTTTAATATATTCACCAAGCCTTGATTTCCTGAATTTTTGTCTGTGAGATTTTTCAACTCATCTATTAACAAAATTGGCTTCGGAAACTTTTTAAGTTCATTAAATACCTTTTGCAAACGATCTTCAATTTCACCTTTATAGCCTGCTCCAGAGACAAGGTTTATAAAATCCAATTCAAATACTTTGGTGTCCTGCAAGTGTCCTGGCATGGCATCGCTAATGGTTGCATACGATAAACCGTTCATCATAACAGTTTTACCAACCCCAGGATCTCCTAGTATTAATACATTAGGTTTTGAACGGCGCCCTAATATTTCAGTAATCATTTTTATCTCAGCATCGCGACCAGAAATATCTTCAATCGTTTCATTTTGAGCGGCTAGGGTTTTATCAATACAGTATTTTTTTAAAGTTTCACCAGTAGTCACACCACTGCTAGAAATAGGCCCGTTTGTAGCAACACTTGTAGTTGATGCAGAAGCACTAGTACCAGATCCCAAATGTTCTAGAATTTCTTTGGCAGTAAGTGGAAAGGTTTTTAATTGATCATATGAAAAACCGACACCAGGTGTACACAAGGCAACTAATACACAGTGTTCGGTAACATCATCTAATCCAAGTTTTAATTTAATGTTATCTGCTTCATACAAAACAGCTTCTACAGAGGCATCTCCCGCAGGACTTTCTGGAACTTTTGCCGTTTTTGGCATGGTTTCTAAACGCACTTCTGCCCATTCCTCTACATAATATGCATCTTGACCAATGCCATCAATAAATTTCATCATCCCTACCTCTTTGTGCAACAATGCTTTAAGCAAATGCGCTGCACTGTATTTTTCATGAGCATATTCTCTAGCAATTGCCTGGCTAATATGCAAGGCTTGCTTCATAGAATCGATAAGTTGATAGTCTGCCATAGTATGGTTGTTAGTCTTTTGAAAACGCTGTAATTACTGAGATACAATAGTTTACGTTTATTGAAATAACAACATAAATGCTTAGCATCAAAATCTATTCGTTGATATGCCTATAAATTTGGTTGAAAAACGTAAAATTTAGAAATCACTACGTAAATACAAACATGAAAAGTTATCAAAAACATAAGCACCTGACTATCAATTTGTAGGAAAATACATTCATGGTAAATTCCAATTTCATAGCAGCTTTCTATATTCTTGATTACTTTCTTCGGAAATTTTAGAAATTGATACTTCTGGTTTTTACCAAGCAACCTTTTTTGATTTTCTAACGTCTTTTAAAGTAGTAGTATTTCCAAAGTACACAAAAGCGATGTAACTATTAGTCTCATCGCTCGTTTTATGTTCATACTACCAAAATTAGAAATAATGACAGCCAATCATATATATGGTAGCGTAAGGATGGACTTATTTTATACGCATTACAAGATCTCATTGGAGAAGACAAATTAAACAGTGCTTTCAAAAAGTATATGACCGATGCGTCATTTAGGCCCGAAGCTCCTTTTACAACTACTACAGAATGGTATGACTGCATGAAAGAAGTAACACCAGACTCTTTACAATACTACTAAAAAGATAGTTTTAAGAACATCACATTGTATTCTAACAAAGTTAAAGAAGTAAGGTATACAAAACGTGATGATGGAACCTATGAAGTAACAATTGACATTGAAAGTGGCAAGAGTTATTTTGATGCAAATGGTAAGTTACTTGGAGCCCCCAAAGACACTAATTATCTTGATGTAGCCGTGTTTGGAGAAGACACCACAGATGAAGATGGCATTACTTCTAAAACGCCTATGTTTATAGAAAAACGTTGGATTACTCCTGGAGCATCATCCATTAAAATGATTGTAAACGAAGCACCCGTAAAAGCAGGAATTGATCCTTACAATAAAATGATAGATCGTCCTGATGATAATTTGATTACTGTAGAGGAAGCGGGAGAATGATGTAACATTTAAGAACTAAATAAAAAAAGGTGATTCGTTATGAATCACCTTTTCTATTTGTAGTAGTATTACTTCGGAAATATTATGCTAGATCAAAACGGTCTAGGTTCATTACTTTGCTCCAAGCGGCTACAAAATCTGCAACAAACTTATCTTTTGCATCATCTGAAGCATATACTTCGGCAATTGCTCTTAACTCTGTATTAGAACCAAAAATCAAATCGGCTCTTGTTCCTGTGTATTTTACACGTCCCGATCTACGGTCTGTTCCTTCAAACAAGCTATCGTCTGCATTCGTTGCTTTCCAAGTAGTTGCAAAATCTAGAATGTTTGTAAAGAAATCGTTACTTAGAGTTCCAACATTCTCTGTAAACACACCATGATTAGATCCATCATAGTTAGTCCCCAACACACGTAAACCACCAACAAGCACTGTCATTTCTGGTACTGTAAGTGTTAACAAATTGGCTCTATCTATTAATAATTCTTCGGCAGCCATTTTTAGGCCTGGCTTCAGGTAGTTTCTAAATCCGTCAGATAATGGCTCTAGATATCCAAAAGAGACAAGATCTGTTTGTTCTTGAGAAGCATCTCCCCTACCGCTTGTAAATGGTACGGTTACAGCATGCCCTGCATTTTTAGCTGCATGCTCTACACCAATATTTCCTCCAAGTACGATTAGATCTGCCATAGAAACTGTACCGCTAAAGCTACTTTGAATTCCTTCATATACAGAAAGTACAGAAGCCAAAGCCGCTGGGTTATTTACTTCCCAGTCTTTTTGTGGTGCTAGGCGAATACGCCCTCCATTAGCACCACCTCGCATATCAGATCCTCTGTATGTTGACGCCGAAGCCCAAGCTGTTGAAACTAATTGAGAAACACTCAGTCCAGATTCGCTAATTGCTTTTTTCAAAGTAGCAACATCTGCATCAGACAATGCAGTTCCTGCTGGAATTGGATCTTGCCAAATTAATTCTTCTTGAGGCACTTCTGGACCTAAATATCTATTTGATGGTCCCATGTCTCTGTGCGTAAGCTTGTACCAAGCCCTTGCAAAAGCATCTTCAAAAGCTTTGTGGTCTTTATGGAAACGCTTAGAAATTTCTAAGTAGGCTGGATCCATTTTTAGGGCCATATCTGCTGTGGTCATCATCAATGCTTGTGTTCCAGATGCATCGCCAGCCTTAGGTGCCATTCTTGCATTAGAAGCAGCTGTTGGCGTCCATTGGTGGGCTCCTGCTGGACTTTTTGTCAATTCCCAATCGTAGTTTAATAACACATCAAAATAATCGTGATCCCACTGTATAGGATTTGGTGTCCAAGCGCCTTCAATACCACTTGTAATGGTATCATCCAGTACTCCGGTTCCAAATGTATTTTTCCAACCTGTACTCATTTCCTCGATGGTAGCTCCTGCTGGTTCTGGTCCTACATATTTGTGAGGGTCTGCAGCACCATGTGCTTTACCAAAGGTATGTCCTCCTGCTACTAGCGCAACAGTTTCTTCATCATTCATGGCCATACGTCCAAACGTTTCTCTAATATCAACTCCAGAGGCAACAGGATCTGGATTTCCGTTAGGACCTTCTGGGTTTACGTATATAAGTCCCATGTGTACCGCTCCTAAATGTCCTTCCAGTGCTCCTTCGGCATAACGTTCTTCGTTTCCTAACCATTGGGTTTCAGATCCCCAGTAGATATCCTGTTCTGGTTCCCATACATCTTCTCTTCCACCTGAAAAACCAAAGGTTTCAAATCCCATAGATTCTAAGGCACAGTTTCCCGCTAGAATCATTAAATCTGCCCAAGAAATTTTGTTTCCGTACTTCTTTTTTACAGGCCATAATAATAAACGAGCCTTGTCTAAGTTTCCATTGTCTGGCCAGCTATTTAAAGGAGCAAATCGTTGTGTTCCAGAATTAGCGCCACCTCGTCCATCTCCAACTCTATAGGTTCCCGCACTGTGCCAAGCCATACGAATCATAAAAGGTCCGTAGTGCCCATAGTCTGCAGGCCACCAGTCTTGTGAATCTGTCATTGCATCAATAACATCTTGTTTTAAAGCAGCGTAATCTAAACTCTTAAAGGCAGCAGCATAGTCAAAATCATCTCCCATAGGATTTGATTTTTTAGCATTTTGACGTAGAATATTTAGTTTTAATTCGTTGGGCCACCAGTCTCTATTTCTTGTACCTGTACCGGCAGCATTTTTTTGTGTTCCTCCCATAAATGGGCATTGGCTTATATCGCCTCCTTTGTGATTATCCATTGTATATTTTTTTAAGTACGAGTTGTACCCAAAGTTAGAGAATTATATCGGCTACTTCTATTGGTTTATTATATAATATAACAACCCTAGTATCAAAAATATTTATACCAAAGCAATAGTGTCTGTATTTCTAATATTTCAGAAAAAAACTAGGCAACCTTTTTTAAAATAAAAGCGTCTTAGAAGTAAAACAACCTTTTTATGAAATTTCCGTGTACTCAAAAATCGAAAGTAATTATTACAGGTGGTATTACATTATTATTAGTGTTGCATCTTAGTTGGGATTACTTTCATGAAGGCATTCCAACACATTACATATTGCATGATGGTGATTTGCCTGGGTTTTCAAATCTGCTAGGACTTATTGTGCTTCCATTATTTTCATGGGTAGTACTTTCTAGGATTTGCAGAAGATTACAACAACTCACCAAAGAAAACAAGCAACACACTTTTAAAAATATAATCCTGCGCTTTTGTAGTGCTATTACATTAGGCATTCTTTTATCAGCTTTATACCTAATCTACCCAGACGGTACATTTTATCTTATGCTATCTTTATTTGCGATAGCATTCTTTAAAAAACTCTATTGGAGTGAATACCTTTTGGGTTTTATAATAGGTTCGGCATTTACTTTTGGTGTAATGATTCCTAGTATTGCTGGAACAATACTAATAGGCATTTATGCTTTATTGTACAATGTCCCTAGGTATGTAGTGAGTTTTTTAACTAAAAAAATTAAGGTATAAGATGTGCCTTTTCACGAGCATCACGCCTTGCTTTTCTCCGTGCTCTGCGGGCTGCTTTTCTTTCTGAATTAGGAATAAACAATGAAATGACCCAAGTAGTGCCATTTACTAAGGCAATCATAAAATAATGAGGGACTGCAAAAAAACCTTCAAATACATTTCCGAAGGTGTTTCCGTATTGTTCAGTGCAAGCGCGACCAATATACGATTTACGCCACCAATGTCGGGTAGCTTTTCCTTGCAAACCATCTTCTATCACCTCGACACCAGTGATGTACACACACTGTAAATGATCTATTGGTGTGCATTTATTTACAAGTTTAGCACCTCTAGTAAACATAGAAACCTCAGTACTATCATTAAGCTGTATCCTAGACTCTTGCTGTGCAAAAGCAGTAGCAAAAAAAAAACAATACCATAAATAATGTACTATAAAACTGTTTCATATACCCTTTATTTTGATAAGATACCATAACATTTAGTAGCTTTAAATACAATTCCTTACAAAATAAAAAAGTCTGATATCAAAACACCATTGTAAACCCTATAAAATTTCAGAAAAGAACAACATACATTTTCTATCTTTGAAGAACCAACACAAAGCAATTATGTTACGAGAACACCTTAGTGATTTTGAAATTATTTTAGCCTCTGGATCACCAAGAAGGCATCACTTTTTTAAAGAACTTGATATCTATTTTACTATCGATGTGAGAGAAATTGAAGAAATTTTTCCAACTCATTTAAAAGCATATGAGATTACCAACTACCTGGCGGAGTTAAAAGCAACAGCATTTCAAGACATCCAGGAAAAGCAAATCATAATTACCAGTGATACTATTGTTTGGAAAGATGACGAAGCTATTGGAAAACCAAAAGATCATGAGCATGCGGTGGCCATGTTAAAAAACTTAAGTGGTTCGGTACATGAAGTATATACCTCTGTGTGTTTTACTTCAAAAGAATATCAAAAAACGGTGTATGATTGCACGAAAGTGTATTTTAAAGAGATCACTATTGCTCAAATTGAATACTACTTAGAAACCTATAAACCCTACGACAAAGCTGGCAGTTATGGTATACAAGACTGGTTAGGCTATGTTGGTATTGAGAAAATTGAAGGATGTTTTTTTAATGTTATGGGCCTCCCTACCCGACTTGTTTACAAAACGTTAATGGAGCTATCAAGTTTAAAATAGTCTCGTATATTTACCTAAACTTTTTGCTATGAAACAATGTCTATTGGCTATTCTTCTAGCCTTACTATTAAGTAGTTGTACTCAAAATAAGAGCAATGATGTTGCTGCACTTTCTTCGGAAATGTTAGCAACTCACACTGCTTTAGAAAATGAAACCCCTAGAACCATTTCTGAAGCTTTTAAAAAATATTGGTATCAAGGTACTGCCGAAATAACTAGCTATAAACTCACACAATCTCGTTATGGAGAACTTAGAGAAGGAACTGCCGTTACTGTGTTTGTCACTGAAGACTTTGTTCCTAAAAAACAAGTGAAAGCAGATAGGCAAAATGCCAATAACATCCCAGTGCTTAAGCTCAATAAAACTAAAAAGTTTAACACGGGTATTTATCCGTATAGTATTATGACTAGTGTATTTAATCCTGTTCAAACGCAAGAACATGCTTTAAAAGTGAGCAATTCTGTGCAAGAATGGTGTGGTCAAACCTATATGCAGTTAAATAATAGAAAAAAGTTTGAAATTACAGGACACTCCTATTTTGAAAGCGAAGGTGATATTGAAATAAGCTTGAAAAAAACTTGGTTAGAAGACGAGTTATTTAATCTAATACGTTTACAGCCAGATGCACTGCCAACGGGTGACATTACCTTAGTTCCTGCCTTTGAAACAGTACGATTGGCTCATAAAGAAATAAAACCTTATAAAGCCATTGCAAGTTTAGAGAAAGGAAATAACCAAACCACTTATATTATTAGTTATCTCGATTTAAAAAGAAAACTTGAAATTCATTTTGACAACAATGTTCCTTACACTATAGAAAAATGGGAAGAAACGCATGCTAATGGTCAGGTTACAAAAGCAGTCAAAATGAAACGCATACAATCTGCTTATTGGGGGCAAAATAGCAATGCCTATCTATCGCTAAGAGATTCTTTAGGGTTGTAACTTCTGAAATATTAGTTGAATAGCTTATTGATAGAAATTACTCCTTAGGAATCGCAGTATCAAAAGCAAAGCCTTCTACTATGTGAAAGAACCCATTTTTATGGTAAAAATTGGTCTCTTTTAAAACTGCCGAATTTCCTTTATCGTCTGAAATAGAAATCTCTCCTCCGTTTTGTGTAGCCGATAACTTTGCGCCGTCTAAAGTGAAGAAATAAGCTGTACCTCCATTAAAGGAAATTGCCTTTTCTATGGAATTTTTATCCAACCTTCCTGGCACTGTATGAAATTTAACCATGTTTGCCACACGATTTGGATCGCCTAACAAAGCCTCACGAGCATCTTTATCTAAGGCAGAAAAAGAAGCATCGTTGGCTACAAAAACTGTAACCATTTCTTCTTTAGCAAGTGCAGTAGCAAGTGCTTCGTTTTTTAAAATTTCAGAAAGAAAAGAAAAAGAAGGGCTCTGTACTAAATTTTCTTGTAAGGTTTTTGTGGATGTAAAGGTAAGGCCTTGCCAGTTTTTGGTAACTTCTGTAGTGGAGAGGCTTTTATATTTTTGAGCAGATACTAAGGTGCTGCATACTACAAATGCAATGCATAAAATATGTCTTACTTTCATGGTGTATTTTTTTTAAAGATACATATAACAAACTATGTACCACAACGCAAAAAAATAGAGAATATTAATTTTACACGTTAAAAAATAGTAAAGCATTGCTTTTTTGGACTTTAGGTCGTATTTTTATGTAAAAATTGATAGATGTTACAAAAAACAAATATTGAAGAGGTTTTACAAAGGGTAAAGCAAAAGAGAACAACTACAGAAAGCATTTTGGCAGAGGTTCAAAAAATCTTTCAGGAAAACGAGATACAGAGAAATAGCATTCAAGAAACACTAGAAAATGGTGTGCCTGCAAGTGAAAATGTATTTAAGCTCGATGCATTAAACACAGCACAGATATATCACATTTCAGATATAAAAAAATTGTGTATTGATTACAGGCTACGCTTTTTAGATGCCAAGTATTTTAAGGGACCCTTTCCAGATGAAGCTATTTCAAAAATTAGACAGCTTGAACAAGAGCACGATACCACGTTAAAAGGATTTAAAATCGTAGCGCCTTCTAAGTTAATGAAACTAGAAAATGCAGACGACCCTTTGTTATTTGCTCCTATGGGCAACGATTATTATTACCTCATCCACAAATGGGGCAATGATTTACATCCCCTAAGAAAAGCATTGATGTGGCCTTACAAGTCTTTTGAAAATTTAGTATTCACCATACTTTTGCTTAGTATTTGCTTAACAGCTATTACGCCTTTGCATTTATTTTCTGCTGGAAATCCGAACCAAGAATATTTCTTATATTTCTTGTTTGTGTTTAAAGGAGTCGCTGGAATTGTTTTATATTACGGGTTCTCTAAAGGAAAAAATTTTAACAAAGCAATTTGGAGAAGTAAATATTATAACGCATAATATTATGGATAAAGATCAAGAAACGGTCCGTATATTTACAGGACCAGCCATGATTGGAAACGGATTGGTAGCAAGACTCAATGAAATAGGAATCTCCCCTATTGTAAGAGACGATCATCAAAGTGGTATTACGGGTGGTTTTTCTACTGGGGTTCCTAATCAGGTAAGATTATTTATTAGAAATGAAGAACTTGCAAAATCAAAAGATATGATTAATGAATACCTACAAGAAGTAGGCGAACCATTATTGTAAATTTCTTTTCCATTGAAAATTGTATCCTTTCACCAAGACTATGCCAACGCCTTTTATGAACTCAATATAGAATGGCTAGAAACTTATTTTTATGTAGAACCTTACGATAGGGAAGTCTTAAGTAAGCCTCAAGAATATATCATTACTCCCGGCGGACATATTTTCTTCGCCATAGAAAACAACACTGTGCTAGGTACTGTTGCATTACTTAAAAGAGGAGATGCGAAATTTGAACTCACTAAAATGGCAGTAGATACGCAACAACGTGGCAAAAAAATTGGGCAACAACTTATGCAACACTGCATTGATTTTGCCAAAGACCATCACTTTGAAGAGCTCTACCTCTATTCGAATACGATCTTAGAAAATGCCATTTATATCTACCGTAAATTTGGTTTTCAAGAAGTGCCAATCCCTAAGGACAATCCCTACAACCGCACGAATATTAGAATGGTGTATCCTTTATAACAGGTGCAATCATATACAGCCTTGTAATACAGGTAAATAAGCTGTATTTTTACCTTGCTATGAAAAAAATATATCTATCCGTACTTACTATGGTGATGGTACTACTTTCCTGTACTACAACACCAACAACAAAATCGAATGATAAAGAAGGTAACAAAGAGTACCCCGAAGAATGGATGTACTCACAAAGAGCCTATCCAGATAATATCATTAACACACAAGCCATTGCGCAAGGGCTAATTCAAACAAGAGCTATTCAACAAGCAAGAAGCAATGAAAGTGGTGGCGATTGGCAATTGGTGGGTCCGTTAAACACTGGTGGGCGTGTTACAGACATTGCACTAGACCCAACAAATGATGATACTTTCTTTGTAGGTACCTCTGTGGGTGGTGTCTTTAGAACCCAAGATGGTGGTGCTACCTGGAACCCAGTTTTTGATGTAGTAGGGCGTCCTTCTATTGGAAATATAGCCATTGCGCCTTCAGATCCTCAACGTATCTATGTTGGAACCGGAGAAGCCAACGGAAGTGCTACTTCAGGAGCCTTTTTTGGAGATGGCATGTACCGCTCTAATGATGGCGGCGACACCTGGCAACACATAGGTTTGCCAGAGAGTCAACATATTGGACGTATTGTTGTAGACCCCAATAACCCAGATCGTGTCTTTGTAGCTGCTACAGGAATACTATATGGTACCAACCAAGAAAGAGGTATCTATAGAACACTGGATGGTGGTGCTTCTTGGGAACGTGTTTTGTTTCTTACTGAAAGTACCGCAGCGATTGACCTTGTTATAAACCCAGAAAATCCAGAGGTCTTACATGCAGCACTTTGGGAACGTACCAGAGAGCCTTGGCAACGTGATTATGGCGGACTTACCTCTACCATTCATAGAACGACAAATGGCGGAGATACCTGGCAGCAATTAGGCGCTGCGAATGGACTTCCCGCGCCAGACGAACAAACAGGTCGTATTGGATTAGCTATTTCTGACTCCGATCCAAATACCCTGTACGCTCGATACACTACCAACGAAATTACAAACGAATTTAATGGTCTGTATAGATCTGTAGATAACGGCCTCAACTGGGGCTTGGTTACCTTAGAACCATTGCTTGAAGTAGACTCTAGGTTTGGTTGGTTCTTCGGAAATATTAGAGTACACCCAACAAATCCGAATGAAGTCTATGTTTTAGGCCAACGCTTATTTAAAACTGAAACAAGTGGAATTGGTTGGGAAGAAATTTTTGGAATGCATGTAGACTATCACGCTATGGAATTTTCAAAAAATAATAGCGATTTTATATTGGTAGGGAGCGATGGCGGACTCTATGCATCAAACAATAATGGAGCTTCCTGGGAAAAATTCAATAACCTTCCCATAACTCAGTTTTACAATATAGAAGTAGACCAACAAAACCCTGAGCGTTTGTATGGAGGAACCCAAGATAACAACACGATAAGGACACTAGACGCAGGAACAAATAGCTGGGAATCTATTTGGGGAGGCGATGGTTTTCATGTCAATGTAGATCCTGTAGACAATAATTTTATCTACGTAGAATTCCAATTTGGTGGCTTAGGGCGCTCTATTGATGGTGGCGAAACCTTTGAAAGCGCAAGAGAAGGAATTGATACTGAAGATAGAAGAAATTGGAACTCTCCTGTTATTATATCACCGTTCAATTCTCAAAAAGTGTATTATGGATCCAATAAACTCTATATTTCAGATCGCTCAGAGTTTTGGACTCCTATTAGTCCAGATTTAACAGGTGGGCAACACCCAAGTGGCTCTTTTTCTTACGGAACACTAACTGCCATTGCTCCATCGCATAATAACTTAAATACAATTTATACAGGGAGTGATGATGGATTTGTACAGGTTACTTTTGATGCTGGTGAAACATGGACCAACATTAGCGATGGATTACCAAATAGATATGTTACTTCCATTGCCATATCACCAAGTGATGATCAAGTGGCCTATGTTACTTTTTCTGGATTTACAGCTTCAGATTTTACACCGCATGTATTTAAAACAGAAAATGGCGGACAAACTTGGACAGACATTTCAGCAAACTTGCCTAGCATTCCTGTAAATGATATTATCATAAATAGTAACGAGAGAATACTATTTTTGGCCACAGACATGGGCGTATGGTATAGCATCACCGATGGGGATACATGGGAATTGCTAGGAAACAACCTACCCATAACCATTGTACGTGATCTAAAACTTCACGAACCAACGAGTACCTTATTTGCGGGAACATTTGGTCGTTCTATGCACAGTATTGATATTAGCGGTATTGAAAGTTTAGGTGTAAGCACAAATGAACTTGACATCCTATCATGGAAGGTATTTCCTAATCCTGCTTCAACGGTTTTCACTTTATCACATTCGTATTTTGGTCAGGGTGAGATTACTCTGTACGATGCGCTAGGAAAAAAAGTAAAAACAATCTACACTGGTACACTAGAAAACTCTCAAAACAAAACATTCAATATAAGCGACATTGCAAGTGGTCTTTATTTTATAGGTATTTCTCAATCTGGAATAACAAGCAACAAACGTATCATTGTTCAGTAATTCTGAAATTTTAAACACCTAAATAATAGTAGCTTTTTTACATTTCAGTAAGCACCACAAAAAAAGCCCTTCCGTATAGAAGGGCTCTTTAGATATAAAATTGTATTATTCTTTAATAAGTTGCTTCACTAAAGTACCATTAGCGGTTTTAATTTGGATCATGTATGTAGCGTTTTGAAATGTTGAAATATCAACTATTACATTATTACTACTGTTGTTTTGTACGAGTATTGTACGTCCTAAAACATCGCTAATTACAATACTTTCTAACACTGTATTTGGTGATACAACAGTAAAGCTTGTGCTTACAGGGTTAGGGAACAAACGCACATTGTCTAAAGCTACATCATTGGTGTTCAACTCAACTTCATTTTCAAACAGAAGCGTGAATCTTGCATCGAAGGTTCCTTTATTACTTGTAAATGTGTAGTCTGTCTCTGAAAGATTGGTTACAACACCTGTATAATTATCTTTTAAATACACAGTAGCAGCTTCTAACTGTAATCCTTGAAGATTTGCTATAGAAATAGTGTAAGGCGCATCAGCCTTATCTATTTGCGTTGAGAAACCAAGTAATACTTCAATATCTGTTTCAAATACCTCACGTCCTTGAATGGCCAAAGCTTCACTTCCATCAATTAAATGAGAATAGATAGAAACGGGTACTCCTACTCTTCTACTATCGTATTTTGCATCAAAATCACGAGTAGCATCTGCTGTAAAACCAACCAATGTAGTACTCTGTAATTCATAGTCGTTACTAGCAATTGCTAACCAAATACGATCTATAGTTTCTGGACTACGTAATGTATTGTTGTTACCTGTTATACGCATTGCGTTATTGAAGGTCGCAGTAAATGCACTACCATTAGACTTTACACCAAAACCTTGACCCGTCGAAATTGAAAAGTCACCAGGTCCTGCAGCTGTAGCACTTCCGGTTGATGCAGGATTAAAGCCTAAGCTATTAAAAATTGAGATATCTGCCATGGTAAAGTTAGCACTATTAGCACCTGGGAATGTACTATTTGGCAATGTATTATGCTCCCAGAAATATAACTCGTCAATAGCTCCATTTGCAGCATCGTTTATAAACGCATTGGCAGAGATAGCCGATGCATACGGATTAGAAATAAAACTCGGGCTTGCATTTTTGTTTTCTGAAGCAGTTCCTGTTCCTGTTCCTGTTGTATTATAATTAAGGGCATATGTTACAACACCACTATTTAAAGTTCCATCTTCATAACGAATGTTATAGGTCTGATTTCCATCTAGTAATGAAGCTTGTGGCCAAACTAAATATCCCTCTCCAGGCGTAAAAGTTCCTGAGAAATTTGCAAAATCATTGTTGTCTTCATCTACAAAGTTACTTCCACCTGGAAATTCTAACTGCACATCTGGGTGTGGTCGGAAACTAGTGGTAGTATGTGCTAATGTTCTAAAAATTGGGTTATCAAGACCCTCAGGTGTGTCTGTCGTCATTGGGTTTCCTAGCACCATAAAGTCTCTTGGCTTCAATGTTGGTGTTGTTACATGAACCTGAATAGTTCCATTATTTGTTGTAATAGCATCTTCAGCTACTTGCACAACGCTACCTTGATGTTCAACGATTAAAGTGCCATCTACTGTAATATTTCCGTCGATATTCATAAACTCACCAGCTCCAACAGTCACTATGCTCGTACTACTAACCTCACAAGAACAAGCATCTATATTTGCAGTCGAAGTATTATAATTTGATGTAAATATTGCTTTTTTACCCATATCTGGTATCCCATTCGACCAAGAACCATTGTATGTTGTAGTCTCTCCTACTACGTTAACTATAGCGCTACAAGAAGATACGCCACCATTTCCATCATCTAGTGTAATGGTCACTTCATTTTCTC
Source organism: Patiriisocius sp. 208BN25-11 (assembly GCF_058147145.1). Lineage (NCBI taxonomy): Bacteria > Pseudomonadati > Bacteroidota > Flavobacteriia > Flavobacteriales > Flavobacteriaceae > Patiriisocius > Patiriisocius sp. 208BN25-11. The sequence continues at coordinate 105,456 of NZ_JBYVJY010000009.1, forward strand.
CTATATCCCTGCAGGTAAAGTTTGATTTACTAAAGGAAGCAGTAACCGTATTTCCACAATTTTCACTTAAATTATTTGTTCTTTCTGGTATAAAGGCAACATAATCATTGGTAATATTAAAATTAACACCGTTTCTACCTGGCACAGTCACTGCAGCAGTACCTGTAGCGTTTTCAATCCCCTGTGTAGAACCTGTTGTACCTGTCATTTCTGTGGTATGTATTTCTATTTTATTCGAATTTTCAAATAACTGAACTTGAACTGTAGCACGGTTTGCTGAAGGGTTTCCTGCATCTCCAAAATTATACAAAGGAACATCTATCATATTTACCACCAACTTCCTATTAGGAGCAGTGCCTACGGTTTCATAATTTACAGTTCCAGCTAATTGCGGGCTGTAATCATTCCATAAAAAAGAGATTTGATTATTTGGTGCTCCTGATGCTGGAAGTGCAACTGGTGTCCAAGAAGCTGACCCAGTAGTTCCACTATTATCAAATGATAAAAAGCCATTTGATTGTAATCTAAAATTAGAAAACGTATTTCCATAAAAATCAAAATCAAATCCAATTGGAAGTGATGTTGACGGACCATCTTCGACCAATGTAATAGCAGTAGCTCCTGTGAGAATCTCTGGAGCAAATGTACCACTTTGGTCTAATGTATAAGTTGTAGAATCTACAAGAACATTTTCAATCAAATCCATATTTTGGATGCTTGCATTTCCTGTACCATCTAGCGTTACAGTAACATCTTGACAAAATAATACTGGCATTCCCGTTTTTACTTCAACTTCTTGGGTATACATGCTGTCTCCTCCACAAATATCACTCACAGTATAGGTAATGGATGCAACTCCTGTTCCTGCTGCTGCTGGATCAAAATCAAATGATCCACCGTTATCAGTAACTCCAGGGCCAGAATATGTTCCTCCTGCTGGAGATCCGCCTGTCAAACCTGTAAGCACTCCTTCTGAAATACAAGACTCTGCAATACTTGCAGTAAAAGAACCTGTTCCTGGGGGCATATCAAATGCTTCAACACCATCTGTTGCACTTGTTGTACTACCTTGAGAAGCACTAAATCCTAATCCTCTTCTTGCAAAAGATTCCCATATTAAACAAAAATTTGCGCCACCATACATAGCTTGATCTGCTGCAAGTATAGCATCACGGCCATCTACAAAACCTGGACTACAAGGCTGTAACTTCATTCCTTCAGTAACTAATGCAAATGCAATGTTATTTCCACCTGTACCCGTATAAAAATCTGGATCAAAACCATAGGCATCAACAAGATCTATTGTCAAATCGTAAATCATAGTAGCCCAAATAGACCCTAATGCATGTGGACTTCCTGTGGAAGCAGTAGCTGGAACATCACCATATGTTTGTGGGTTTACAGCCATGTCGTGAGAATAAGGAAAAGCTCTAATTCCAGGTCCATTTGCGCCATTTCCTACTAAATAATTACCAATACCTCTTGGAGTATTTAAATTTTCAGCAGTCATTGTAAACAAGAATCCATAAATATCTCCCCAGCCTTCGCCCATTTGCTCACCATTAAACAAACAGTTGGTGTTTCCGCCACCTCCAGTGAGTCTGTTAGAAATACCATGTCCAAATTCATGTGCTATCACACCATTATCATAATCACCATCCCTATTGCCACAAGTAAACATTTGCATGGTAGGGTTAAAACCATCTGGAGGAGTTCCAAAGTTGGCGTTACAAGTTCCAGAACCATCCTGTGCTTCAGAAAAAACCTCATCTCCGCCAGAACCGCCATTGCCATAATTGTTTACCTGAAAATTACCAGAAGCCTCATCAAAACCGTATACATATAAAACATCATGTAAAATATTGGTCCAATAAAATAAGTTTGTCACCGCAGCATCCTCAGACTGGTCTGTTGCACTATAGACTGGGTTAAAAGGGAAATCAAAATTTAAAGCAGTTCCTCCATCTGCATAGGCAGCGTTGTTAGAAGCACTATTGGTATTGTTACTATCATCATAAGCACTTACATTATTTCCTCTAGTTGTGGTAAATTCAGCTCCAGCAACACCGTTGGTATCATGCCATCCAAAAGGAGATGCTGTTGCATTTGCAGGGTTAGTTACAATTGCTCTATTACCATGTATTGGAGATTCTATTGGCATAGGAAAAACGTTATACGTTCCATCCATCATTGTCTCCTCTAAAGGACCATAAAAATTAGCTGCCGTATTATCAGCTGTGTCGGTATGCGCTGTATCATGAGCGTGTTCCTCATGATTGCCTTCAAAACTGCATGAAGTCATCCAATCTATTTTCTTGACAATTGCACCCGTAGATGCGTTTACAAAGAAATTATAAATATGATCTCCTGAATGTTCCCATATTGCAAACTCCCAAATAGGAATCAGCCTTGTATCTTTACTAAAGTAATATGCTTTTTTAATTGCAATATCTCTTTTTGAAACAGAAGGAGATGCAAAGGTTCTAGTATTTGATTTGGTATCATTAGAAACTTCAGAAAGATTCGATACACTACCGTATTGCATTTGCTGCGCTACTTCCGAAATTGCCTGAGCATCAGAAATAGTATGACTTTGCGACATTGCATACGAAGCAATATTTGGCACAAAATTATCATGCGCTGTTAGAAGCTCTCCAGTCGCTGTAGTATGTGTACTAGACTCTGTTCCTAGTACCTCCAAGCCATTGAATACCTGTCTTGTATAGGTGTGCTTTATACCACTAATAGAACTCACATGAGATGCAGTGATTACAAAATTTTCAGATGAAGAACTCATATTCTTCTGTTGGGAAAAACCAATAGAAGTAGACGCTAAAAAAGTTAAAAGCGCGATTCTTTTTTTAAGAGTAGTATTAGGGAAAATCATACGTTTGTTATTACAATTAATTACAAAAAGCCCAAATATAACATTTAAACTGATTTTATCTACGTTTTATCGATAGATAAATACATAATGTTATCAACATTTTTTTTAAGTGTCAGGACAAATTCCTTTTCTTCGGAAATATTCCAAAACGAAAAATATTTATGTATTTTTACCAGTATGGATATCGCTATAGAAAACAAAACATTTGCCATCATTGATGTTGAAACTACCGGAGGGGTTTCTAATGGGCGTATGACTGAAGTATGCATCATACTCATCAAAAATGGAGAAACCATTGGGAAATACACTTCTCTTGTTAACCCGCAATGCTTTATTCCACAGCAAATTACTGCATTAACAGGTATTGATAATGAACTTGTAGCTACAGCTCCAACCTTTGCTGATATAGCACAAGAAATCGATATGTTTACTAAAGACTGCATTTTTGTAGCCCACAATGTAAACTTCGATTTTGGTTTCTTTAAAAAAGAGTTTGCTGCCCTTGGTATTTCGTATTCAAGAAAAAAGTTGTGCACCGTGAGGCTTTCTAGAAAATTGTTACCCGGTCTTCCCTCCTATAGTCTTGGTAGATTAACAAGAGCTGTAGGTATAGAACTCAAAGGAGCGCACAGAGCCGAAGCTGATACCGTTGCTACGGCTAGCCTTTTTAAAATGTTATTAAAAAAAGATGCCGTTTCTGGGTATGAAACTATATTAAAGTCCTTACATGGAGCTTCAAAAGAAGGAACACTGCCACCTCACTTACCGGCTAGTCATGTGTTTGGGTTACCAGAAACTCCAGGTATTTATTTATTTAAAAATCAAGCGCAAAAAGTAATTTATGCTGGAAAAGCTAAAAACATAAAATCGAGAGTGCTATCGCATCTGTATTCTAAAGTTTCCAAAGAAATTGCACTCGCACAAGAAACCTATCACATCGATTTTGAAGAAACTGGTAACGAACTAACAGCACTCTTGTTAGAATCGCATTACATTCAAGCACACTACCCCAAGTTTAATAAGGCGCAAAAAAGACCTACTACATCCTATCAAATTATTCAATACACCAATAGAAAAGGAATCATTCAACTTGCCATTGGAAAAACCAAAGCAACTACAAATACAATAGCAACGCTTTACAGCAATGCCCTTGCCATTGATAAACTAACTCAATTATGTGCAGAGTTTGAACTCTGTCCAAAATTTTGCTCCTTACAAACAAATGTAATTACCTGCTCTCATTATAAAATTCAATATTGCAAAGGCATTTGCAGTGACAACGAATCTATTGAAGACTATAATGCCAGAGTAACAAAAGCCATCAAAGCATTTGAAAATGAACGAGAAAGCTATATTATTAAGGGAAAAGGAAGAACCCAAGAGGAAAACACCATTGTCCTAGTTGAAAATGGAAGCTACCAAGGTTTTGGATTTATAGATAGCTCAGAAACCGTCTGTACTTTCGAAGATTTTTCAAATCATATCAAACGTTATAAGAGCACGTTTCATACTACCAAAATTTTACAAGCATATCATAAAAAGCAAGGCACAAAAGGTATAATTGCTGTAAAAGAAAAAAAGCTTAGTGTACACTAAGCTTTTTTGTCGGGGTGGCAGGATTCGAACCTGCGGCCTCCACGTCCCAAACGTGGCGCGATAACCGGGCTACGCTACACCCCGAAACTATTTTTCTGAAACCTATAATTTCGGATTGCAAAACTAATACTTTATATAGGTTATGCAACGCTATTTTTAATTTTTTTTATCTTATCAATACTAAGATTTTATTATTTTCGCTTTTCCAAAAAGAACGCATCTTTTTAAGATGCATTACTATATCGGGATGTGGCGCAGTCCGGTTAGCGTACATGGCTGGGGGTCATGTGGTCGCAGGTTCAAATCCTGTCATCCCGACAAAAGTCAATCTCATTTTGAGATTGACTTTTTTTATGGAATAACATTGCATTCTATCGAAAATATCATGTTCCTGAGCGAAAACCTATGTTTCAAAAAGTCTCACTTGGCTTTATATTACAAAAAACTATATAGCTTTATAGTAGGTCAGAGACCCTAATATCCCCCGCGATATACGTGGGTAGACTTTACTTATGTATATAGCCTTGATGCCTAGCATTGAGGCTTTTTTATTTTATGCTTGGTTTTGTATCTTTAAAAGAAAAAATGATGCGTCTTTTTATTATCTCATTCCTCTTTCTTCTCAATGCATCCTGCAAGAATGAACAACCCAAAGAAACCATAGCCATCAACACCGAAACCACTAGAAATTACAAAACAGTGCGCGTGGTTGATAATTTGAGTAATCCCTGGGGTATGACATGGCTTCCAAATGGGGCAATTCTCATTACTGAAAAAAGTGGAACCCTGCTACACATTTACAATAACACAAAAACCGAAATTAAAAATGTGCCCGAGGTCTATAATAGAGGGCAAGGTGGATTGCTAGATATTACATTACATCCTAATTATTCAAAAAATGGTTGGATCTATATCACCTACTCAAGTACCGAAGGAGAAGGCAAAGGTGGCAATACCAAACTCATTCGTTGTAAACTTAATGATGCATTAGAACTTACCAACATAGAACCTCTCTACAAAGCAGGTCCAAACACAACCAAAGGGCAACATTTTGGATCTAGAATTGCTTTTGATGCGCAAAACCATATCTATTTCTCTGTAGGAGATCGCGGCAATCGTGATGAAAATCCACAAGATATTACTCGAGATGGTGGTAAAATTTACAGACTAAACGATAACGGTAGCATTCCTGAAGACAATCCTTTTGTTGGCATTTCAAATGCGAAAGAAGCTATTTTTACCTTCGGAAATAGGAACCCTCAAGGTATGGCTATCCATCCCACTACTGGCGAAGTCTGGATACATGAACACGGCCCCAAAGGCGGTGATGAAATTAACATTGTAAAAAAAGGAATGAATTATGGTTGGCCAGTGATAAGCTATGGTGTTAATTACAGCGGTTCAAAATTTACAGAAATTACCGAAAAAGAAGGCATGGAACAACCCATCCATTATTGGACTCCCTCCATAGCTCCCTGCGGAATGGACTTTATAAAAGGCGATACATACCCAGATTGGAAAGGACAACTGCTTGTAGGTTCGTTAAAATTTAACTATGTTGAACTTCTAAAATTTCAGAATAACAAACTCGTGAAAAGAGAAAAAATTGCCGAAGATATTGGTCGCGTTCGTAATATAAAACAAGGACCCGATGGCTATATCTATATTGCCGTTGAAGGCGATGGAATTTATAAAATCATACCCGAATAACATGATAAAAACAATATATACCATAGCATTGGCTATGCTAGTACTTGCCTGCAACAATAAAGAGAGAAAAAAGGATGTCACAGAACCCATTGGCGCCAAAAAAGAGCTCACTCAAACACCCTTAGCGTTAAGTATAGAACGAGGCGCGGAGGTCTACGAAAATTTTTGTCTACAATGCCACAGAGCCAACGGAAAAGGAGTGGCAAAAAACTTCCCTCCTCTTGCAGGCTCCAATTGGCTTACAGAAAAAAGAACCGAAAGTATTCATTCTGTAAAATATGGCCTAAAAGGAGAAATCACTGTAAATGGCGAAGTGTATAATAACGTAATGACACCGCTAGGTTTGAGTAATGAAGAAATAGCAGATGTGATGAACTACACCATGAATTCTTGGGGAAACACCCAAAAAGAAATGATTACCGAAGAAGAAGTAGCAAGTGTTAAAAAGTAATACAGTAGAGCCACTAATAGCTTCACAAAAAATGTACTTTTGTAAAAAGAAATAATCTATGCTTATAATTGGTATTGCAGGCGGAACGGGGTGCGGAAAAACAACGGTAGTAGCACAAATCATTGCCCAACTTCCCGCAGATGAAGTATGTGTGATTTCACAAGATTCTTATTATAAAGACACCAGTCACTTACGTTATGATGAACGTGTAGCAATTAACTTTGACCATCCAAATTCTATCGATTTTGAATTGTTATTAGAACACTTAACTGCATTAAGAAATGGAGATGCGTTTGAACAACCTGTATATTCTTTTGTTGAACATAACCGAACTGGCGAAACCATTACAACACATCCAAAAAAAGTAGTGATTGTAGAGGGTATTTTAATTCTTACACAACCCGAAATTAGAGACATGTTTGATGTGAAAGTCTTTGTACATGCGGATAGTGATGAGCGCTTAATACGCAGGTTAAAACGTGATATTGCAGAGCGTGGAAGAGATATAGACGAGGTATTATCTCGATATCAAACCACCTTAAAACCGATGCATCAACAATTTATAGAACCCACCAAAGAATTTGCAGATATCATTATACCTACCAACAAATACAACACGGTTGCCGTAGATTTAATTAGAACCATTATCGCCGAACGATTATAACATATGTCTAAAATTTCAGAAATAAAACAACGCAAATGGTTTAAGTGGCTGGGTAATAAATATGTATTTATTATCGTGCTCTTTTTGGCGTGGATGTTTTTTTTTGATGCCAACAACTATTTCTTTCACAAAGAACTTAGTGATGATATAGATGCGCTGGAAGAAAACAAAGAATTTTACAAAGGAGAGATAGAAAAAGATCGTGCTTTTATTGAAAAAATGAAAGACAGCACAGAAATGGAGCGTTTTGCAAGAGAGAAATACTATCTCAAAAAAGAAAACGAAGACATTTATATCATCGAAAACCAAGACAGTTTAAAATAGTTTTATTCTAGAGAACACAACCTATGAAAAAACAGTTGTTGACAGATTTTGATCCTGTTTCTGCAAAAGCGTGGAAGCAAAAAATACAGGCAGATCTCAAAGGTGCCGACTATAACGAAACACTCGTTAGCAAAACACTAGAAGGTATTCATATCAAGCCTTTTTATCATAGTGACGATGCTATTCCTAGCCCAATAATCCCAGGAAATCCGTCACATTGGAATATCACGCAAGCTATATTTATAGATGATGCTTCTATAGCAAACAACATTGCCATTGATGCTTTATCACGAGGTGCTGAGGCTATTTTGTTTACTTCGGAAACTTCCTTTGATACAACTATTGTGTTTAAAGATTTCCCTTTCGAACAAGCCGATATTTATTTTGAATTTTCCTTTTTAGACTTAGATTTTTTCTACAAGCTTTCAACATACCTGAAACAACAAAAAGTAAGGTTCTATCTCAATGTAGATCCTATTGGTCATGTTGGAAAAACAGGAAATTGGTTTCAAAACCAACAAGAAGATTTAAAAGCGATTCAAACTTTTAACGATGCTCCAAACACCATAGCAGTAGACACCAGTAACTATCAAAATGCAGGAGCAACTATGGTGCAGCAATTGGCCTATGCCCTAGCCCACGCCAATGAATATTTGAATCAGCAACCCATAGAAAATATAACTTTTAAAGTAGCCGTTGGTACGCATTACTTTTTTGAAATTGCCAAGCAAAGAGCACTAAGATTGCTCTATGCCTCTTTAGCCAAAGAATACGGCTATAAAGAAGAGTGTCATATAATAGCGCAACCGTCAACCAGAAATAAAACACTATACGATTACAATATAAACATGCTTAGAAGCACTACCGAAGCGATGTCGGCTGTACTAGGAGGTGCCAATGCAGTATGCAATTTACCTTATGACGCCTTGTACCATAAGAGCAATGAATTTGGAGAACGTATTTCTAGAAACCAATTGCTGGTGTTAAAAGCAGAAAGCTATTTTGATGTGGTGTCTAATCCTGCAGATGGAACCTATTATATAGAGAGCATCACACAAGAATTAGCCGAAAAAGCCTTAGCCCTATTCAAACAAATTGAAGCAGGTGGCGGATTTATAAAACAATTGCAAGAAGGAACTATTCAAAAGAAAATAAAAGAAAGTGCAGCCAAAGAACAAGCCCTTTTTGATGATGGTAGCATTACATTGCTTGGAACAAATAAACATCCAAATGAAAATGATAGGATGAAAGATACTTTAGAATTGTTTCCATTTGTAAAACATAAGCCAAGAAAAACAATCATGCAGCCCATAATAGCAAAAAGATTGGCAGAAGCAATAGAACAAGAAAGATTGAGTCATGAGTAGAAAAGATATATCAAACATATCCTTGCACAATGACGAGGAAATTTCAGAAGTCAACAAGAAAGCTACGAGCTATCGTACTGCCGAAGATATTGATGTAAAGAACCGGTATTCGAAAGAGGATATTTCAAACCTACAACATCTAGACTTTGTAGCGGGCATTGCTCCAAATTTAAGAGGTCCATACTCAACTATGTATGTTAGAAGGCCTTGGACGATACGCCAATACGCAGGCTTTTCTACTGCCGAAGAGAGCAACGCTTTTTACCGTAGAAACCTTGCAGCGGGTCAAAAAGGACTTTCGGTTGCTTTTGATTTAGCAACCCATAGAGGGTATGACAGCGATCATGAACGTGTGGTAGGTGATGTTGGAAAAGCTGGTGTAGCCATAGACAGTGTAGAGGACATGAAAATTTTGTTTGACCAAATACCCTTGGACAAAATGAGTGTTTCTATGACAATGAACGGTGCGGTATTACCCATTATGGCATTTTACATTGTCGCTGCCGAAGAACAAGGCGTGGCACCGGCAGATCTTGCCGGAACCATCCAAAACGATATTTTAAAGGAGTTCATGGTGCGTAATACTTACATTTACCCTCCTACACCTTCTATGAAAATTATCAGCGATATTTTTCAATATACATCGCAGCACATGCCTAAATTTAATAGTATTTCTATTTCTGGGTATCATATGCAAGAAGCGGGTGCAACCTGTGATATCGAGCTAGCATACACCTTAGCCGATGGGTTAGAATACATTAGAAAAGGATTGGCAGCAGGTATGGACATCGACACCTTTGCGCCGCGTCTTTCTTTCTTTTGGGCAATTGGGATGAATCATTTCATGGAGATTGCCAAAATGAGAGCCGCCAGAATGCTATGGGCAAAATTGGTGAAACAATTCAACCCTAAGAACCCAAAATCATTGGCTTTACGAACGCATTGTCAAACAAGTGGTTGGAGTTTAACAGAACAAGATCCGTTTAACAATGTAGCTAGAACTTGTATAGAAGCGGCCGCGGCTGCTTTTGGAGGTACGCAGTCGTTACACACCAATGCCCTAGATGAAGCCATTGCATTGCCAACAGATTTTAGTGCCCGAATTGCTAGAAATACACAAATCTATCTTCAAGAAGAAACACACATTACAAAAACAGTAGATCCGTGGGCTGGAAGTTATTACGTAGAAAGCCTTACAAATGATATTGCTAACAAAGCTTGGTCGCTTATCGAAGAAGTTGAAGAACTTGGAGGGATGACCAAAGCCATTGAAGCTGGAATTCCAAAATTACGAATTGAAGAAGCCGCAGCAAGAAAACAAGCACGTATTGACAGCGGACAAGATATTATAGTGGGTGTCAACAAATACCGACTTGAAAAGGAAGATCCGCTGCAAATTCTTGATGTAGATAACGAGATGGTTCGAAATGCGCAACTAGAACGTTTGGCTCAAATTAAAAGTAGTAGAGACAACGCGGCAGTAGCATCTTGCTTAAAAGCCTTAACAAATGCAGCAGCAACGGGTGAAGAAAATTTACTAGCTTTGGCAGTAGCTGCAGCTAAAGAAAGAGCTACTTTAGGTGAAATTAGTGATGCCTTAGAAGCATCATTTGGCAGATACAAGGCTCAAATTAAATCATTTAGTGGCGTGTATAGTAAAGAAATAAAGAAAGATCCGTCGTTTGCAAAAGCTAGAGAACTCGCAGATCAATTTGCAGAGTTAGAAGGTCGTAGGCCCAGAATTATGATTGCCAAGATGGGGCAAGATGGTCATGATCGCGGCGCTAAAGTAGTAGCTACAGGCTATGCCGATGTTGGCTTCGATGTAGATATTGGCCCCTTATTTCAAACACCAAAAGAAGCTGCACAGCAAGCCATAGAGAACGACGTACACATCTTAGGCGTATCCTCCCTAGCAGCGGGACATAAAACATTAGTGCCACAGGTAATTTCAGAAATGAAAAAACTAGGGCGTGAAGATATTATGGTCATTGTAGGAGGTGTGATACCTGCACAAGATTATCAATTTTTATTTGACACCGGAGCAGTAGCTGTATATGGTCCTGGTACCCGTATTAGTGACGCCGCTATAGAGATGCTTGAAATTTTAATAGACTCTATCGAAGAGTAACTTAACCCAAAATAAACCACAATTTATGAAGTATACCATACTGGTAGTATTCGCATGTATCTCATTACAAGTATTTTCTCAAAATGACAAAGACACCGATCAAAGAACCCTATTTAGTGTTGTTGCTGGTGCAAATCTTTCTAAAGTAGCGGAAACAGATTATTTCCCACAATCCTCAGACCAGAATCTGGGGTACTCTCTAGGAATACATTATACTATTTTTCCTGACTATGAATATTCAAATTTGCTTTATAGATTTGGTTTAGAATATACCCAAGAATCTGCAAAATCTGATAGAGTTTTTAACTATCAAAATCAAAACGTGACCAGTGATTTAAATTCCTCTTTATTAAATTTAAATGCTTTTGTTGGGTATCGTTTTAGTACCGATGCAAAAATTGACGCCTATTTGGGTGGTGGATTTGGAGCACAAACCTTGTTAAACAAAACAGAAGATGCCTATCGATTTGTTAGAGAAGACGGTAGTTCTTTTCAGGTATTTGATCCAGAAGGAAATGGTGTTCCCATTCGATATGAAGATGGCGCGCCACAATTTTTCTTAGGATTTATTCTGGAAAGTGGAGCATATTTCAGTATTCAAGAAAAATTGGCCAGCGTAGCGCTAGGAGTAAATTTTAGTTCAGATATTGAATTTTCAAGAAAGGTGCTTCAAAAAAACATCTTTTACTTAAAAGTTGGGTACGAAATTTTTTAATTTAAGAAGGTGGATACTAACTATGTTTTAAAAACACAGCGTCTCGGACTTCGCAATTGGCAGGATCAAGATATAATACCCTATGCTGCTATGTGCGCAGATCCAGAAGTAATGGAGTTTTTCCCAAAAACTGCTTCTTTAGAAGAAACTGCAGCGCAAATAACTCGTTTTAAAAATCATTTTAAACTACATAGCTATACCTACTTTGCTGCTGAAATTTTAGAAACCCAAGAATTTATAGGTTTTATTGGTATGGCATGGCAAGATTGGCAAAGTAATTATACTCCCAATGCAGATATTGGATGGCGTCTCAAAAAAAGTGCCTGGGGCAAAGGATATGCAACAGAAGGTGCAAAAGCATGTCTCAAAAACGCTAAACAATTGTTTGGATTAGAAAAAGTAATTTCTGTCGCTTCTATTGGGAATACAAATTCAATTCATGTTATGAAAAAGATTGGGATGCAGGCGCATGGTACTTTTGAACATCCAAAACTTATAGAACACCCGCACCTTAATCCTTGTGTAGCCTATAGCATTCAACTTTAAAAACGAATACCATCTATTAATTATCGATCTACAAAACGATACTAACATACTGACCTCTAAGGCTAAAAAACATGTTCACTATCTGTTAACAAAAATGATTTAGAATTCGGTTATTAAGTGGTATTTTTAACCCTTAAATCAAGACAACTTAATGGGTAAGATTATTGCAATTGCAAACCAAAAAGGAGGCGTAGGAAAAACAACCACATCGGTGAACCTTGCTGCATCCCTAGGAGTTTTAGAAAAGAAGGTGTTATTAATTGATGCAGATCCGCAAGCCAATGCCACATCTGGGTTAGGTATTGACGTAGAAGCTGTCACCAATGGGACCTATCAATTGCTAGAACACTCTACAACGGCAAAGAATGCCATTGTACAAACCACTTCCCCTAACCTTGATTTAATTCCAGCGCATATTGATCTTGTAGCCATAGAAATTGAATTGGTAGACAAAGAGAATAGAGAATACATGCTCAAACAAATGATCACCGATCTAAAAAATGAGTATGATTACATCTTAATTGACTGTGCTCCATCTTTAGGCTTGCTAACACTTAATGCCTTAACAGCTGCAGATTCTGTTATTATTCCTATTCAGTGTGAATACTTTGCATTGGAAGGTTTAGGGAAACTTTTAAACACAGTAAAAAGTGTTCAAAAAATTCACAATCCAGAGCTAGACATTGAAGGATTGCTACTTACCATGTACGATTCTAGATTGCGTCTCTCAAACCAAGTAGTAGAAGAGGTAAAAAAACATTTTGATGCCATGGTCTTTAAGACAATCATTCAGCGTAATGTGCGTTTAAGTGAAGCACCTAGTTATGGTGAAAGCATTATTAGTTATGATGCCAGTAGTAAAGGAGCCAACAATTACTTAAGTTTGGCAGAAGAGTTAATAGAAAAAAACAATTAAAGTCAATCGCTTAGGCGACTAGAACATGGCTAAAGCAACAAAAAAACAAGCATTAGGACGTGGCCTTTCTGCCCTACTGAAAGACCCTGCCAACGATATTCAATCTGCAAACGACAAAAATGCCGACAAGGTTGTGGGTAACATTGTAGAATTAGAACTAACTGCTATTGAAGTAAACCCATTTCAACCTAGAACGAGTTTTAATGAAGAAGCGCTTCGTGAGTTGGCATCTTCGATTCGAGAGTTAGGAGTTATACAGCCCATCACAGTTCGTAAACTTGGATTCAACCAATACCAATTGGTGAGTGGTGAACGCCGTTTTAGAGCTTCTGGATTAATCGGTCTTAAAACCATTCCTGCATACATACGTATTGCCAACGATCAAGAGTCGTTAGAGATGGCATTGGTGGAGAACATCCAACGTGAAGATTTAGATCCTATAGAAATCGCACTTTCGTATCAACGTCTCATCGAAGAAATTGATTTGACTCAAGAAGAAATGAGCGAACGTGTAGGGAAAAATAGATCTACGATTGCGAATTACTTACGCTTGTTAAAATTAGATCCCATTATTCAAACAGGAATGCGTGACGGATTTATATCTATGGGTCATGGTAGAGCACTTATCAACATCGATGATACAGATGCCCAACTTTCTATTTATGAAAAAATTCTTGGGGACAAACTATCAGTTCGTGATACCGAAGCTTTGGTGCGCAGCATAAAATCGCCAACTGCCACTTCGAAGCCTGTTGCTAAAGGATTACCAGACTATGCTACCGAAGCTAAAAAACAAGTCGCAGCTGCATTAGACACGAGCATAGATGTGAAAGTAAACAACGCTGGAAAAGGGCAATTTATCCTCCCATTTAAAAATAAAGAAGATTTTAATCGTCTCTTGAAGCTACTCACTCGTGAAGCATAAACTACTGTATATCATCTTGTTTTTTGCAACCATACCTTTGTTTGCACAAGACAACGACAGCCTTTCTGTTGCTAAAGAGGTGAAAGTAGTCATCAAAGATACCCTTACTCAAAAAGAAGCTTACGACCCTTTAGCGCCTTCTAGAGCAGCTTTTTTTTCGGCTGCATTGCCTGGTTTAGGTCAGGCTTACAATAAAAAATACTGGAAAATACCAGTGATTTATGCTGGGATGGCTGCAGGTGTTTATTTCTATATTCAAAACGACAACGATTACGATCGTTTTAGAGATGCCTACAAACGTAGACTTGCAGGCTTTACAGACGATGAATTTTTTGGCACAGGAACCACGCCTGCCATTTCTAACGACAGATTAATTGATGCGCAACGAAGTGCACAACGAAACAAAGATGTAAGCATTATTGTATCGCTCGCATTCTATTTATTAAACATTGTAGATGCCAATGTTGATGCACATTTACGGCAATATGATGTAAGTGAAGATCTTTCCATTACTCCAAATTTAAACACTACCAATTTTACACAGCCAAGCTACGGGCTCTCGTTTAAATACACCATAAAATGAAAATAGCATTATTAGGATATGGTAAAATGGGAAAAACCATTGAAAGATTGGCGCTACAAAAAGGGCATGAAATAGTGTATACAAGTAGTTCTTCTTCGCAAAGCGGAAATTTTAGTGCGGCAGAAGTAGCGATAGAATTTTCGATACCCGAGATGGCCGTTTCTAATATCACAAAATGTTTTGAAGCAGGCATACCAGTAGTCTCAGGAACAACAGGATGGTTGTCTGAAAAAGAGGCCTTAGAAAAAGTGTGTGAAAAATGTAACGGAAGTTTCATCTATGCGTCAAACTTCAGCGTTGGCGTGAATTTGTTTTTTAACTTAAATGAACAGCTCGCAAAATTAATGAAACGGTGGAGTGACTATGAGGTTAGTATGGAAGAAATTCACCATACTCAAAAATTAGATGCGCCTAGTGGCACAGCTATATCATTAGCGGAGGGCTTGTTACCCTTTTCACAAAAAGACAAATGGATTTTAGATGAAACTGCAGCAGATGCAATGACTATAAAAGCCATTCGAAAAGAAGATGTAAAAGGAACACATAGCATATCCTATACATCGTCTATTGATACCATTAGCATCAAACACGAAGCGCATACCAGAGATGGATTTGCCAAAGGAGCGATATTGGCAGCAGAATTTTTAATAGACAAAAAAGGAATATTTACAATGAAAGATGTGCTAGGAATATAACAAATGTCGAATGTCGAAATTAAAATAATAAATTGTGTTCCTCTTGTTGAGGCACTACTATTTCAGAAAAAACTTGAAAAATCGAGTATAAGTATGGAAAAAAAAATACAGCCAGTAGATAACTGGACTCCCCCTTTGACCGCGTGCGCTAAAGCTATTGCGGTGGCGCAAGGGGGCTAGGGGGATGTTTTACATTATAACATGTACACTACGAATTAAAAACACTTAAAACTAAATCAATAGATTTAGCAAAAAAAATAAATTATGAGTTTAACAGGTTGGTTACTTTTTATCTTAATCATACAAGTGGTTCACTTTCTAGGAACATGGAAATTTTATGTTGCCGCAGGAAGAAAAGCTTGGGAAGCTGCAGTACCAGTGTATAATGCATTAGTGTTGTTGCAAATTCTGAAACGTCCATGGTGGTGGGTTTTATTGCTCTTTATCCCTATTGTGAACCTCATTATGTTTCCAGTATTATGGGTAGAACTTTTAAACAGATTTGGAAGAACTAGTATTTCAGATACACTTTTGGTACTGGTAACTGGTGGCCTTTATTTATTTTACATTAACTATACCCAAAAACTCACTTATTTACAAGACGACGAACTAAAAAAACCTAACGGACTTGTAGAATGGATTGGTTCTTTGGCCTTCGCTATTGTAGCGGCAACCATTGTACATACCTATGTGATGCAACCTTTTGTCATTCCGACTTCTTCCTTAGAAAAAACATTATTGGTAGGGGATTTTCTATTTGTAAGTAAGTTTCATTTTGGCGCAAGAACACCCATGACACCCGTTGCGATGCCTATGATGCATGATGTGTTTATTGGTACTGGAGCAAAATCGTATGTCCCAGATATACAAGCACCAAGTACGCGCCTACCAGGATTTGAAGACATAGAACACAACGACATAGTTGTATTTAACTGGCCAATTGATGAGTTTGAAAATATCGGCCCGCCACCTTCTGGATATATGTACAAGCCTGTTGACAAAAAATCTAATTATGTAAAACGTTGTGTTGGGCTTCCAGGAGATTCGTTAGAAGTTCGTGATGGATATGTCTACATTAATGGAAAACAAAACGAATTACCGGACCGTGCAAAATTACAGTTTGCTTATACGGTTACATCCAAAGCAATTTTAGTAAAAACTGGAGCTAACAACAAGTTACTGCCAGAGCCAAATAATTATATTGCTAGCAGATATGATATTAGCGATATGTACCCAATCTCTGTAGATCAAAAAACTAGAGTCTATACTTATGTAGCACACTTAACAGATAAAGCGTCCGAGGGACTTAAAAACTACCCAGATGTTATTGATGTAAAGAGAAGAATGGGAGAAAAAGGAAAACGAGATGAAGGTATTTTTCCAGAATCTCCATCCTATGCATGGAATACTGACCAATTTGGTCCTATCTACATTCCTGAAGCTGGAAAGACGGTGGCGATTACCTCTGAAAGCATTCCTTTCTATAAACGAATTATTGAGACCTATGAAGGTAGCGAACTAGGCATTGATAATACCATTTCTCAAAATGGGACTACCGTTTTATTGAACGGGTCACCGATTACAGAGTACACCTTTAAAATGGATTATTACTGGCTAATGGGAGACAATAGAAACAACTCACAAGATGCGCGTTCTTGGGGATATGTACCTATGAATCATGTGGTAGGAAAACCTGTTTTTGTTTGGATGAGTTTTAACAGCAAAGCCAAAGGTCTTTTTAATAAAATTAGATGGGAGCGTTTCTTTACTACCGTAAGTGGTAAGGGAGAAACTACTTCATATTTAATTCCTTTTTTAATAGTATTAGCCGGATGGATTGGGTTTAGACAATTTCAGAAAAGAAGAAAGAAAGCCTAAAACGTGGCAGGACATATTCTTATATATCCCACCTACTTCCCTTCTATCGCAGCCATGGTTGCCATAGCAAAGGCAGATGGCATTACCTTAGAAGTATCTGATAATTATCAAAAACAAACCTATAGAAATAGAGCATACATTGCGCATAGTAATGGAAAACTACTACTAAACATTCCTGTAAAACACTCCAAGGGAGAACGACATCAAAAAACCAAAGATGTAGTGCCGGAAAATGATTTTCCTTGGTTGGCAGAGCATTGGAAATCGATACAGACTGCCTATAGAACCTCTCCCTACTTCGAATACTACGAAGATGATATTGCGCCACTATTTGCAGCTCCTGTTAAGAATTTGCTAGACTTTAATATTCGTATATTAGAAACCCTACTTGAATTTATAGGCTTGGAAGTTCAAATACAAAAGAGTGATAGCTATCATAAAGAAACAACACTTATAGACCGTCGTTCTCTAGCCACTTGTAAAAAAGAACCAAGCTATGGATTCACAAAATACCATCAAGTTTTTGAAGCCAATCATGGCTATTTAGAAAATTTATCTTGTATTGATTTACTTTTTAATGAAGGACCAAACACATTGCACTATTTAGAAAGTCAGTCCCTTTAGTTTGAAGGAATTCCAACAACCGAGGTAATGGGGAAATGATCTGAGAAGGTTTCGTCTAGTGTTTGAAAGTCTACTACCTCTAACATTTCCGAAGTAAAAATATAATCAATCCGCATGGGATACGAATCAAATCGAAAGGTAGTTCCTAAGCCATTTCCTTTTTCAATAAAAGCATCTTTCATACCCGCTTGGAGTTTTCGGTAGATGTATGAAAAAGCCGTGTTATTAAAATCACCACCTAAAATTATTGGATATTTTGAGGTCTTACTATGTGCTAAAATAGTCTCTACTTGTTCTTGCTGTTTTTCAAAAGCGGTTGTCATTCTGCCAAACAACTTATCCTTATCTTCTTCCTGTAATGAGTTTACAGTTGGCTTTATACTTAACGATTTTAAGTGCAAATTATACAACCGTAAGGTATCTTGTCCTTTTACAACATCTGCATACATGGTATTGTTATACGTATGCTCAAAATCAAATGCGTTTTTATTTAATAGCGGATATTTAGAGAAAATTGCATGGCCCAAACCCACTTTTTCATTCTTAAAGTGAATATAAGAATAAGGATATTCAGAAAAAAACTGAGGGGATTCTCTATAATATTCTTGTATGAACACCACATCAGGATTTGATGCTTTTAATGTTTTTTTTAGCACTTCTGAAATATGAGATGCATCTACACTTGTTTCATAAGCATTAAACAGTCGCACATTATAACTCAATACTGAAATTGTATTTTGAAAATCACTTACATTCCCTTCTTCAGAAAATTTATAAAAGGGATTAAAAAACAAATAAGCAGCTACGATCATTATAGCAGACAATAAAAATTGTCGTTTTAACTGCACCAACCAATACAAACCAAATAAAAACGTAAGTAAAATAAGTGGGGAAACTGCTAAGCTTAACAAAGAAAGTGTTGGAAAGCTTTTAGGAGCCATATAAGGTAATACAAAAGACACTAAAAGTAAGAGCGCAACAATACTGTTGCACCAAAAAAGAATCTTCCCAAAAAAAGAGAGCTTTTTCAAAATTTAGTTTTATTCGTTACCGGCTTTAAAAAGGAAATCTTTCTCTGCTTTTGTTAAGCTTTCATAACCACTCTTACCTATTTTATCCAGAATGGCATCTACCTTCATTTGACGTTCATCTTTAACGCCACTTACAGGTTTCTTAGTCTTATTTTTGGCTGTCTTATGTACTTTTTTAAAAGGTTTTTCTTTTCTTGTTTTAAACAAGTCTGCTACCCAATCTAAAAATTTCTCAAACCAGGCGCCAATATCGTTGCCTTTTAATAATTGTGTGGCGTAGAAATACCCAAAAATAGCACCCCCAATATGAGATAACATACCACCAGCATTGGTTCCGGTTCCTAATCTGACCAAATCTAATAAGAACAATCCTAATGCTAATTGCCATAGTTTTATGGTGACCATGAAAAAGCGAAAAGACACATTGGGAGAATAGGTTCCAATAAAAACCATCAATGCAGACACAGAGGCCGAGGCACCAAGCAAATACCCAGCAGTACTTTTAAACACAGGAAATACATTATAGCCAACTACAAACAACAGCCCACCAAATAAAGCACCAAGTAAATAAATGGTTAAGAAACGTTTTTCATTAAATAGGTTTAATATAAACCTAGAAAAGAAGTGAAGCCATAACATATTAAATAAAATATGCCAAAAACCGCCGTGTAAGAAACTATAGGTAAGAATAGACCAAGGTTGCTTCGCAATTTCAATGATATTCTCTGGCAATACAAACCATTTCATCAACGTATCTGTAGAAGTCCTAAACAAAAAAGAGGATATATAGAACGCAAAAAACACAATCACGTTAATAACAATTAACTTAATCGCAATATTCTGCATCTTAAATTTGTATGCTAAACTTTGTCCTTGCATCTTAGTCCCAACGGGTGTTATTTAAATCGTTTTTCTTCCAGTAATATGCCATAATAAAGCCAAAGAGCGCTCCGCCAATATGTGCCCAGTTGGCAATGTTTTGTCCGAATACAGAAAACCCTGTTAATCCAGAAAACAAGTCCATGAGTAGTAAACCAGGGATAAAATATTTTGCTTTGATTGGAACTGGTAAAAAGATAAGCATCAAACCAGTGTTTGGATACATCAATCCAAAGGCAACCAAGATACCATACAAAGCTCCTGATGCTCCAACGGCGGGTACATTAAAAGAATTAAAAAAGTTCTGTACTTGATCTCCTAATGCAGGAATCTCCCTGTAACTACCTGGAGCAACTGTGTTATTAATCATATTCCACATATCAGAATCAGTAATACCTGAAGCCTTCAATAGCTCTAGACCATTTTGAAAATGATAATAACCCACCAAAGAATGTATGAACGCAGCACCCAATCCTGCAGAAAAGTAGAAAAACAAAAACTTTTTCTGACCCCAACGTGCTTCAAGTGGCGAACCAAACATATATAGACCAAACATGTTAAAAAAGATATGCATTAAGCCATTGCGATCATGCATAAACATATGTGTAATAGGCTGCCAGAATTGAAAATCTGGATGTTCAAAGTAATACAGTGAAAACAAGCGATAGGCTACTTCGGTGTCTAAGACAAACAAAGAGCCCACATAGAAGATCACATTAATAATGATCAATATTTTAACGGTATCGGTGATTCTTCCCATATAGCGGTTACATAAACTTTTTATCTAAGTCATTTGCATCTAATGTGATAATGACTGGTTTGTTGGACGGCGAAACACTGGGTTCTTTGCACATAAACAATTGGTGTACCAAATGCTCTCTTTCTTTACTACTTAATGCTACTCCCGTTTTTACCGCCATACTTTTTGCCATAGAACGTACCAATAAATCGTTTTGGCTAAAGCCTGCATCGGGCACTTCATCCATGATGTCTTTAATAAGCTGCTCTAAAACAGAACTTGCCTGACTTTCTACCAAGGCAACTGGAATACCACTAATAGACACCGTATCGTCCCCAAATGTTTCAAAAACAAAGCCCGTATGCTCTAATTGCTCCTGAATTTTTTGAAGCACTTCCATATCTGGTTTCGAAAAATGCATTTCTAACGGAAACAATAATTGCTGGCTTACGGCTTGCTGTAAGGTAATATTCTTGAGCAATTCTTCATACAAAACACGTTGATGTGCCAAGTGTTGGTGTATGACCATCATCCCACTTTTTATAGGACTAATGATGTATTTATTTTGTAGCTGAAATGTTTGGTGTCCAACATCATTGCTTTCTTCTTCAAACAAGCTTCCTGTTACTTCGTCACTTTCAAACGTGAGATGTGTTTCTGGAGTATGTTTAGAAGGGATTTCTTCATCTTTAAGTCCGACATACAAGGATTCCCAATGTGCGGTATTTTTTTCTTTCTTGTAGGTATGATGACTACTTCCTCCACCAGAACTGCGCTGCTTAGGTGTATCACTTTCAAATGGATTAAAACTTCTATCTACCTCTATGGTTGGAGCGACAGCCGGTTTATTTGCATAGGCGTAGGGTGTGTCTAAACTACTTTCTCTATTAAAATCAAGTACCGGTGCAATGCTAAACTGCCCTAAGCTATGTTTCACCGTAGCGCGTAACATGGCATACAAAGCATGCTCATCATCAAACTTAATTTCTGTTTTGGTTGGATGTATGTTAATATCAATAGACGTTGGATCAACTTCTAAAAACAAGAAATAACCAGGGTGTGTTCGGTCTTTTAAGAGGCCTTCAAAAGCTGCATTTACTGCATGGTTAAGATACGGACTTTTTATAAATCGATTGTTGACAAAAAAGAATTGCTCTCCTCTACTCTTTTTTGCAAAATCAGGTTTCAAAACAAAACCTTCAATTTTTAATATGTCGGTAGTTTCGTCAACAGGAACTAGCTTCTCGTTTGTCTTATTTCCGAAGATATTTACAATACGCTGGCGCACATTGCTCTCTGGTAAATTAAACACAGGAGTCCCATTGTGTAACATGGTAAATGCTATCTGGGGATGCGCCAATGCCACTCTATGAAACTCGTCGATAATGTGACGTGTCTCAACAGGATTCGATTTTAGAAAATTTCGCCTTGCGGGAATATTAAAAAATAAATTCTTTACAGAAATAGTAGTGCCACTTGGAACCACTGCAGGCTCTTGATCTGATACTTTACTTCCAGCGATGGTAATTTTGGTACCAATATCTTGGTCGTGTTGCTTGGTCTTAAGCTCTACATGGGCAATCGCCGCAATAGAGGCTAGCGCTTCTCCTCGAAAACCTTTAGTATTGAGATTGAATAGATCTTCGGCGATTTTAATTTTTGAGGTAGCATGTCGCTCAAAACTAAGCCGTGCGTCTGTCGGACTCATACCTACACCATTATCGGTAACTTGTACAAGCGTTTTTCCAGCCTCTTTAATCACTAAAGTTATGGCAGTTGCTTTTGCATCAATGGCATTCTCAAGGAGTTCTTTTACCACAGAAGCTGGGCGCTGAACCACCTCTCCTGCAGCTATTTGATTGGCAACATGATCTGGTAATAATTGTATAATATCTGCCATTAGCTAGAAAAAATTGACAGGTCGAAATCTATAATATACAAGAAGATAAAAATTAAAACAGCCATGATGATGAGTACTGTTCTATTAAACTCCATGTTATTACGATTGCGATTAGATATTCGCGCGTTTTGCCACTGTCCGGCATAATCGTTTTCGTTGTAGGTATCTGCATAGGCATCGAACCTAGAAGGGTGCTTAGCATCTTCAACATGCTCTTTCCCTTTGTAGTAGCGCGGAGTATAGTTAAATCGATTGTTCGATTTCAACTTTTTTATGACGGTAAATTTCGTGGGTCCCATAAGCTCGTGCAATTCCCTCAAATATAGCAAAAATAGGGTTTCGTAGACGTTAAGAAATAGACAATTTTTTAACAAAAGGATAGCAATTAGCAATTAGCAATTAGCAATTAGCAATTAGCAATTAGCAATTAGCAATTAGCAATTAGCAATTAGCAATTAGCAAT
>NZ_JBYVJY010000010.1:0-125734 GCF_058147145.1 Patiriisocius sp. 208BN25-11
AAAACACCAAATATGGTATATAAATTAACAGCGTAAAATCAATTTTAACCTGTAGCCATATTTCAGGACAAGACATTATGAAGAAAATTGTATATCTTACTATTATAGTTTTATCAGTTCTATCTTGTTCTAAAAAACCAAAATATTGTTCACCTATTAAAGCTGTTGAACTCTTAAAAAATCACCCAAGAATTGTTGATTCTAGGACTGAAACAGGATATTATGAGATTTCTAACGAAGATGATAAATCAATATATTTAGGTTATAGAACACTAAACCTAAAATTGGAACGAACTTTAAACCCTTTTTATATTACTGATAAAGAAAAGTTTTATTCCATTCTTCAGAAAACTTCTGATATTGATATTTGGAAAGCAAAGTCTATTGTCAAAAATTGGTATTTAGAAAAATATCCTGAATTAAATTATGACTCTATAAAAACAAGTCAAACTATTAACATTAATTTTTTTCATAATAAAACTACTGATAAATATGATGCAAGATGTATTGGTTGGATAGATTTTTATTATCAAAAAATGGAAAAATCTACAGAACCGAGTATAGATAGTGTTATGAATAATTACAGCTTAAAAAAGTTAGACTATAAGTCTTTGATAAAAGATGGAAAAAATATTGATTGGATAAAAAGCGAATAAAAACTTCTGCTAACAAAGTAACGCTTCCAATATTTAGTGAATTATCGAGTAACATAGGTAGGATATTTCAGTTTTATTAAATAATACTAGGTCCAAGTATGTTGGCTTACTAAGTAGTTGATTTAAAGTATAACTATGGAAAACAAATTTCCAACACTAAAAACTGAGCGCATTTTATTACGCGAAATAACCAATGAAGACCTTGGACATATTTTCAACGGACTTTCTAACCCTAAGGTTATCCAACATTACGGAATTAGTTTTGACAGCCTAGAAGCTACAAAAGAACAAATGTGCTGGTATGCAGATAAAAAACAGATGTGGTGGGCCATTTGTGCTCTTGATAATAAAACCTTTTACGGAGCTGGCGGACTTAATGATATTGATACTACAGAAAAAAAAGCAGAAATTGGGCTTTGGCTATTACCAGATTTTTGGGGCATGGGAATCATGAACGAAGCAATGCCTTTGATATCAAATTATGGATTAAATCAATTCAACTTAGACCGAATTGAGGGATTTGTTGATACCAAAAACGACAAGTGTAAAAAAGCAATGTCTAAACTCGATTTTCAACTCGAAAAAACAATGAAAGACTGTGAAATTAAAAACGGAACATTAATCAGTGTCGATGTGTATGTAAAGACAAAATAAATTAAGAAAGGAAGTACGCACAACAAATAAACATTAAAAAAAATGACAGAAAAATTAAAAGCAATAAAAATAATACATCTTTCTATTGTTGCGGGAATGATTATCGTTTATGTACTACTCGGAGATTTAATTACCTTAGAATTTTTGCGTGTACCAGAAATAAAAACTTCGGATTTGATGTATATCATGCTACCTATTTTGGCTGTTATTATAGGAAATTTCATATATAAATATAATATTAAAAATGCGGATAAAGACCTAAGCCTTGAAGAGAAACTACCTGCATATCAAACCGCTACTATCATTCGTTTGGCCATTTTAGAAGGTGCCGCTTTTATCATTTTATTCTTACAACCAAAACTTGTCCTTTTAGGTATCTTACTTATTGGGTATATGATTTATGTAAGACCTACTGAGGATCAATTTAAAAGGGATTTTGAAAAAATGTAATACGAAACCTTTACTTTTCTCCACACTAAAAATTTACAAAAGGCACTCAGATCTCTTCCGTTAAAAAATCTAAAAATAGTATATTGCAAGCTCACTATTTTGGCAATTACAAATAAGAGATTACAATGCTACAGTACCTAACAGAAGTTTTAGAAAATATGCCAACAGGTTGGTTGAATGTCACCACCCATAGGCTTGATATTTATGATGAAAGTCAAGCCAAAAAGCAGTTTTTAGAACAGTTTGAAGATTTGTATGCTTCAAAAACAACGAGTACTGCTGCCTTAGATGCATTGCCCACTGCTTACGATTATATTCGGTTAGGGCATCCGCTTTCCTGTGTGTTAGAATGGAGCATTGCTAAATTGCAACAACTACAACCCGAAAATGTCATTAGCTTTTCATCGCAAACCATGCCTTTGTTGGCAATACTTAGAACAAATGTACTTGAAAATAGAAATACGAGATTACTCTATACAGATACATTGCCTCCCAACTTTGATGCTAGCATTGTAAAAGATGTATATGGATATCAATTTGAGTTAGAAAAAGTTGCGTCACTTGAGCAAGTTTCAGATTTTGAAGGCAGTACGGTTTATATCTCTCAACAGGATAAAGTGGAAGTAGTAGATTTTAATACTTCCATAGACTTCTACATTCAAACCTATACAGATTTAGGTAGTGTTTTAATGATACAGGACACCGTTGCGAGTCATTATATTTCAGCAATACAACACGTGCGAAGACGAGAGACCATTGCCATGACACCAGCCAACTGTTTGGTAGCGCTGCAATCACTTATCAAAGAGGTTACAATTTTAGTGCATACTAACGATGTAGCATCGAACAAGACAGGTGTGTTAGCTTCTGTAAAAGAAATTACCCATACCATAACCAAACCTCTTGTGGGTTCTAGCGGACTCTCCATACAATACGCTATTATGATGGGCTTGGTGCACGATGCGCAGATACATCAGCCAGGAAAGGCCATTAAATTCGTGGTACCGTCCAATTGTTATGGAGGAACAAACGATCAAGCACGACGTGTTGCGGCAGTTATGGAAAATGTTGCTGTGGTAGATTTGCTTGTAGATGGTGACAATGATATGGTGCAAAGTATCGATGTGGTATTAACAAAGATTGCAGACCAAGATGCTGTTCCGTTTATTATTGCCGAAATCCCAACCAACCCAAGAGTGGAGGTGCCTAACCTTCATGCCTTGAAAGAAACCCTTTCTAAAAAACGACACACAACTACAGGAACTCCTGCGATTGCACCCGTGTTTATTTTGGATCAAACTTTTTGTCCAAATATCAACTTTTTAGGAGTAGGCGCTATTTTATCTGAAGTGAAGGCCTTGTCGTATGCTAGTGGATCTAAATTTCCTAGCGGCGGTAAATGTACAGCGGGCTATGTGGTGGCTAATGAGAAAGCTGCCAACGTAATGCCAGCAATAGAAATGCATCTCACACTTTGCGACAATGAGGCCACAGGGTTACAATATGAAATTTTAGCACAACAATTGCCATCGATGAATCAACGTATTGCTGCGGCCTATAAAAACACTCGCGAGTTTGTGAATTTCATAGAAGCAATATTGCCAGAAGCAAAGATTAATTTTGTTTCTGAAGCATTGGCAGCAGAAGGATTTACACCTTCGGTATTTTCGTTAGATCTTCCTTCTAAAGGCGCAACTGCCCAAGAGAAGGAAACTCATAAGAGAGCTTTAAATCATAAACTCATCAATGCTATGATTACTAACATACCCAATGAGAGTAAGTATTGTGTGAGTTATGGTCAATTAAAAGGCTGTTATTGGACCATTCCTGCAACGTCAACACAAGGAACTACCAAAGAAGGCGATAAAGATTATATTGCGCGCGTTTCCCTTTCTGGTGTAATGGATCTAGCACTTCATAAAAAAGTCTTTTCAGATTTTGTGGCAAGCATGTAGGTCTTTTTATTCTGAAATTTTTTTGGCATGGTACATTGGTTAAATTATACTAACTTAGTAAGCACGTTTCAGTTACCTTAGAAAATTTTAAACTGAGACTTCTTATTTTGTTTGTATGAATGTAAACCAAAAAGCAGCCTTACGAAGTACCTTGTTTCGTCATTTAGACGGTATTGTCATTGCACCAACTGCATATACTTTAAAAAAACACGGTGTTACCGATTATATTCTCGAACATAAAAAAGTAACCTTACAGGACCTTGCTGAGAAGTTTAATGCCAATGACGGTTATTTAAATGTTGGCTTACGCGGGCTCTGTTCTCAAGGATGGTTGATACAACATGTAAATAATAAAACCAGTGCTGTTAGCTACCAAATTAATGAGGCTTCACCTATTGCCTTTGGCTACTTTGACTTGTATAAAGATGTCGTTGAATTGCTTCAGCTCTCTGAAAAATACCATCCAAGAAAATTCGAAATGGAGCCCTTTCTGGTTTTGGAGGGAATTTATAAAAAATATAAAAACCACTACGGAATTACCTTTTCTGAAAACAAATTTCAAAGCAATATTGAAAAACAGATTTTAGCCCATATAGAAGGGGTGATACTAGGTCCTACTATTGTTCATTTGGGGATTACGGGAATGTTTCATAAATACTTTATGGAATCTAGATTTAGATCTGAGGAGTTTCATATCAACCATAAAGAATTTGATAGATTATTGAACATGTTAGCCGAGATGGGTTGGTTTACCATTAAAAAAGGAGCCTATCAGTTTACCGATCTTGGTTTGTTTTTTGCCAAAAGAGCA
Source organism: Patiriisocius sp. 208BN25-11 (assembly GCF_058147145.1). NCBI lineage: Bacteria > Pseudomonadati > Bacteroidota > Flavobacteriia > Flavobacteriales > Flavobacteriaceae > Patiriisocius > Patiriisocius sp. 208BN25-11. The sequence continues at coordinate 4,527 of NZ_JBYVJY010000010.1, forward strand.
AGTGCCTATGGGGTAACGGTATCGTATATTCCTACCCTCAGAAAATTAGACGACCTAGTTTTTGGCAATCCTTTAGTGCTAAGAAATGGTGCCGAAGGCGCAGATGAAAAGCACGTAGATCGCGAAATGAATATCTGGGGTAGTGGAGGAGCGCATAGTTCTTATTTTAAAGTAGTAGATAAAATTATTATCGATTTGTTTAACAAGCCTATCGACGAGCAGCCTAAAGGAATATTAGATATGGGATGCGGGAATGGTGCCTTTTTGCAGCATTTGTTTTCAGTGATTGAGAATCAAACCTATCGAGGAACAGTTTTAGATGAATATCCATTACAAATTATTGGAGTAGATTACAATAAAGCTGCTTTAAAAGTATCCAGAGCCAATTTGATTCAGGCAGATATTTGGGCCAAGATCATTTGGGGAGATATTGGAGATCCAGAACGACTCGCCAAAGACTTGAATGAAAATTACGATATCGAGTTAGAAGATGTACTTAATGTACGAACTTTTTTAGATCATAATAGAATATGGAAAGCCCCTGCAGGTATGGAATCCAGAGTAAGTAACGCAACAGGTGCTTATGCTTCTCTCGGTAAAAAATTAGATAATAATTTGGTGGCTGCATCTTTTAAAGAACATATGGAGCAATGGAGTCCGTATGTTGGGAAATTTGGACTCCTGCTTATTGAATTGCATACCGTGAAGCCAGCATTGATTGCTGAAAATTTAGGAAAAACGGCTGCTACTGCTTATGATTTAACTCATGGATATTCCGATCAGTACATACTAGAATTGGACGCTTTTTTAAGTCTTGTTCAAGAAGCTGGATTAACAGCCGATATGGCACAATTCAGGAAATTTCCGAATACAGCATTTGCCACGGTATCTATTAGTTTATTGAAATCCAATAAAGCCTAAACCAAACAAATTTAGAGTACCTTCGCTAGGGAATTGAAATCGAAATTGAAACTGAAATTGATCCCGAAGCTTCGGGAGAAATCGAAATCTAATTAAAGGTAACAGCAAAAACATGGACCAAGCAACATTTTTAGAGGAGCACGTATTCAAAGGCTTAAAAAATCAAAATACTGGGGATAATGCAGCAACCTTACATTATTTCACAGAATCTGATTTTGAAATCGTTTTAAAACGACTCGAACACTTTGGAATTGCAATGTATGTGATGGCGCCCTTGCAGGATGGAAACGCCGAAACCGTTGCTACTCATACCGATCATAATAAAAAAGCAACCGATGCACGCTGGTACAAAAAAGCGTTTTTAACGTATAGAATGCGACAGCCTGGATTACTGTATGCAGCTACCTATAAAGTATCCAACAAATTATTGGCGCGAGAAGAACCCAAGAAAGAATACTAATAAATAAATCTTGCAAAGAGGCTCAACGTATATGTTGTGCCTCTTTGTAATTTTAATTTGCTTGTAAAGCAGCAAGAATATAAGCACATAAAGTTACTGGTGTAAGAAGTCCTGGAATAGCAACGTATGCAAGGGTAAAGTGTACGCCCTTCCCTTTGTCAACAGCCTTAAAACGAATTTCTCCTAATATAGCAGCAGTGGCAACAATTGGTGCTAAAGCAGCAGGGGGACCCATTGAGGCAAATGCAGCAGCAATAGCTCCTGCGTATTTAGGAATGTTTTGTGATACTTCATGACTAAAATAAATTGTTACCGACCAAAAACCATGTGTTTTAAACCAGATATCTTTCCCCCCACTAGCGACTGTTGGAATTGCTGCTAAACTATCAGAATAGTCTGACATATCAGTTATTTGTTCGTCTGTGAAACCAATAGATTTTAAGTTGCCTTCAATATCTTTGGCGTAATTATTTTCACCTACTTTTTTGATGATTTCATCAAACGTAAGATTGTTTGGTTCTGTTTTTTTCATAATAATAGAAATTAATTAAGTGATACCTACTCTTTTTTTAGGGATTTTCGGTATGCTCCCTTTGCTCTCTTTTTAATATTTAGAAAGGAGCGAACCATATGCAACTTATAAAATAAATCAAAATGCTATATCCGTATAAATACTTGATTAATTGTTTTTTAAGGTATTTTGTTGTTTGTAAATCAGTTTCTGAATAAAGTTTTCACCACTATATGAACAATGGAGTGTTCTCAAGTTGAATGTGGTCTTAATCTTGAAGAGTAAGTAAAGTTCTGTTCCAACAAGAGTATTTCATATTACAGTAAAATTCTTGTTACCTTTATCAAAAAAAGAAAGACAAAATAATGAAGATATTATCCTCTCAACAGTTATACGAAGCAGATAAAATAACCACAGCAAAGCAAGGAATTACTTCTGTAGATTTGATGGAGCGCGCTGCTACTCAAATTTTTAATTGGTTGCATCAACGTATGCAAGGGGCTCAAGTTCCTATTCATATTTTTTGTGGTATTGGAAATAATGGAGGAGATGGCTTAGCTTTAGGACGTTTATTGATTAAAAATGGTTATGTGGTTAAAAGTTATGTCGCCAATTTTAGTGATAAACGCTCTCCAAGTTTTTTAACCAATTACGATCGGTATAAAAATGTCACGAAAGATTGGCCGACTTTAATGACCTGTGCAGAGGATTTTCCACAAATAGCTCCAGAAGACATTATTATAGATGCTTTGTTTGGTATTGGTATCAATAGACCTCCAGAGGGTTGGGTAAAGGAATTGATACAGTTTATGAATGGACATAGAGCGTTTACACTTTCTATCGATATGCCCAGTGGTTTGTATCCTGAAAAACCCATCGAGGATCCTGAGGCGATCATAAAACCTAATCATACCCTAACATTTCAAACCCCAAAATTATCCTTCTTTTTGCCAGAATCGGGTCCGTATGTTACTTTTTTTGAAATGTTAGACATCGGTTTAGATCCCGAATACATGCATACTGTGCCCGCGTTAGCAGATTTAATTGCAAAGCCTGAAGCACAGCAATTTTACAAACAACGAAATAAGTATGCGCACAAAGGAAATTTCGGACATGCCTTAGTCGTGGCTGGAAGTTACGGTATGATGGGAGCTGCTGTATTAAGTGCCAAAGCGACCCTACGCATTGGAGCAGGGAGAGTGACTTCTTTTATACCAGAATGTGGCTATACTATTATGCAAACAACAGTGCCAGAAGCTATGGTGTTAACCGATGAAAATCCAAAAACTATTACCAAGATTAGTTATGATTTTATGCCCGACGCCATGGCAGTTGGAATGGGAATGGGAAGCGGTAAAGAAGCAGTTGCTGCCTTACGCGGACTTTTAAAACAAGTCGCTTGTCCTATTTTATTGGATGCAGATGCATTAAATTGTATTGCAAAGACAAAGACCTTATTAAAACTCATACCACAAAGTGCTATTTTAACACCACATCCAGGAGAATTGGAGCGTTTGATAGGCGCTTGGGATAATGACTACGATAAAATTGAAAAAACCAAAGCCTTTTCTAAAAAATACAATGTGATTATCATTATTAAAGGCGCCAATACCATTACCATTTCTGGAGATGAGATGTATGTAAATACAACAGGAAATCCGGGTATGGCAACTGCTGGTAGTGGCGATGTTTTAAGTGGTATTATTACTGGATTGGTTTCTCAGGGGTACGACCCTTTAATGGCTTCTGTGTTTGGAATTTATATCCACGGAAGCGCTGGTAATATCGCGTCTACTCAATTAGGTTTTGAGGCGATGATGGCAAGTGACTTGCTAGATTATCTAGGAGATGCCTTTTTGGAGTTATTCAGAAAAGAAGAAGTTCCACCTGCGAAAGCGCAGGAAAGTGCTCAGTAGGCAGTTGCAGTGAGCATTATATGAAAAAAGCCCTTTCGTTAGTAACGAAAGGGCTTTTGTGTAGTTACCAACTACTACTGAGCACTGCTCACTAAATAAGCGCGTCAATAGCAGCACGTACACCATCGTCACTTGGTCTTGGTGCGCTTGCATCTACAATGTTTCCGTCTTTATCAATTAAGATGAAACGAGGAATTCCTTTAATTCTATAGTCTTGTACAAACTTAGTTTGCCACCCTTTTGGAGCATAAATCTGAATACCACCTAATTCCATGTCATGTACCATTGCTTTCCAGTCTTCTTTGGCTTTATCCCATGATCCGCCATGTGTTCTGTCGTCATCAATTGACATGCTCACAAAGGCGATGTCTTTTCCGTGATAGTCTTTTTCTAATTGCTTTAATGCTGGAATTTCAGCTTTACATGGCGCACACCAGGTGGCCCAAACATCGATATACACATTTTTACCTTTAAAGTCAGCCAAAGAGGTTTTGCTTCCATCTATATTTTCGAAATCTGTAAAAGTTGGAGAAGGTGCGCCTTTTGGCATGTCTATTCTTAGAGAAATCATTTCTCCATAGTAGCCTTTAAAAGATTCCATCATGCCGCTAAGGTTTTCTTTTTCGCTAGCAATTAATTCAGGATCAATTCCTTTTTGACCATCAATGAACTCGTTCATTTTTAGGGTCATTTCAGAAATCTTTGTTTCTAATTCGGCCATCCCTAAACTTTCAAAATCTTGATCGAATAATTTTTCTTCAAATAAAGTTTTTGCTGCTAAGTACCTGCTGTTTTGAGAACCATTTCCTTTGTATGAAACAGATTCGTCAAAGGCTTCTGTATCTAAAGACATATCTATTGTATATCCATTTTTAAGATACATAGGAGTTGCTTCTTTTCCAGTGTCAAAATAATAAACCCCATCAGCTACTTTTAAAGTGTCTTTAAACGTACCATCTTTATTCACTGCAATGCTTTTGGAGTAGTTTCTGTTTACAACTTTTATAGAGTCTACAGTGTTGTTTGTAATTTTTCCTGAGAAGCTTACAAAATCTTTGGGTGTTTCTTCTTGGCAAGCTACGAGAATTGCTGCTGCTGCAAGAATACCTATTTTTTTCATTTTCATAGTTTTTTAAGTTGTGAAATATACGCATAAATATATATAATTTAGGGTGTATTTCTTTTAGTAATACAACGACTTAAATTGTATTTTTGTTGCAAACAACTCAATAATCATGACCGAAAAACATTACATAAGTAGTTCTTTGTTAGACCTAGCTGTTATTAAAGATATTATTGATACACATAAATTACTTGCGCTTTCTGAAGAAGCCATAGGTAATATTAATAAATCATTTGAATTCCTATCGCAAAAGATTAAAAACAATGATACACCTATTTATGGTATTAATACTGGTTTCGGGTCTTTGTGTAATGTTAAAATTTCCGCAGAAAATCTTTCTAAACTTCAAGAAAATTTAGTGATGTCTCATGCATGTGGAACGGGTGAATTTGTTCCTAAAACTATTGTAAAATTGATGCTATTGCTTAAAATTCAATCTTTGAGTTATGGCTACAGTGGAGTACAATTACAAACGGTAGAACGTTTGGTGGCTATGTATAATAATGACGTGATACCTGTGGTGTACACACAAGGGAGTCTAGGAGCTTCTGGAGATTTAGCACCATTAGCGCACATGTCATTGCCTTTGTTAGGAAAAGGAGATGTTTGGATAGGAGAGGAGATCGTTGCTGCCTCAGAAGTGATGAGAACCCACCAATGGGAGCCAATTACCTTACAAGCAAAAGAAGGATTGGCTTTGCTTAATGGTACACAATTTATGAGTGCTTATGGGGTGCATATTTTATTGAAATCTTATAAATACTCCTATTTGGCAGATGTGATTAGCTCGGTTTCTATCGATGCATTCGATTGTAATATGAGTCCGTTTAATGCACTTGTACACTTAGTAAGACCTCATAGAGGACAGGTGAAAACTGCAGAACGTATCAATGAAATTTTAACAGATAGTGAATTAGGAAAGGGCGAAAAGAAAAATGTACAAGATCCGTATTCGTTTAGATGCATCCCGCAAGTGCATGGTGCTTCCAAAGATACCATAGGCTTTGTGCACAAAACGTTTAAAACAGAAATCAATTCGGTAACCGATAACCCCAATATTTTTATCGAAGATGATTTAATTATTTCTGGCGGAAATTTTCATGGCCAACCTCTTGCATTAGCGCTAGATTATATGGGAATTGCCATGAGTGAATTAGGTAACATTTCAGAAAGAAGAACCTATCAATTAGTGTCTGGTTTACGAGATTTACCAGCTTTTTTAGTTAACAATCCTGGATTAAATAGTGGATTTATGATTCCTCAATATACAGCAGCTAGTATTGTGAGTCAAAACAAGCAATTGGCTTCTCCAGCCTCTGTGGATTCTATTGTATCTTCAAATGGGCAAGAAGATCATGTGAGTATGGGTGCTAATGGCGCAACTAAATGCTTGCGTATTATTGATAATCTAGAGACAATATTAGCTATTGAGTTGATGAATGCATCTCAAGCGCTTGCTTTTAGAGATAAAAAGTCATCTCCTTTTATAGAATCTTTAATTTCTAGTTATAGAGAAGTAGTTCCTTTTGTCGAAGAAGATAGATTACTAGCAGACGACATCCACGCTACTGTAGCCTTTTTGCAAAGCTTCTCTGTAGATAGTGATTTAATTTTTTAGGAAATATTCTTAATTTCCTAAATGGCCTATCGAAAAGATATCGTCAAATTTGAATAGCGGATATCGTCAAATTTTAATCTGTTTGAGCTACACGTAGTTTTGATGCAGGATGCTTTTTAATGCGAGTTATTAAAATTTAGATTCCGATAGATAAATTTAGATATGTTTTCGTTAGCCTAGATTTTTTTGGTTCGTTTTTTCATCAATGGAAAAAATGAACTGCTAAATACTATGAAATCTCACAATTTTTTCGGCGTTAACAAGTTCCATAAAAAGTCATTTATAAAAACCATTCACACCACAGTAGCATTCTTACAATGCTTCTTTGGAAACAATGATTTAATTTTTTAACAAACTCTCAATCCAAGTTACGGCTTGGTCTATTTCTTTAAAACCTTGAATAGGTTTTTTTAAGAATTTCTTTTCAAGAGATATAGAGTCTAGTTTTTTAGTGTCTTCTGATACTACAGCAAATCCTGCTAGGTTTTCAATTTTTGAAGTTTGAAAGTAAATACTAGGATCTACCGAGTATGAATTTTTACGGTGTGTAATATATCCAAATGGTTTGTTAGGGAAATAAGTGTCTCTAACCTTGATAAGTTCATCGTTAAATTCAGATGTTACCGTAATACCTTCATTCATCGTTGCGATGATATAGTCTTCAAAAACAAGTACTTGTCCGAAGTCAAATTCTAGTGTGTTAATCATAAGTAGTTTTTCAATGGGGCGGCAAAAGTACTGTTTTATTTAGCATTTGGCTGCACGAAAAAACTTACATTAATGTTAAATAAAACCTAAGGTGAACAATGAACGCAAGTAACGGCTTGAGGTAGTAAGATAATTCTACCTTCTGGAATGGGTATATTGCATTTTCTGCATACTCCAAAGGAAGGGTATTCTATATTAGATAATGCTACTTTTAGGTTGTTGAGCTTTTGTTTAGCTTTACGTAATGCAGCTTCATTTACAGATTTGTTATTTATCGCATCCATTCTCGAAACTCTGCCAATAGCATTTTCTGGAGCAATAGGTTTGGTAAGCTCTTGATACGTATTGATAGCTATTTTTGTTTTAGCGATTTCTTCAATCATTCTAACTTTAATAGTTGCTTTATCCATTCTTCTTTTTATCTTCAATTACAGTATGTACCCATTGAATAGCTTCGCTCAGGGTTGGGAAAATCTCAAAAGTATTTGCATAAAATGTACGCTCGTATTCAGCACTTTTTTTAAACATTTCATTCTGTGTTACAATTGCAACAGCAATCAAATTTTTTATTTTGATATGTGCATCAATATAAATAATTGGATCTACCGTGTATGACATGAGTCGATTTGAAATATACACCATAGGCTTCTCTCCAAAATGTTTTTGAATTAATTCTTGCAAAAGATCAGATTGCTCTTTAGTTATTGTAGCACCTTCTTTAATTTGATTCACTAAAAACTCATCAAAAATAAATGTCTCACAATAGCCAAAATCGTAATGATAAAACATACTCATAGGGAACTTCTTTTAAATTAATCCCTATAAAAATACAGCCAATTGATTAGAAATCAATTGGCTGTGATAAAAAAAAATAAAAAATTCTTACGATTCAGTAGTTTTCTTTTGTTTTTTAATTTTAATAGTCAATTCATTGGTTTTTGAATCCAAGTCCATGGTTATAGCATCTCCTTCAGTAAGTTTGCTATTAATGATTTCTTCTGCCAATGCATCTTCTATGTATTTCTGAATCGCTCTTTTTAATGGTCTTGCTCCATAATCTTTATCAAAACCTTTATCAGCGATGTAATCTTTAGCTTTATCGGTTAAGGTAAGATCATACCCAAGGTCTTTGATTCGTAGAAAAAGCTTTTCTAGTTCAATATCAATAATTTTGTGAATGTCTTCACGCTCAAGAGCATTAAAGACCATCACATCATCTACACGATTTAAAAATTCTGGTGCAAAAGCTTTTTTCAACGCATTTTCAATAATGCCTTTAGCGTTTGCATCGGCCTGACTTGCTTTCGCAGCAGTTCCAAACCCAACTCCTTGACCAAAATCTTTTAACCTACGGGCTCCAATATTTGAAGTCATAATAATGATGGTATTTCTGAAATCAATCTTACGTCCTAAACTATCTGTTAAATGACCGTCATCTAATACTTGTAACAGCATATTAAAAACATCTGGGTGTGCTTTTTCAATCTCATCTAAAAGGACAACAGCATAAGGCTTACGTCTTATTTTCTCTGTTAACTGACCACCTTCTTCGTATCCTACGTATCCTGGAGGTGCACCTACTAATCTCGAGATGGCAAATTTCTCCATGTATTCACTCATATCAATACGTACCAATGCAGTTTCACTATCAAAAAGCTCTTTGGCAAGCACTTTTGCTAATTGCGTTTTCCCAACTCCCGTTTGTCCTAAAAAGATAAAAGATCCAATAGGTTTGTTAGGGTCTTTAAGTCCGGCACGGTTTCGTTGTATTGCTTTTACCACTTTGCTTACCGCGTCGTCTTGTCCAATTACTTTTCCTTTGATAAGTTCAGGCAATTCTGCAAGTTTATTGATTTCAGTTTGCGCAATTCTGTTGACAGGAATTCCCGTCATCATAGAAACTACTTCAGCTACATTTTCTTCATTAACAGTCTCGCGATGTAATTTAGAATCGTTTTCCCAAATTTCTTGTTCGGTCACCAATTCTTTTTCAAGATTCTTTTCATCATCTCTCAATTTGGCAGCCTCTTCGTACTTTTGTTTTTTAACAACAGTATTTTTAAGCTCTCTAACTTCTTCAAGTTTTTGTTCGATTTCCAAAATTTTCTTAGGTACATTGATATTGGTAATATGTACTCGAGAACCAGCTTCATCTAGGGCATCAATCGCTTTGTCTGGCAAGAACCTATCGGTCATATATCTATTCGTTAACTTCACACAAGCCTCAAGCGCTTCTGGTGTGTAGGTAACATTATGATGTGTTTCGTACTTTTCTTTGATGTTTTGCAGAATTTCTACTGTTTCCTCTACCGAAGTAGGTTCTACTAATACTTTCTGAAATCTTCGTTCCAAAGCACCATCCTTTTCTATATACTGTCGGTATTCATCTAAAGTAGTTGCTCCAACGCATTGAATTTCTCCTCTAGCCAATGCAGGCTTAAACATATTACTTGCGTCAAGTGAACCTGTGGCGCCACCAGCACCTACTATGGTGTGAATTTCATCAATAAAAAGAATAATATCATCATTCTTTTCTAGTTCATTCATGACAGCTTTCATACGCTCTTCGAACTGACCACGGTATTTGGTGCCAGCAACAAGGCTTGCTAAGTCAAGTGTTACTACACGCTTGTCGTATAAAATACGAGATACTTTTCGCTGTACGATACGAAGTGCCAAACCTTCGGCGATAGCAGATTTACCAACACCAGGCTCTCCAATGAGTAGTGGGTTGTTCTTTTTGCGTCTACTTAAAATTTGTGATACCCTTTGTATTTCAGCTTCACGGCCAACAACAGGATCTAATTTTCCTTCTTCTGCCATGGCAGTTAGATCTCTACCAAAATTATCTAAGACTGGTGTCTTTGATTTTTTATTTGATTTTGCAGCAGTGCTACCAAATAAATTTTCTTTTGCGCCCTCATCTTGGGCGTTTTCATCATCATTTGGAAACGACTCAGCCGATGGACTATCGATATAGTCATCATCGTCATTAGCGAGCAATACTTTAAATTGCTCTTTTACCTTATCATAATCTACTTTCATTTTGTGTAGTAGTTTGGTAGTGGGATCGTTTTCATTTCTTAAAATGCACAATAATAAATGCGCAGTGTTTATAGAGGTGCTCTGAAACAATTTTGCTTCTAAGAAAGTTGTTTTTAAAGCACGCTCTGCCTGTCGTGTAAGGTGTAAATTCTTTTTGTCATTACCTACCATTCCTGTACCAGGGTTGGCAGGACTTAATATTTCGACTTTACGTCGTAAGTGATTTAAATCTACATCTAGGGCATTTAAGATAGTAACAGCTTTGCCATTTCCATCTCGTAAAAGACCTAACATTAAGTGCTCGGTCCCAATAAAATCGTGACCTAGGCGTAATGCTTCTTCTTTGCTAAATGCAATTACATCTTTTACTCTGGGGGAAAAATTATCATCCATACGCTCAATTCCTTTTCGTCTAAAATTACTAAAAATTACTGTTATCTAGTCAAAAACTATTCCTGTTTCTAAGTAGGAAGAGTAAATTGACAAAAAATGACAGAGATATAAAAGTGAAACCCCTTATAGTTATTAACGAAGTAGGGTTAATTTTTTGTTAATAAAATCGTGAATAACCCCCTTGTTTTTACCTATTAAAAATGCCGAAATACCGTATCTTGCTTGTTTAGTAGAAAAACATAAATATAATATAAAATAACTATGGCTGAAGGCGAAAAATTGATCCCCATCAACATTGAAGATGAAATGAAATCGGCTTACATCGATTATTCGATGTCTGTAATTGTGTCACGTGCACTGCCAGATGTTCGTGATGGAATGAAGCCAGTACACAGACGTGTATTGTTTGGAATGCATGAATTGGGAATTAGAGCTACAGGCGCTCATAAAAAATCTGCAAGAATTGTAGGAGAAGTTTTAGGTAAGTATCACCCACATGGCGATACCTCAGTATACGATGCAATGGTGCGTATGGCACAAGAGTGGAGTTTACGATATTTATTAGTAGATGGTCAAGGTAACTTTGGATCTGTAGATGGCGATAGTCCTGCAGCAATGCGTTATACCGAGGCAAGAATGCAGCGTATTAGTGAAGATATGCTGGCAGATATAGATAAAGAGACAGTAGATCATCAACTTAACTTTGATGACACCTTAAAAGAGCCTACAGTGCTTCCTACTAGAATTCCTGGATTGTTAATCAACGGAGCTTCTGGTATCGCAGTAGGTATGGCTACCAATATGCCACCTCATAACTTAACAGAAGTTGTAGATGGAATTCAAGCATACATCGATAATCCAGAAATTGATATTGACGGATTAATGCAGTATGTAAAAGCACCAGATTTTCCAACGGGTGGTGTTATTTATGGTTATGATGGTGTAAAAGATGCTTTTCATACAGGACGTGGACGTATTGTAATGCGTGCCAAGGCTAGATTTGAAGAAGTAAATGGTAGAGAGTGTATTATAGTTTCTGAAATTCCCTACCAAGTAAACAAGGCAGACATGATTAAAAAGACTGCCGACCTTATCAACGACAAGAAAATAGAAGGTATTTCTAATATACGTGATGAGTCTGATAGAAAAGGGATGCGTATCGTATATATCCTAAAAAGAGATGCAATTCCTAATATTGTATTAAATACCTTATATAAATACACAGCCTTACAATCAAGCTTTAGTGTAAATAATATTGCCCTTGTAAAAGGGAGACCACAAATGCTGAATCTAAAAGACCTGATTCATTATTTTGTAGAGCACCGTCACGAAGTTGTTGTTAGAAGAACTGAATACCTATTAAAGAAAGCTAAAGAGAGAGCGCATATTTTAGAAGGTCTCATCATTGCTTCCGATAATATTGACGAAGTGATTCGTCTTATCCGTGCTTCTGCCAATGCAGATGAAGCGAGAGCTGCTTTGATAAAGGCATTTAAGCTTACAGAAATCCAAGCAAAAGCTATCGTAGAAATGCGTCTGCGTCAATTAACAGGACTGGAGCAAGATAAATTGCGCTCTGAGTACGACGAATTGATGAAAACAATTGAAGATTATGAAGACATTCTTGCTAACAAAGAGCGAAGAATGGCGATCATCAAAGAAGAATTGGACGAAGTAAGAACAAAATATGGAGATGAGCGTCGCTCTGTTATTGAATATGCAGGAGGCGATGTAAGCATCACAGATTTAATTCCAGATGAGCAAGTGGTGTTAACCATTTCGCATGCTGGATATATCAAACGTACTTCTTTGGCGGAATACAAAACCCAAAACAGAGGTGGTGTAGGGCAAAAGGCATCTGCTACTCGTAATGAAGATTTCCTAGAACATTTATTTGTAGGGACCAATCACCAATACATGTTGTTCTTTACTCAAAAAGGAAAATGTTTCTGGATGCGCGTATTTGAAATTCCTGAAGGATCTAAAACATCAAAAGGACGTGCAATACAAAACCTCATTAACATTGAGCCAGATGATAAAGTAATGGCATTTATTTGTACGCAGGATCTTAAAGATGATGAGTACGTAAATAGCCGTTATGTGATCATGGCAACCAAAAAAGGACAAGTGAAGAAAACACCTTTAGAACAATATTCTAGACCTAGAACTAATGGTATCAATGCAATTACCATCAAAGAAGGTGATGAGCTATTAGAAGCAAAATTAACCCGTGGAGATAGTCAAGTAATGTTGGCTGTTAAAAGTGGAAAAGCCATTCGTTTTGAAGAAGAGAAAACAAGACCTATGGGTAGAAATGCTTCTGGTGTTCGTGGAATTAGATTAGCAGACAACAATGATGAAGTAGTAGGAATGATTGCTATTAATGATACTGCTTCGGAAATATTAGTAGTTTCTGAAAATGGGTACGGAAAACGATCTAGCATCGAAGATTACCGTATTACCAATAGAGGTGGAAAAGGTGTAAAGACTATTAGTGTTACCGAAAAAACCGGACAGTTGGTAGCTATTAAAAATGTAGTAGATACAGATGATTTGATGATTATCAATAAATCTGGAATTGCTATTAGAATGGCAGTAGATAGTTTACGTGTGATGGGTCGTGCGACGCAAGGGGTGCGCTTAATAAAAGTACGTGAAGATGATTCTATCGCAGCTGTAGCTAAGGTGATGAAAGAAGATGAAGAAGAATTGGACGAAACAATGTTAGATGGCGATGGTACAAAACCAGCTGTTGAAACTGGAGCTAAAGAAAGTGGCACGCCAATTGCTAATAGCGAAGAAGAATAAACCTAATTGATTGTATTAATATTTCAGAAGAACCTAAACCATCCTTCTGATCGTAATTTTTAAAAAGATGAAAAAACCATTATTAGTGACAGCTGCACTCCTCATTTCAGTAGCGTCATTTGGACAAAAAAAAGAAGTAAAAAAAGCGCAAAAAGCTTTTGTAAAAGGTGATGTTGAAGCTGCCAAAGAATATCTTGGTGTAGCAGAAGCTAAACTTGGTGAAGCAGATGCAGATACAAAAATCAACTATTACATAGCAAAAGGGGAAATTACACTAGCCGACGCTGGAAAGACAGATTACCCTAAAATGAAAGAAGCTGCAACTGCTTTTATGAAAGCGCAAGAGTTGGATACAAGTAATGAATTTGAAGGGCTTATTGAAAATGGTGTGACCAATACCAGAGTTGCTTTGGTAAATAGTGCTGTAAAAGATCAAAATGCTAAGAATTATTCCTTGGCAAGTGAAAAGTTAAATTTAAGTTATCAAGTTAAAAAAGATACTTCTGATTTGTATTACGCCGCTGGTAATGCTGTAAATGCTAAAGATTATGACAAAGGTCTTGAGTATTACTTGCAATTATTAGATATGGGGTATACAGGTATTAAAAAAGAGTATACTGCATTGCGTATAGAAGATAACAAAACGGTAACGTTTGCTTCTGAAGCAGATCGTAATTCTGAAATGATTTCAGGAAAATATACGAAGCCAGGTGAGCGCATGTCTGAATCTGCTAAAGGTGACATGCTTCGTAGTGTTGTACTTATTTATTCAAGTAAAGGTGAAAATGATAAAGCAATTGCTTTAATGAAAGAAGCAAGAGCAGAAAACCCTAACGATATGTCTTTGGTTCGTGCCGAGGCAGATATGGTATATAGAATGGGAGATACAGTTCGTTACAATGAACTAATGCAAGAAGTCTTAGCATCAGACCCTGATAATCCAGAATTATACTATAATCTTGGAGTTGCAACTGCTTCAAATGGAAATACCGCTAAGGCTATTGAGTATTATAAAAAAGCAATTGAGTTGCAGCCAGAATATCCAGCGGCTCAAATAAATATAGCAGCTATCATGTTGGGACAAGAAAAAGACATTGTTACCGAGATGAATGGTCTAGGAATGTCTAAAGCTGATACAAAAAGATATGATGAATTATCTGCAAAGCGTGATGGATTATATACTGGAGCGTTACCATATCTAGAATCTGCAATGAAATCAAGAGGTGATAATGTAGAATTAGTGAGAACCCTAATGAATATTTATGGACAACTTGGTATGGATACTAAGTTCGCTGAAATGAAATCAAAGCTTGCTTCCATGGAAGGAAACTAGATGGCTCTTAATAAACTTATCAAAAAAACCCGCTATAGAAGAAATAGCGGGTTTTTTATATACCATAATATTAAACAATACGTTTTATCACTCTTAACTTGTGTGTGTGTGTATTGGTATCTAAATTGAAGATTCCTGTATGATCTAGCCTATCAATTCTAACTTTACCATGGGCGTGAATGATATAATGATCCTCCATAATGATACCTACATGAATAATGTTTCCTTCGGCATTATCAAAGAAGGCCAAATCACCAGGTTCACTTTCTTCAATAAAACTCAAGGCTTCTCCTTGCGTTGCTTGCTCGCTAGCATCACGTTTTAGCGCATGCCCATTTAGTTTATATACCATTTGTGTAAAACCACTACAGTCTATACCAAAGGGTGTTTTACCTCCCCACAAATAGGGTGTGTTAAGGTATAACAATGCAGTCTCCACTATATGTTCTTTTGGAAACTTTTTGTCAATAGTGCGTCCTTCAAAGCTATGTTCTAGGAGCGTTTGTGTATTCATTGAACTCCCCATGACAATAGATAACATTTGGTTGTTGTGTATCGAAACCATGTCAACCAAATCTTCCGATAGAATAGGGGTTTGTTTTAAAATATCCTTGTAGTGTTCTTCTTCAGTGAAGACAAATTGTTTGTTGTCTATCCAACCTTCATAACGGTCAAAGTCTAAACGAATTCTACTCCACTTTTTTCGAGACTCTAATACTTTAAAGATTTCTCCATACAGTACCTGCGTAACAAGCTCGCTACTATCAGCAGCTTCAGCTCTAAGAGGGACGACACTAAGGTTGCAAATACCGTATTTCATAAATATGTTTGGGGTTAGGCTCTTTCTAATACCATAGCAGAAGCACCTCCACCACCGTTACAAATAGCAGCTGCGCCTAATTTTGCATTGTTCTGCTCTAAGACACTTAATAGAGTAATTAAAATACGAACACCACTGCATCCTAATGGGTGTCCTAAAGAAACCGCTCCACCATTTACATTTACATTGGCATCTGTAAGGCCTAATATTTTCATGTTCGCAAGTCCTACTACAGAAAATGCTTCATTAAATTCAAAAAAGTCTATTTGGTCTTGAGTTACACCAGCTTTAGCAAGTGCTTTTGGTAATGCTTTTGATGGTGCAGTTGTAAACCACTCTGGTTCGTGTGCAGCATCTGCATACCCTGTTACTGTTGCAAGTATCTTTAATCCGAGTTCGTTTGCTTTTTCTTCGCTCATTAAAATCATAGCTCCTGCACCATCGTTTATTGTAGAGGCATTGGCAGCTGTAACTGTACCTTCTTTTGTGAAAGCAGGACGTAACGCTGGAATTTTTTCCATTTTTACGTTTTTAAATTCTTCATCTTCACTAATAATAAGATCATCACCTCTTCGCTGCGGTACAGCAACCGGAATGACTTCATTAGCAAATTTACCTTCGCTCCAAGCCTTTGCAGAACGCTCGTAAGATTGAATCGCAAATGCATCTTGATCTTCTCTAGAGAAGTGATGCTCTGTCGCACATGCATCGGCACATACACCCATGGCATTTTGATCGTAAGCATCTACTAAACCATCTTTTTGCATTCCATCTACTAAGGTGGTAGGACCAAATTTTACTCCTTTACGCATGTGTACGTAATGTGGAATATTACTCATGCTTTCCATACCTCCAGCAACCACAACATCTGCATCTCCTAGGGCAATGGCTTGAGCAGCATTCATTACAGCTTTCATACCAGATGCACACACTTTGTTTACGGTAGTACAAGGTACTGTATCTGGAATTCCTGCTCCTAAAGCAGCTTGTCTTGCAGGTGCTTGACCTACGCCAGCTTGTACAACATTTCCCATATATACTTCTTCAACATTAGCAGCATCTAGATTAATTTTATCTAAAGCCCCTTTTATAGCGAAACTTCCTAATTGGGCAGCTGTTAAAGAAGATAAACCTCCCATAAAGCTTCCTATTGGTGTACGTACTGCAGAAACAACAACAACTTTTTTACTCATAATCGTTTGTTAAAATGGTTTAATTCAGCTACGATGCTGAATCGTAAATAGTGGCAACGAAATTACGTATTTCTATGGAAATTATCAATCTTTACAGACATAGGTTTTGTGATTCCTTTTACCAATAGGTATCTTTACCCTGAATATCAATTATATGAAAAATACCTTAAGCATTGTATCAAGAAATCAAGCGCTTATCTATCGCTCCTTTCTTTTTATCGTTGCTACCTTTTTGGTTATATATCTTTTCCCAAAAGGTGGGCAATTTAAATATGATTTTCAGAAAGGAAAACCCTGGCAATATGAAAACTTATATGCTCCATTTAGTTTCACCATTAAAAAAGATGCTGAAACCTTAGCTACAGAAGAAGAGCAAATTATAAATAATGCGGTTCCATATTTTGATGTCGATGCAAGTATTGTTGATGCTGTTTCTAATGAGTTTTCAAGATTGTTAGATGAAACCTATGTAGACTCTTTGTTTTCTATTTCCGAAGCAAGTATTAAAAGGCGTGGTGAAACCATAATTGCTAAAATTTATAAGCATGGGGTGACCAATCAAATACACTTGTATGATGGTGATAAGTTGGTGTATCTTAAATCGGGAAATGAAATAGATGAAATTAACTTTCATCAAATTGTAAAGCAAGATGAGGTTGCCTCTTTGCTAAAATCTCCTAGTGTTGCTGCAGATCTCTCACAGTCTAGTGTATTAATTGAAAAAATACTAAATCGGGTCATTCAACCCAATGTGTTTTTAAATACAAAACTTACCCAAGCTGCTATCGATGATGAGGTAAATGCAATTAACCCTAACCGTGGTATTATCGAAAAAAGCGGTCGTATTATTGCCAAGGGTGAAGTGGTAGAAGGAGATACCTATCAAATTTTAGAATCTTTAAAATCTGAATACCAATCACAAGTATGGACTAAATCCAATTACTTGTGGCTGTTGGTTGGCTATGCATTGTTGGTGATGCTGGTGCTATTAATGCTTTTCTTGTTTCTGAAGAAATACAGAACAGAAATCTATAACAACAACACCAAAGTTACCTTTATACTATTTAATGTATTGCTCATGGTATTCCTTACTACAATTGTAGTAAAGTTAGATGCCAAATATGTGTATGTAGTGCCGCTTTGTATATTACCACTTATCCTCAAGGCTTTCTTCGATCCAAGACTCGGACTCTTTGTACACGTCCTTACTATTTTATTGCTAGGTTTTATTGTACCCAACAGTTTTGAGTATTTGTTTTTACAAATCATAGCTGGGATTGTGACCATCTTAACGGTTTCTGAACTCTACAAAAGAGCCAACCTATTCATTTCGGTAGGACAAATTACCTTAATCTACATCATTGGTTATTTTGCTTTTGTATTGATTCAAGAAGGGAATATTCATGAATTTGAATGGGAGATTTTTGGCTATTTTGTGCTCTGTGGTTTGGCTACCTTATTTGCGCACCCACTTATTTATTTTTACGAAAAAGTATTTGGATTGGTGTCTGATGTATCACTTTTAGAGTTGAGCGATACCAATTCTAAATTATTAAAAGAACTCTCCAACAAAGCACCTGGGACTTTTCACCATTCGTTAAATGTAGCAAACCTTGCAGAGGCTGCTGCCCAAGAAATTGGAGCCAACTCTATGTTGGTGCGTGTGGGGGCTTTGTACCACGATATTGGCAAGATGGCAAGCCCTACCTATTTTACAGAAAACCAATTAAGTGGTGTAAATACACATGACGAATTAGATCCTAAAGAAAGTGCAGAGATCATCATTGGGCATGTTATAGATGGTATTGAGATTGCGCGTAAAAATAAATTACCCGATAGAATCATCGATTTTATACGTACCCATCATGGTACCAGTATGGTCTATTATTTCTACAAAAAAGAACTAGACAAACAAGGGGCTGCAAATGAATCCGACTTTCGATATCCGGGCCCCATGCCATTTTCTAAAGAAACTGCAATACTAATGATGGCCGATAGTGTAGAAGCTGCAAGTAAAAGTTTAAAAGAACCAACATCAACCAAAATTGATGCATTTGTAGAAAAGATTATCGATGGTCAAATGGAACAAGGGCAGTTTTTAAATGCCAATGTTACTTTTAAAGAGATCCAGCTCATTAAAAAAGTACTTAAGAAAAAACTTAATAACATCTATCATTTACGTGTAGAATACCCAGAGTAATCTGTGTTATTTTTTCTTCGGAAATAGGATTTGCTATATACATTTGTTAAAAAGTAGTACTTTTGTATTCTGAATACGTTTCAGAACACTTCCTTATGAGCCAAAAAACACTATTAAACGCAACAGAGATTCACATCGCTTTGCATCGTTTGGCTTGTCAGTTAATAGAAAATCACGACGACTTTACAGCAACAGTACTTATAGGTATTCAACCTAGAGGAGGCTTTTTGGCCAAACGTTTGGTGACCCTTCTAGAAAACGATTACAAGATTAAAAATGTACAACTAGGCTTACTAGACATTACATTTTATCGTGACGATTTTAGAAGAGGCGAAAAACCGCTAGAAGCCAATGAAACTGCCATAGATTTTGTAGTAGAAAATAAAAAAGTGGTTTTTATAGATGATGTTTTATACACAGGAAGGAGTATACGTAGCGCTTTAACAGCCATTCAAGATTTTGGCCGTCCCACCGAAATAGAACTACTCACCCTAATCGATAGAAGGTTTAGTAGACATTTACCCATACAACCCGATTATAGAGGAAGACAGGTAGATGCTATTGGTGGCGAAAAAGTGAAAGTATGTTGGCAAGAAAATGAAGGAGAAGACGCAGTATATTTAATAAAAGAACAAGAGTAAGATGAGCGAACTTAGCGTAAATCACTTATTAGGTATTAAATACATCACAGAAGAGGACATACAACTCATCTTTGAAACCGCAGATCATTTTAAAGAAGTGATTAACAGACCTATTAAAAAAGTGCCTTCGCTACGTGATATTACCATCGCGAACTTATTTTTTGAAAACAGTACCCGAACTAGACTTTCTTTTGAGCTTGCTGAAAAAAGACTTTCTGCAGATGTGGTAAACTTCTCTGCGGGATCTTCCTCTGTAAAAAAAGGAGAGACTTTAGTTGATACGGTCAACAATATATTGTCTATGAAAGTAGACATGGTAGTGATGCGCCACCCCAATCCTGGAGCAGGTGTATTCTTATCAAAGCATATCAACGCTAGTATTATTAATGCTGGTGATGGT
The DNA here is from genome assembly GCF_058147145.1 of Patiriisocius sp. 208BN25-11. Taxonomy (NCBI): domain Bacteria; kingdom Pseudomonadati; phylum Bacteroidota; class Flavobacteriia; order Flavobacteriales; family Flavobacteriaceae; genus Patiriisocius; species Patiriisocius sp. 208BN25-11. Next base: position 24,617 of record NZ_JBYVJY010000010.1, read on the forward strand.
GCACATGAGCATCCAACCCAAGCATTATTAGATAGCTACTCTATTCGAGAAAAGCTAGGAGGTGTGGCTGGTAAAAAAGTAGTGATTGTTGGTGATATCTTACATTCGCGTGTTGCATTGTCTAACATCTTTGCACTGCAAAAACTAGGCGCTACTGTAAAAGTATGTGGTCCAAAAACATTAATGCCGAGATATATAGAGTCTTTAGGAGTTCAATTTGAACCTAATTTAATAAAGGCTTTACAATGGTGTGATGTAGCAAACATGCTTCGTGTTCAAAACGAACGAATGGATATTAGTTACTTTCCATCTACCAGAGAATATACCCAACAGTTTGGTCTTAACAAAAGCATCCTAGATTCACTAGATAAAGAGATTGTAGTCATGCACCCAGGGCCTATCAATCGTGGAGTAGAAATCACCAGCGACGTGGCAGATAGCAAACAAGCCATTATTTTAGATCAAGTGCAAAATGGTGTGGCAGTGCGCATGGCGGTTTTGTATTTATTGGCATCAAAAATTAAGAGAAATGATAGTTAAAAAGTTAGATACCCATACACTATTAGAAGACGAGCGAGACGATGTTAAAGACTTTGCTTCCTATCTTACACATAAAATTCCAGCATCATTTTCTGAACAACATATTTTGTTAGATCTCTTAAAATACGAGAAATTAACATTAGAAGAATTGTTATTATTCATGGAAGTATCTACTAATCATAGAGAAACCTCCCATTCTTTTGTGATTATTAATAATGCCATCGATCCAGATCTTTTTCCAGATGAGCTAGTGGTCGTGCCTACCCTTCAAGAAGGTGAAGATATTCTTGAAATGGAAGCAATAGAGAGAGATTTAGGGTTTTAAGGAACTCTTTGTTTATTAAATGTTAAAAATCAATTCACGTAAACTAGCTGTCACCCTGAGCTTGTCGAAGGGCGTTCACATAATTGATATAAATTCTTACTCTTCCGCTAAAGCTTTAGCGACACGCGGGCGGAAATTTTAGACAACTAGAACTATTTTTTAAAAACAAATACTTTGAAACTAACCATTCTCGGCTGCCATTCTGCTACTCCTCGTTGGGATGCGAATCCAACCGCTCAAGTATTGGAAGTAAAAGGGCATCTTTTTTTAATAGATTGCGCCGAGGGAACACAGGTTCAGTTACGAAGGTTTAAAGTGAAATTTGCTAGAATTAAGCATATCTTTATTTCGCATCTACACGGTGATCATTTTTTTGGATTGGTAGGACTTATCTCTACGTTTCGATTGTTAGGACGTGAAGCTGACTTGCACATCTATGGTCCCAAAGGCATTAAAGAAGCGGTGTTATTGCAATTAGAGTTAGGAAAGAGCTATACCAATTACGGCTTGTATTTTCATGAATTAGAAAGCACTTCACCTCAAGTATTGTTTGAAGATGAAAAGGTAACGGTCACTACAATTCCGCTAGACCATAGAATCTACACCAATGGTTTTTTATTTCAAGAGAAACCAACCGAACGCGTCTTGGATATTGAGAAAGCGAGAGCACTCGATGTAGAAATGAGTTACTTTCGTAAAATAAAACAAGGAGCAGATGGGGTCACAAAATCGGGTGAGATGGTTCCAAATGCTGATATTACTTTTGATCCGCCACCGCCCAAAAGCTATGCTTATTGCAGTGATACTTGCTACTTTCCTGCAATAGTTCCGCAAATAAAAAAGGCTAGTCTTTTGTATCATGAAGCTACATTTTTACAAGCCCAACATGATTTGGCTGTAAAAACCAAGCATAGTACTGCCAAAGAAGCGGCAATGATTGCTAAAGAAGCACAAGTAGGCACCTTAGTCTTAGGGCATTATTCTGGCCGTTATGGAGATTATGAAGCATTTCAAAAGGAAGCTCAGGCAGTTTTTCCAAGTTCAGAACTAGCGGCAGATGGAAAGGTTTTTGAGATCTAGTATTTCCGAAGTTATTAGGGTTTAGATATTTTTAATTTTTTCAACAAGGCTTCACGTTTTATGTCTTCTGAAATTTTACAAAATTTTAAAATAGCTACTATATGTTACATGCTGCAATCTTTGTAACTTGCAGGAAAGCAATTTTATGGATAAAAACCTTCACGATTATCGCAAGTCTTACGAAAAGGGAGCGCTTACTGAAGCTTCCATCGCTGCAAATGCGATGCATCAATTTAATGCCTGGTTTCAAGAAGCAGAAGCATCTGAGGCTGTTGATGAAGCAAACGCGATGACTTTAAGTACGGTAGACGCTTCAGGAATGCCAAGAGGCCGTGTTGTATTATTAAAGGAAATTAGTGCCGAAGGTTTTGTTTTTTATACAAATTACACAAGTGAAAAAGGACAAGCTATTGCAGCGAACCCAAACGTTTGTCTTTCTTTTTTCTGGCCTGGCCTAGAGCGTCAAATTATAATAAAAGGAACGGCATCTAAAATTTCCGAAGAGAAATCGATCGCCTATTTTAATAAAAGACCTCGTGCGAGTAAGCTAGGAGCCTTGGTGAGTGATCAATCTACAGCAATAGCAAACCGTAAAAGCTTGGAGGAAAAGTTGGAGGCTTTAGATGCAAAGTACAAAGATACTCCTGTACCAAAACCAGCAGATTGGGGAGGTTATTTGGTACGTCCTATCGAATTTGAATTTTGGCAAGGACGCAGTAGTAGATTGCACGATAGAATACAATACACAAAAAAGAACGAAAATTGGATTGTAACGAGATTACAACCTTAATTTGTTTATAAGAGGAATACTTTATGAAGACATTATATTTTACACGACATGCAAAATCTTCTTGGAAGCATGATGTGATTGATCATCAAAGACCCTTAAAAAATAGAGGCGAAACTGATGCAGCAATGGTAGCAGCGGCAGTGGCAAGTTCTATGCCTGCCCCAGATATTATGATTACTAGTGATGCTGTGAGAGCAGCTACTACGTCGGTATATTTTAAAAAGGCTTTTGCTTTGGATGCTTCAAAATATTTTAAAAATGCTGCTTTGTACGATTTTAGCGGTCAACAAGTAATGAAGGTTATCAAGGAGCTTGATAACAAATTTGATTGTGTGATGTTGTTTGGTCATAACCACGCATTTACATCCATTGTGAATATGCTAGGGAATACCTATATTGACAACCTACCTACCAGTGGATTTGTAGCCATTCAATTTAATGAAGATCAATGGAGTGCTTTAAGCACAGGAACTAACATTAAGACAATTTTTCCGAGAGATTTAAAATAAACCCATGACAGCAAGCAAACATAAAAATCCTCACGAAAATAAATATTTCAACAGAGAGTTAAGTTGGTTACAGTTTAATGCTAGAGTTCTACAAGAAGCAGAAGACACATCTACACCACTTATCGAACGGCTGCGCTTTATAGGAATTTTTTCAAATAATTTAGACGAGTTTTTTAAAGTACGTTATGCTACGATTAAGCGTATTGATGATGCTGGAAAGGGAGGTAAAAGTTTTTTAGGGGGTATTCCTGCTGCAAAGCTCATGGAAATGATTACTCAAATAGTTATCAAACAACAAAAGACGAGTCTCAAAATTCTAGGCAGCATTAAGGATGAATTAAAAAAAGAAAACATTTTCATCATCGATGAAACAGAGGTGTCTGAGTCGCAATCTAAATTTATTACCAATTATTTTACACAAATAGTGAGTCCAGCATTGGTAACTATCATGATAGGCCAACTAGAAACATTTCCCACACTTCAAGATAGTGCAGCTTATCTAGCTGTGAAAATGGAATTATCCAAAAATGATACGCTATTTGAATCAAAGAATACCTATGCATTAATTGAAATTCCGAAAAGTGTAGAACGCTTTGTAGAATTGCCAGAAGAAGATGGAAAGAAGTTTATTATCATCCTAGATGATTTGATTCGGTATTCTTTACATCAAATTTTTAGCATTTTTAAATACGACCGTATTTCTGCGCACATGATAAAAATAACTCGAGATGCAGAGCTTGACATAGAAAGTGACCTAAGTAAGAGTTTTATAGACAAAATTTCTGAATCTGTTAAAGACAGAAGTACAGGTGATCCTGTTCGATTTGTGTACGATAAAACCATCGATCAGGAAACGTTATCTTTTTTAATGCAAAAAATGGGTATTGATAACACCGATAGTATCATTCCAGGGGGAAGATATCACAACCGAAGAGATTACATTAAGTTTCCTAGTCTGGGTCGTGATGATTTACAGTATGAAAAAATAGTTCCTTTACGAATTCCTGGATTAAATCTAGAGGGAAGTTTACTTGATAAAATAGCAAAGAAGGATTATTTACTATATGCGCCGTATCAAACTTTTTCTTACGTAGTTCGATTTTTAAGAGAAGCAGCCTTGGATCCTAAGGTTAAAAGCATAAAAATTACTATTTATAGATTAGCAGAAGTATCTCATATTGCTAGTAGTTTGATTAATGCGGCAAAAAATGGGAAAGAAGTAACGGTGCAAATCGAGTTGCAAGCACGTTTTGATGAGCAAGCGAATATATATTACGCAGAGCAAATGCAAAGCGAGGGAGTACAACTTATTTTTGGAGTGGCTGGGTTAAAAGTACATTGTAAAACCTGTTTTGTACAGCGCGAAGAGGAAGGTAAATTAAAACGTTATGCATTTATTAGCACCGGGAATTTCAATGAATCCACTGCTAGAATTTATACAGATTATACCTTATTTACGGCCAATCAAAAGATTGGAAAAGAACTCAACAAAGTGTTTGATTTCTTTGAAGTAAATTATAAAATCACAAAATACAATCATTTAATTGTATCTCCGCATTACACTAGAAATGCAATATATAGCATGATTGAAACTGAAATTTTAAATAACATTCAAGGTAAGAAGAGCGGAATTAAATTAAAACTAAACAGTCTCTCAGATTATAAAATGATTGATAGGTTGTACGCCGCAAGTAGGGCTGGTGTAAAGATACAGCTTATCGTCCGCGGTATTTGTTGTTTAATTCCCGGTGTAAAAGGAATGAGCGAAAATATTGAAGTGATTAGTATTGTAGATAAATTTTTAGAACATCCTAGATTGTATATTTTCGAAAATGAAGGCAAACCCAAAGTGTATATATCTTCGGCAGACTTCATGGGTCGTAACCTTGATAATAGAGTGGAAGTATCTTGCCCTATTTATGATGATGCTATCAAACAAGAAATATTAGATACATTTGAGATCTGTTGGAGCGATAATGTAAAAGCACGTATCATTTCAGAAAACCAAGAAAATGCTTATAGAATTAATGAAAACCCTAAAGTAAGATCTCAATTTGCGTTGTATGAATACTTTAAAAATAAAATAGAAAGCTAATTTGTTACGAATAGAGAAATATGCAGCGATTGATATTGGCTCTAATGCCATTCGATTGCTCATTGCTACAGTTATTGAGAAAGAAGGCTTTGCACCACAGTTTAAGAAAACCTCTTTGGTGCGTATGCCGATACGCTTAGGTGCCGATGTATTTCTTGAAGGAGCTATAAGTGATATTAGTTACCAGCGCATGTTAGATGCCATGCAAGCATTTTCATTAATTATGAAGACTCACAAAGTGGTGAGTTATAGAGCCTGTGCTACTTCTGCAATGCGAGAAGCTTCGAATGGTCATGAAGTCGCAAAAAAATTAAAAGAAGCTACAGGAATTAATATCCAAATTATTGATGGGAATGATGAGGCAGCTATCATTGCATCCACAGATTTAAAACAACTTATTAGCGACAATAAAGTCTTTTTGTATGTAGATGTGGGTGGTGGAAGTACCGAGTTTACAGTATTTGCAAATGGTAAAAGTGTATGTTCAAAATCATTTAAGTTGGGAACCGTTCGTATTATCAATGATATGGTAAAAGAATCTATTTGGGATGAGGTAAAAGATTGGATTCATGAAAATACCGAACTATATCCAAAAATAGATGTGATAGGTTCTGGCGGAAATATTAACAGTATCTATCGCTTTAGTGAGAAAAAAGTTGGCAAACCATTGAGCTATTTTTTCATGGCAGATTTCTATAAAAAAATTAGAGAGTACAATTATCATGAAAGAGTGTTCGAGTTAAATATGAACCCTGATAGAGCAGACGTCATTATCCCAGCAACCCGAATATATCTATCGGCTATGAAATGGTCAAGGGCTAAAGTTATCTACGTCCCAAAAATTGGTTTGGCTGATGGTATTGTAAAGCAGTTGTATAATGAACGTAGGGCGAAGGAGTTTAAAGTGGAATAGTTGGCAGGCTGCTCAGTGGCAGTTGGCAGTGGGATATAATAAATTTTCAAAGTATTGCATTATTATCTATCCATGAATACTCTCCCCAGTACTCAAATCTTTCATCACTTGAGCTTCAAAGTCTAAAAGGGCTTGCCATTTCTCATCCACTTCTTTGCGATCTCCATATTGTCTTGCAAAACCTAAAAACATGGTATAATGACTTGCTTCACTTACCATGAGTTTGTAATAGAAGTCGGCTAATTCTTTGTCTTCAAGTTGCTCACTTAATAAACGAAAACGCTCGCAACTTCTTGCTTCAATAAGGGCGGCGTATAATAATCTGTGTACGAGTTGTGTGGTGCGGCTTCCTCCTTTGGGGAAGAACTTCATAATAGCAATTACATACTCGTCTTTACGATCTCTACCCATGGTCCAACCGCGTGCGATGATTTTGTCGTGTACTAGTTTAAAGTGACTAATTTCTTCTTTAACTAGTGCCACCATTTCTTGAACTAGTTCTGTATATTCTGGAAACGAAACAATAAGAGAGATGGCAGTAGAAGCAGCTTTTTGCTCGCAATAGGCGTGGTCTGTTAAAATTTCTTCTACATTTTTCTCGACAATATTTACCCAGCGAGGATCTGTAGGTAATTTAAGCCCTAACATTTGTATTGGATGGTCTTGCTTAGTTTTCATAATACTCTTTTAAATATCCAAATCAAAAGCCTTGCGGAGTTCTTCTAGGTTTGGATTTATTTCTCGCATTTTTTCGTACTTCTCTTTGGTGGTGTAGGCGTATCGTTTTACTTCTGTTTCATTTACTTCAATCACCAAATCGATATCGTAGTTTTGTAATTCTCTACGCAAATAGCCGAGCAAATCATATTTGTCTCTTTCTACTTCTACTTTAATGGTTTCGTTAGGGAAAACAAGGTGAATCATTCCATCTTTAAGCACAGGAACATTCATAGTAAGGTGCGAAAGAAGGTTGTATTTTCCTTTATTTTTGATCACTTCTGTATATGCATTCCAGTGTTTAATCATTGCTTCTTCCGTAAAATCTTCTGCAGGAAGGTTTTCTTGATCGGGTGCATTTGCAATGAGTTCTTTGGCAAGCTCGTGCTTTTTCTGAATACTTTTTAATGATAATGCAGAAACTCTCTTTTTTAAGGGAGGTGGAGCTATTTGAGTTTTTTGTGCCTCCGCTAAAGCTTCAGGCGACACGCGGTCTGAAATGTTAGTTTCATTTGTAATAGTTTCGGCAACTTTAGGAGTTTCGTTTTCCTCTTCAATATTTTTCTCAATAGTATCAGGTACTACATCATTTTGTGTTTCAGAAACTTTTATGATTTCCTCTTGAACCTTTTCAACTTCAACTTCGTCCCGAAAGCTTTCGGGATCAGGTTCACTGGAAAGTTTTGGGGCATCTAAAATTTCCGAGGGTGATATAGGCGCAGTAGTAAAATGGGATGGAGGTAAAACAAAACGTTTTCCTACATTATTGGAGTTTTTTTTTTCTCCCTGCGCAGTGAGAGAAGCTAATTGCATTAAACACAATTCTACTAATAAACGTTGGTTACGACTTGTTTTGTATTTGAGGTCGCAGGTGTTGGCAATGTCAATACCTGCTAGTAAAAAAGGATGCGATGTTTGCTGAGATTGCTCTAAATACATGGTTTTTACTTGCTCACCTACTTCTAGCAATGCGATGGTCTCTTGGTTTTTGCAAACCATTAGATCTCTAAAGTGTGATGCAAGTCCCATGATAAAATGATGACCATCAAAGCCTTTGCTTAGTATATCGTTGTAGCTAAGTAGAAGCTGCGGAATATTGTTTTGTAAGAGTAAGTCTGTAATGCTAAAGTAATAGGTGTAATCTAGTACGTTTAGATTTTCGGTAACAGCTTCTCTTGTTAGGTTGGCACCAGAAAAACTAACAACACGGTCAAAAATAGAAAGGGCATCTCTAAGTGCGCCATCTGCTTTTTGAGCAATGACGTGCAAGGCATCGTCTTCTGCTGTAATGTTTTCTTGTAGTGCTACAGTGGCTAGGTGTCCTTTGATGTCTTGAACGGTGATGCGTCTAAAATCGAAAATCTGACATCTAGATAAGATGGTAGGTATTATTTTATGCTTCTCTGTGGTAGCCAATATAAAAATGGCATGTTTTGGTGGCTCTTCAAGGGTTTTTAAAAAGGCATTGAAAGCAGCAGACGATAGCATGTGTACCTCGTCAATAATATATACTTTGTACTGTCCTACTTGTGGAGGAATACGAACTTGGTCTATCAAATTACGGATATCGTCTACAGAGTTGTTAGAGGCAGCATCTAGCTCAAAAATATTAAATGCGAAATCTTCGTCCTCTTTGTGGGTGCCATCTTGGTTAATTTTTTTAGCCAAAATACGTGCACAAGTGGTTTTACCAACACCTCTCGGTCCTGTAAATAAAAGCGCTTGTGCTAAGTGGTTGTTTTGTATGGCATTTTCCAGGGTATTTGTAATAGCCTGTTGCCCTACAACATCTTTAAATGTAGTGGGTCTGTACTTTCGGGCTGATACAATAAATGGTTCCATACTATAAAAACAAATATACCTATGTACAGCATTTAATTAAAAAATAGCCCTGAGTATTTTACGGTATTTATTAACAATAATGATACTTTTGTCACAGCAGGTCGCCTTATCGCTTCAAACTAGTTTTGAGGAGGAAAGTCCGGGCACCATAGGGGCGCATAGCGGCTAACGGCCGTCACCCGCCATAGGCGAGGTAGGACCAGTGCAACAGAAAGAATGTACAGGTAATGCTGTAGTGAAACCAGGTAAACTCTATGCGGTGAAATGCCACGTATACCAGCGTTAAGGGTTCCCGCCCATGCTGGAGGGTAGGCAGATTGAATATAGGTGTAAATCTATATCTAGATAAATGATAAGGAATTTTTGGCACAAGCCAGATTGAACAGAACCCGGCTTATAGACCTGCTTTTTATAATTTACTTTCTATAAAGGAAATACATTCTTCTATTGTGTAAAAAGCCTCTATGTCTTTGTAGAATGCCTTTTCAAATGTTGCATTATTATAGTTAGCTTCATCAAAACAGAGAATGGCCATTCCTTTAAGACGTTCTAATTTTGCACATTCTAAATAGCAGGTAGGATTTACGGTATAATCATTTACTCTTTTGGCAATGAGTCCAAAATCTTTGCCCGGAAAATAACTATCAAATACTTCGTAAATAGTGGCTAGTTCTTTTACATCAAATACAACACCTTCTTTGGTGGTTGTAATGAGATAATCGGGGTATATTTCAATATGGACAAAGTCCAAATCAATGGTTTTGAGGAGTGAGGTTTGCATCAAATTAGGGTGTTTATTCTATAAGTATAGCAGGGTATAAGCACTTGCTATTTCTCAAAAATATGCTTTTTTTTGAATAAAAAAAATGGAACTGCTATTCAAAAAAACTGAAAACAGAACCACCATATCTTCTTGATTCTGTAAAGCGCTCAAAAGCAGAAACATCGGTGTGTTTTGTATGTTCTAAAATGAAGGTTCCTTCTTTTGATACGAGTCCGTTTTTAAACGAATTTTGGATTAATTCTTCCAATTGTTCTATTGTGAAGTCATAAGGCGGATCAGCAAAAATGATATCGAAAGATCTTGAGGCTACTTTGGTGTATTTAAAAACATCTCCCTTTATGGCATGAATATTAAAATCAAGTTCTTCGGAAATTTTAGATATGTACTTTACACAGCCAAAATGACCATCAACCGCTGTGATGTCTTTACAACCTCTAGAAGCAAACTCGTAACTAATATTTCCGGTACCCGAAAAAAGATCTAGTAATGATAGCTGACTAAAACTATATCGGTTGTTAAGGATGTTAAACAAACCTTCTTTGGCAAAATCTGTGGTTGGACGAACGGGTAAGGTTTTTGGTGCTGTTAGGCGTTTTCCTTTGTGTGTTCCAGAAATGATGCGCATGCTTATAGGTTTGAAATGATTTTGTGAATGTGTTTTGGTGTTTCTTCTATTTGAAGTCCTTTTTTATTTTCATCAAAATGAATGTGTCTTACATAGGTGAAAAGCTGCCCATATAAATCGTCATTTTCACGAATAGCACCACTTAGTATAATAGGATCTTTTTCTGGTTGTAAGCCAAGTTGCTCGTAGCAAAATAGAATGTAATAGATAAAGTCCTCTGGAGTTTTGTAGGTGTAACTATTGCACAATTGTAATTGGTTGTTTTTTGTTATAATGCACGTAAAATGATCTTTAAATACATGAAGGAAAATATTGCTTTCTAGTCCTGCATTTGATGAGTTTAAGATGCTCTTTAAAAGTTTTGTGGTTGCGTGGAAATAGGAGAAGCTACCAAATGTTTCAAAAAAGAAATTATTGATATTAACATAGGGAGTATACACAACACATAGTTCTTGTGTGTTGAGTTCATCGTGAGCAATAAAGTCTGTAGCTAGTATTTTAGAATTAAATTTTAAATACTCTGCTGCTTTTTGTTCGTCAAATAATGAAGTGGGAACTACCGTAGCAATATCATTGGCATGGATTAATACAATCTCATCAAATGAATCGTCTGCTATGTTGTTTTGGTGAAGTTCTTTTTTTAGAAGTTCTAATAATGATTGGGGAGTGGTTACGTGGTCAAAGGATGTTTCAGAAAAAAACAGTACTTCTTTGGTAACCGTATGGGTTATTAAAAAAGAATGTCCGGTCAATGAAATTTGAACGGACAGTCTTTTATGTGAGGGTAACCCCTTATTGTTGTTTTTTGGTTTCTTCAGCGTCATATATTTTTGGCCAGTTACCAGAAGTGTCAATATCTTCTAATGAACCTACAGTAATGTAAGCTCCATTTACTCCTTCTACAGAAACTACTTGCTCTTCTTGTTGTAATAAATCTTTATCAAGATCTCCTAACACTATTTTCTTCGCTACTCTTGCTTCGAAAGCAGAATAGGTTGTTTTGTTTTTTACAACTTCTCCAGCTTTTAACTCAATTTTTCCAGAGATGTTTTCTGCTTCTAATGGAAGGTTCATCATTGTTTTGTAACGATCACTACCTTTAAATAGAGAATCTTTTACTGGAGTGTATCCAAGTGTATCAATAATTACTTTTTCTAAAATATAACCACCTGTTTTTGGATCCAATCCGTACGCTTTATTTTTCTTCTCATCTGCAAAACTTGTATCACGACGTTGAATGTTAGCAAACTGAGCTGTATCGATAAAGCGAACCAAGCTATCAAAACTTCCAGTAAATTTTCCAGTAATCTCTTTATGTGCTAGTTCTGCAGCACGAATATCTTTTAAATTCTTAATTACTTTGGCATAACGTGCATCACGTTTTTCATTAAACTCAACAGGCCCAATAATAGAGCTATATAGTTTCCATCCTAAAAAGATAATAAGTAACCAAAGAACAAGTTGTAAGATTAATTTCATTATAAAGAAAATTTAGTTTTTATATATAATAAGGTCTATCGCAAATCTACAATTTTTTTTTGTTGGTAAAAGTATATTCTTAAAAATAATGGCATCTTTAAACCCTGAAAGAAACCTGTTTTATGGATGTATCACATTTTTATAGTTTGTTGAAAAGCGATTTCCCGCATAACACTACTGCAAAACAGGATATTGCGTTACAGTTGCTCTCTAAATTCGTTTTGAGTGATGCTAAAAATGAGGTATTTCTTTTAAAAGGATATGCTGGAACTGGAAAAACGACCACTACAGGTACACTTGTAAAAAATCTTTGGAAAGCAAAAATGTCGGCAGTATTGTTGGCTCCAACAGGTAGAGCTGCCAAGGTAATTAGCAATTATGCGAACCAGGAAGCCTTTACCATTCACAGAAAAATATACTACCCTAAACCAAAAAAAGGGGGAGGAGTCTCTTTTACACTTCAAAATAACAAGCATAGAAATACCATATTTATGGTAGATGAAGCTTCTATGATACCAGATATTAATCAGGATGCAAAGTTGTTTGAAAATGGTTCATTGTTAGATGATTTGCTACAATACATCTACAGCGGTCATAATTGTAAGTTGTTACTTATTGGAGACACAGCACAGTTGCCGCCGGTAAAATTAGATGTTAGCCCTGCATTAGATGCACGTACTTTAGAAAACCAGTTTAACAAAGAAGTGATCGAAATTGAGTTAGACGACGTAGTACGTCAACAACATGATAGCGGGATTTTGTGGAATGCTACAAAATTGAGAGAGACGCTTAATGAAGGTATTTTTGATCGGTTTAAATTTAGCAACCAAGAATTTCCAGATGTTGTTCGGCCACAAGATGGTATGGAGATTATGAATGCCCTTGAAGAGCATTATAATAGTGAAGACAATGATAATACTGTCTTAATTGTACGTTCTAATAAACGCGCAAACTTGTATAACCAAAGTATTCGAAGTCGGATATTATTTCAAGAAGATGAGCTGGCAACGGGAGATAGATTGATGGTGGTAAAAAATAATTACCACTGGGTATCTAGTGAAAGCGATGCCGGATTTATTGCTAATGGTGATATTATTCAGGTTTTAGAGATTTTTAGATTTGTAGAATTATACGGATTTCGCTTTGCGGAAGTAAAAGTACAACTAGCAGATTACCCAAGAATGAAGGCGTTTGAAACGGTATTATTGTTAGATACGTTAACCTCAGAAACCCCTTCATTAACCTATGAAGACTCCAACCGTTTGTATCAAGAAGTCATGAAAGATTACGAGCATGAAACGTCTAAGTTTAAAAAGTTTCAGGCCGTTAAGAAAAATCGATATTTCAATGCCTTGCAAATTAAGTTCTCCTATGCCATTACCTGTCATAAGAGTCAGGGTGGACAATGGCAAAACGTCTTTGTAGAACAACCTTATTTGCCAAATGGAGTTGATAAAGATTACCTGCGTTGGCTCTATACTGCGATAACAAGAGCGCAAGAAAAGTTATATTTGATTGGTTTTAAAGAAGATTTTTTTGAAGAAGATCTTTAGGGAATGTTGAATGTCTAATGAAGAATAATGAATGACGAATGACCGATGACCGATGAGGGAAAAAAGTATTCAGTGCTCAGTATCAGTTGGCAGTATTGTCTAATTTCAAAATTCAACTTTGCCTCTTTATAACTTTAAAACGAATGATGGATGACCGATGACCGATGATGGTTGAATTTAATTTTAAAATGAAATAATGGCAAAAAGCTTTGCTCCTTTTAGGGTTGGGGTATACAAAGCTTTTTGCGAATGATGAGTGTTGAATGTCAAATGACGAATGACGGGTGACGGATGATGGATGAGGAAAAATAAGTATTTAGTGCTCAGTGGCAGTTGGCAGTATTGTCTAATTTGAAAATTATTGACGAATAATGCAGTTAGAAAATTAATTTCATTTTTGCTAAAGGCTAAAGGCTAAAGGCTAAAGGCTAAAGGCTAAAGGCTAAAGGCTAAAGGCTAAAGGCAAAAGCTAAAGGCTAAAGGCTAAAGACTAAAAGTTGTACTTGTGGTTTCTTCGGAAATTTTAGTTTGAAGAAAGCTGTTTTAGAACATAACATTTCAGAAAAGAATATCTTTGTAAAGCGAAATACATTTATGAAAATAATAGCAATGATACCGGCGCGCTATGAAGCGTCTCGATTTCCAGGAAAACTTATGCAAGACTTAGGAGGCAAAACAGTTATTTTGCGTACCTATGAAGCTACCCTACAAACGCAGTTGTTTGATGACGTGTATGTGGTGACAGATAGCGACATTATTTTCCAAGAAATAACCCAACATGGCGGTAAAGCAATCATGAGTGTTAAAGAACATGAATGTGGTAGTGACCGTATTGCGGAAGCGATTGAAGATATGGATATCGATATCGTGGTGAATGTGCAAGGAGACGAGCCTTTTACCAATAAAAAAGTGTTGGAAGAAGTATTGGCAGTTTTTAAAGAGGAAGATGCAGAAAAAATTGATTTAGCTTCTTTAATGGTGCGCTTGTACGATCTTGAAGAAATTGAAAATCCTAATAATGTAAAGGTGATTGTGAACAAAGAAAACTTTGCGCAATACTTTTCTAGATCTCCCATTCCATATCCGCGAGAAAAAAATATGGAAATACCCTATTACAAGCATATTGGGATTTATGCCTTTAGAAAACAAGCCTTATTAGATTTTTACCATTTGCCTATGGGTACCCTTGAGGCTGCCGAGAAAATAGAATGCATTCGTTATCTTGAATACGGTAAAAACATAAAAATGGTACCTACCAAAGAGCAAAGTGTTGGGATAGACACTCCAGAAGATTTAGTGAAAGCCAATGCCATGATAAAGGAACAAAAAGATGTCTAAGCAAGGCATTATAGCCACAAAAAGAACCCGATTACGATACATCGATGCTAGTGACCTTAAATCCATTCATAGGTTACATGCCATTCCTGAAGTTGCGCGATACAATACCTTGGCAATTCCTAAAAGCCTGGAAGAAACAAAAGCAATTGTCGCTCCTCTACTTTTGGCTTTAGAAGCTAATCCAATAAAAAAGTACACCTTAGTAATTGAAGCTTTAGACTCAAATATGTTTGTGGGCTTGTTTGGTATTAATGTTGGAGATTCGAAATATGCTAGGGCAGAGATTTGGTATAAATTGCACCCAAAACATTGGAACCAAGGCTATGCTACAGAAATAGTAAAGGAAGTATTAGACTTTTGTTTCAAGACGCTGCAACTGCATAGAGTTGAGGCTGGATGCGCCGTTGAAAATCTAGGTTCTATTAGAGTGCTTGAAAAATCAGGATTTACAAGGGAGGGTCGATGTAGAGAAATACTTCCTTTGGCATCTGGATGGTCAGATAATTTTGAATATGCTATTTTGGAAACCGATCCTAGATAGGCTACCTTTACATAATAATAACATTTTATGGGGTTTGCAAAATTTATATACCACAACCTATTAGGTTGGAAAATAGACGGCGATTTTGATCGTTCGATAAAAAAATCGGTACTCATTGTAGCACCACATACAAGTTATGTAGATTTCATTTTGTCTATTCTTGCACGTCGCATCTTAAAGATACAAATCAATTTTGTTGGTAAGAAAGAATTGTTTAAACCTCCTTTTGGTTGGTATTTTAAATGGATGGGTGGTGCACCTTTAAATAGAGGAAAGGCAGAAAACAAAGTACAGGCCATTGCCAATGTTTTTGAAAGCCATGAAGAGTTTCGATTGGCCATTGCTCCAGAAGGGACTAGAGAAAAAGTGGATAGCTGGAAAACAGGGTATTACTATATTGCCACAACTGCAAAAGTGCCTATTATCTCAATACGATTTGATTACAAAAACAAAGTAATGGGCATAAGTGAAGCTTTTTACCCAACAGGAGATATCACAGTGGATGAGCCCATTTTAAAAGAGTACTATAAAGGTATTGTTGGTAAAGTACCTGAGTGGAGTTGAGTTTAAAAGATGCAAAGCCACAAAGTTTCAAAGGGACAAATAGTTTATAAGTTTATGTGTTTAAAAGTTTAGGGATTTATTAGTTTAAGAGATGCTCGGTTTATAATTTCACCAATCACCAATCACCAATCTACGCCGTTTCCTCCATGGTGTGATATACGTTTTGTACATCATCGTCTTCTTCGAGTTTTTCTAATAACTTTTCTACATCGGCTGCTTGTTCTTCAGTAAGTGCTTTGGTTACTTGCGGGATACGTTCAAAACCAGAAGATAAAATTTCAATAGCATTCGATTCTAGGAAGTTTTGAATATTTCCGAAGCTCTCAAAAGGAGCATAGATTAAAACACCATCTTCATCTTCAAATATTTCTTCTACACCAAAGTCAATCAATTCTAGTTCTAATTCTTCCAAATCCATGTCGCCAACATTTACTCTAAAATTACACACATGGTCAAACATAAATACTACAGAGCCTGAGGTACCTAAATTACCATCGGTTTTATTAAAGTACGAACGCACATTGGCTACCGTTCTGGTATTGTTATCTGTAGCAGTTTCTATAAGTACCGCAATACCGTGTTGCGCATACCCTTCAAATAGTACTTCTTTAAAATCACCTAAGCTTTTGTCACTAGCACGTTTTATGGCACGTTCTACATTGTCTTTAGGCATGTTTACAGCTTTTGCATTCTGTATTACAGCACGCAAACGAGAATTTGAATCTGGATCTGGACCACCTTCTTTAACTGCCATTACAATGTCTTTACCAATTCTAGTAAAGGCCTTGCTCATAGCAGACCAACGTTTCATTTTTCTTGCTTTTCTAAATTCAAAAGCTCTTCCCATAGTAGTGTTTTTAAGTAAAGTTCAAATATAAAAAATACCCGCTCTAAATACCAATGCTCCTATAAAAAGTTTTCTTGCTGAAATTTTAAAAGGGGATATTGCGTTAGGTATATAGTAGCTTTTGCAAGCAACCTTTTTTTATTTTAAAATTTCAGAAAAAAACTACGCAACTCTCATTGTATAAGTCACAAAAGAACGTAATTTTGCGACTTGCAAAAATTCTCATTATTTTGGCTATAGACACTTCAAATAGTATTGACGAAACGAAAACTGGTAAAGATTTATACGCCTATCAAAAGGGCGCTATAAGTAAGATTTTTAAAGCGTTTGATGATGCTGCAGAGGATTATCATTTGTTATACCAATTGCCAACAGGTGGAGGGAAAACTGTAATCTTTTCTGAAATTGTGAGGCAGTACCTCAAAAACCATAACAAACGTGTCTTGATCATGACACACCGTATTGAACTTTTAAAGCAAACCTCTAAAATGCTTACTGAGTTTGGTGTGATTAATAAAGTCGTTAACAGTACTGCAAACTTAGATGATCAGGATCAATATAGTTGCTTTGTGGCAATGGTTGAAACACTAAACAATAGATTACAAGATGACAAGCTCGATATTAGTGATGTAGGACTTGTTATTATTGATGAAGCACACTATAATTCATTTACCAAGCTCTTCAAATTTTTTGAGAAATCATTTATATTAGGGGTTACTGCAACTCCTTTAAGTTCGAATATCAAGTTGCCTATGAATGACAACTACGATGAGCTTATCGTAGGTGAAACTATTGAGGCTTTAATTGAAAATGAGTTTTTAGCTAGTGCCAATACCTTTAGTTATAATGTTGGACTAACCTCTCTTGAAGTTGGTGCAAATGGGGATTATACGGTAAAATCTTCAGAAGATTTATACACCACGAATGACATGCTTAGCAAGCTTATGCAAGCATACGAGGAGCGTTCTAAGGGTAAGAAAACGCTTATTTTTAATAATGGTATTAATACCTCCTTGCATGTGTATGATGCTTTTAGTTATGCAGGCTATCCTATCATGCACCTAGATAATACTGCCACAAAAAAGCAACGCAAAGAAATTTTAAATTGGTTTCATGAAACGCCAGATGCTATTTTAACATCGGTGAGTATTTTAACTACAGGTTTTGATGAGCCTACGGTAGAGTCTATTATCTTAAATAGAGCTACAAAATCATTAACGCTATACTACCAAATGATTGGTCGTGGGTCTCGTATCCTTAAAAATAAAACGACTTTTGATGTTATTGATTTAGGAAATAATTTCCATCGTTTTGGGCCCTGGGGAGCAGACTTAGATTGGCAACGTATTTTTAGGTCTCCAAATTATTATCTGGATAATTTGATGGATGATGAAGAGCTAGAAAGTTATTTCAGCTATGAAATGCCGGAGGCCTTACGTGAAGAGTTTTCGAAGACTGAAGATGTGAGTTTCGATATTAAAAAAGCCTATACCAATTCTGTAAAAGCCGGAGAGTCATCTAAAGTAATTTTAGAGCGTTCTATTGCACAGCATGCATACATCTGTACAGAAAATAGTGAAGATGTCTACGACGCATTAGATTTGGCTAAGAAATTAGGAGATGATATTGACTTTAGAATTGAGCGCTATTCAAAATGTATTAGTAAGAGTACCCATAACTTTATTAGTTGGCTTAAAAACGATTATCGTATAAAATTGCGTAGTCATTTAAGAACTAATTTTGATGAAATCTACGAGGGTATCCACGGACATCCGCCACCAGAAGATTGATTTTTTACCATTCGCTTTGCTCATTGAGAGAAAAAGTTTAGGTGTTTAGGAGTATGTTTTTAAACTTTCGTAATTCGTTATTCGTTATTGAGTTACTAAGGTATAAAGTAGCAAAGATTCAAAGTTTCTAATCTTCAAATCGTCACATTTTCATCCCGATAGCTATCGGGATTTCATCTGCCAACTGCAACTGAGCACTGCATACTTATTTTAGTCATTCGTCATTCGTTGTAAAGTTTCAAAGGAGCAAAGAGGCAAAGAGGCAAAGTAGCAAAGATGTAAAGAAGCAAAGAAGTTGAGAGCTGAGGGTGAATTTTCAAATTGTCCAATCTTCAAATCAAACAATACTGCCAACTGCTACTGACACTGCATACTTAATTTTCGACATTCTTCAATCGTTTTTCCTTGGATGAAATTTAGCAATAGTTTCTTGTAAAAAAGAGGTCTCAATATGGGTGTAAATTTCTGTGGTTGTAATGCTTTCGTGTCCTAGCATTTGTTGTATAGCACGTAAATCGGCTCCGTTTTCTAAGAGGTGGGTCGCAAATGAGTGTCTAAAGGTGTGTGGACTAATGGTTTTGTCAATACCTGCCTTTTCTGCTAACTGTTTAATGATGGTAAAAATCATAGCACGGGTTAGGCCATTTCCGCGTCTATTTAAAAACAAGGTGTCTTGTGCTTCGGGTTTTATTTTTTGATGTACCCGCACTTGTTTTCTGTACAATTCAATGTATTTAATAGTGGTGTCTCCAATGGGTACAAAGCGTTGCTTGTCTCCTTTTCCTGTAATTTTTATAAACCCTTCTTGGAAGAATAAATCTGAAATTTTAAGGGTAATCAATTCGGTGACACGTAAGCCACAGCCGTATAGGGTTTCGAGCATGGCTCTGTTACGTTCCCCTTGCGGACTGCTTAGATCGATGGCTTTAATAAGTTGATCAATTTCTTCAATGGCTAGTGTATCGGGTAGTTTCCTACCAATTTTTGGGCTCTCTATTAATTCTAGTGGGTTTGTAGTTCTATATTCTTCAAAAATGAGATAATTAAAAAAACCTTTCAAACCTGAGATGATTCTACTTTGCGATCTTGGGTTTACATCTTTAGCAATGGTGTAAATGAACTGTTGAAGTATTTCTGCAGAAATTTTATTTGGAGAGCTAGTGGTTTTAGTGTCTTCTAACCAGCAAATTAACTTCTTGATGTCTAACGAATAGTTTGCAATAGAATTTGCAGACAAGCCTCGCTCTATACGAAGATAATTTTGATAATCTTTAAGTGCTTGGTTCCATTTCACAGGTTAAAAATAGGCTAATTTTTGTATATTTAAATAATAATAAAGAATCCGACCCCAAATTTGTTAACCCTTTGTTGAGATCTACATTAACTAGACAAACAATAACAATTTTAAAACACACATTATGAAAAAATTAGTCGTATTTATTTGTTTCACTTTTTTATTTGCTACTTCTGCGATAGCACAGGATTTTAAGTTTGGTGTAAAAGCGGGTCTTAACGTTTCGAGTATTGGTGGAGATGCTTTTGTTGGTGCAACTTTTGATACCAGGATAGCCTATCATGTTGGAGTTTTTGCTCAGGTGCCTTTATTAGGTAAATTCTCGCTACAACCAGAAGTATTGTATTCTGCACAAGGTAGTAATTTTGGTGGAGTACTTGGGTTCTCTGAATTCGATAATCAATTATTGAACTATGTTAATGTGCCAATTTTAGCGAAGTATCGAATCATAAAGGGATTGTCTGCCGAGGCTGGACCAGTTGTTGGTGTTCTCGTATCTGCAAATGGTAATGTTTTTGACAGTAATGGTAATACTATAGATGGTAAAGACGCTTACAATACTCTAGATGCAGGATTTGCTATAGGAGCATCGTATGCAATGGATAGTGGTTTTGTATTTGGATTGCGATACAATAAAGGAATTACTAACATTAATAATGGAGATTTTTTAAATGGAAGTAACCAAAACAATGTATTTCAAATACATGCAGGGTATTCTTTCTTATAGAAATGTTTAACGTAAAATATGAAAAGTGGAAGCTGGTGCTTCCACTTTTTTATTGGGCTAAATAGTGTATTTTTGTGCTTTAATTATAAAATAAAAAGCATGAAAAAAGTATATATATTACTTTGTTTAATAGCAGGATTAGGAGTTTCTCAAGCCCAAGGTTTTAAAGCTGGTTTTGCCCCAGGATATGTTACTGAACTAGAATCTGTTACAGGAAGTGTTGATTTAATTTATGAATTTTCTGAAAAGTGGGGTCTAAGTAACACTACCATGTTTACGGTAAATGAGCTTGAAAATAATAATCGCCTAAAATGGCTTGGTTTTGATTTAAATGCACGCTATAAGGTATATGATGAATTTTACGGATTAGTAGGCGGACAGCTATTATTTGAATCACTTGTTGAGAAAACATTTGTCGGAGGCTTTGTCTCTGGAGAGAATACTGTAAATTCTTCCGAAATTGGTGCAAACATAGGTGTTGGTTATAAATATCATATCATTAGCAATGCAAATGTTTTTGCCGAAATAAAGTACACACTTATAGAATCTGTACCACTAGATAGTTCTGGGTATATCCACGCAAGACTGGGGATGGTATTTGATTTTTAAAAACACGATGCACATTATTTAAAAACGAAAGAAGTCAATTTCTTTCGTTTTTTTATTTTCTATATTTGATATATGAAACTGATCATCATTAATGGACCAAATTTAAACTTACTCGGTAAAAGAGAGCCCGAAATCTATGGAGCTACTTCTTTTGAAGCTTTTTTAAAGTCACTTCAAACTCAATATGCCAACCAAGAAATTTCTTATTTTCAAAGTAATATCGAAGGGGAGCTTATAGATAAATTGCAGGAAGTTGGATTTAGTTATGATGGAATCATTTTAAATGCAGGTGCCTATACACATACTTCTATTGGTATAGGTGATGCTGTTAAAGCAATTACAAGTCCAGTAGTAGAAGTCCATATTTCAAATACCTTCTCTAGAGAATCGTTTAGACATCAATCTTATATTTCTCCAGCAGCAGTAGGTGTGATCCTAGGGTTTGGGTTAAAAAGCTACCAATTGGCTATTGAGAGTTTCCTAAGTAAATAAAAAAGCCTATAAACTTATCGTTCATAGGCTTTTTAGTTATTATTGTTATTTAATGTTATACTAGCCATCCTTTTTGAGCTGCTCCTTTGCTATAGTAATACAAAAAGATGCAGATTATAATAACAATGATAGGCATGATAGCAGCTTGCATTCCCATAAGCTCAATGGTGTTCGTGCCTAAAAGCCAATAGCCTTGTACTACGAGTACTGTAATTAGAGAAATTAAAAATAGCGGTATTGCCATTTTTTTGCGCATTAATAAAGCAATGCATCCTAGTACTCCAGTAATGGTACAAATACCAAAAAATACATAATACCAACTAGGTGTATTGGTAAATAGCGCCATCTGTTCTTCGGTATACATTTCTTTGTATGTTTCAAGCATTGTATCTTGCATAAAAGTAGCAGCTACAAATTGAAAAAGGCCCATAATGTTCCAAACGAGTGCTACAATAGCAATCACCCAAAAGGCTGTTTTTGGTTTGTTTAGTGTGTTCATAATCGTTGGTTTTAAAAAGTTGTTGCCATAAATATATGAAAAATACATTATATTTAATTTTAAAAGGATAGGATAATGACTACGAATGTAACTAAGGCTTCTTTAGATTTTTTAAAACAACTTCATCAAAACAATCACAAAGATTGGATGCAAGAACATAAAAAGCAATACCAAGCAAGTGAGACTTCTTTAAAGGAATTGTATGCAGAAATTTTAAAGGGTTTGTCTGTTAGTGATGAAATAGAAAAACAAAAAATATTTAGAATCAATAGAGACATTCGTTTCAGTAAAAATAAAACGCCTTATAATAGTCATAGAAGTGTAAGTTGGAGTAGAGCAGGAGCTCATAGAAGAGGTGGCTACTATTTGCGTGTTGAGCCTGGGAAATGTGCAATAGCGGGTGGTTTCTTTAGCCCAGAGCCAAAAGATGTATTAAGAATTCGTAAAGAGTTTGAAATGGATAGTGAAGAAATTCGAAAAATATTGAGTACAAAAGAGTTTAAAAATTTCTTCGGAAATTTTAATCAAGAATATGCTGTTAAGACGGCACCAAAAGGTTTTAGTAAAGAGGACCCTAATATCGATTTAATTCGATTAAAAAGCTTTTTTGTAGTACATGAATTTACAGACAAAGAGGTTATGTCTTCTAATTTTTCAGCTAAAGTGGTAAAAGGATTTGAACTCTTACGACCTTATTTCGATTATATGAGTGATGTACTTACCACAGACCTCAATGGCGAATCTATTATATAAAAAAAAGCCGACTCTTTTAAAGAGTTGGCTTTTTTACTATTTGGTATTATTTTTTAGTTTAATTTAAAAGTTACTCTTCTAACAAGTTGTCTTGCTTCTTTTGAACCTTTATCTACACTTGCGTCTTCTCCATTACCTGTATGCGATAATCTGTTTCCGTTTACGCCAGAAGCTACTAAAATATCATATACTTTCTTTGCTCTTTTAGCAGATAAATTGCTATTATAGTTTGCATCTCCAAGTTCATCTGCATAACCAATTAGCTGAGCAGTTGCATTAGGATTTTGTTTCATATACGTTTTTAAGTAGTTAATTGCATTTAATGAGTACGATTGTGGTTGTGTACTATTAAATTTAAAGTAAACATTTACATATCCTTTTTCGATTAATCTCTTGATAAGATCTTTATCAGATAAAGTACTAGAGTTTCCTTTTGTGTAGTCAGACTCATTTACAAATCTCTTGTCGAGTGATGGCTCTATTTCATCTGGAATACCATTTTCGTTTTGATCGACTGCAATTCCTTTTGTGTTCACTGCTACACCTGAATATGTGTTTTGCTCTCTATCTAAGTAGTCTGCAACACCATCTTGATCTGTATCGATAAGATCTGTTTCAACTTTTGCAAGGCGTTCCTCTAATTCTTCAATTTTTGTTTTTAATTCGTCTGTTTTTTCTTCAACAAACCAATCAATGTGTCTGTCGTTTTCTCCAAGGTAGAAAGAAAAACCAGCAGACATGTTATATAATAATCCGTCGTCGATAGTTCTTGAAGCACTCGTAATTTCTTGAGTTCCATCCCAAGTATCGTTGGCTCCCATATGACCAATAAGTGTAAGGTCTAAGTTAAAAGAAAAACGATCTGTTATTCTTAACTGTGGTGTCAATCCAGCAGTAATGTTTACAGAATGATCTTGTGTACTGTCATCTAAAGGGGCTTTTCCATCTAAATTAGAATATCCAGCTCCTGTATGAAATAATAGTCCCATTCTATCTGAAAAATCTGAAAAACCTAACATGCTTCCTAGATTTACAACTCCTTCTATGGTTCCTCTGAAATATCCAACTTCAAAAGGTTGCGTACCATCATTTTCAGTAATGTTGTTGTATCCAAAAACAGCTCTCATACCAAACTTGTTATTGAACATGTGTCTAAGACCAATAGATCCCTGATAAAAACTTGGGTCAGTTCCATCAAATCCTGGGGCGTATGGTCTAGAAGCTATGTGCATACCAGCTCCGAAGTCTACCGACCATTTGTTAAAAGATTCTGTAGTTATTTCACTTTCTTGTGAAAATAATGTTCCTGTAAATAGTACAAAAGAGATAAGTACTAGTAAAATTTTTTTCATGGTTTGTTATTAAAATTCGGCTGCAAAACTAACATTAAATGTGTGTTAATCAAGCATTTTTTTGAATTTTATAAAAAATATGAAAAAACTACGCTGCTACAATTTCAAATTGCATGAGATTGCTCTTCAATCGTTCTTTTGTGATGTTCATCATACGTTTGTTTAGCGCAGACGAATTGGCAATATATTGTTCATACTCATTAGTAGTGAATTGTCCAATAAACATGCCTTTTAGTGCATTTCTAAACTTAATATCTTTTTGAATTGCAGTATCAATGTATTCCAATCGTTTGTCAATGGTTAGATTGTAAAATACATTTTTGTGTTTTCTTATATAGTTTTTGAAAACCAATACAAATAAGTCGTTTTGTAATTTTGCTATGGGTCTAATCGTAGCGTTTTGAAAGTATTCTTCACTAGACATACCATCTGTAATTCTAGCGTTAGGAAGTTGGGGTCTGTTTGCTAGTAATTGTGCATCTCGGGTTTCCATTATCATTCGGGTTTCTATAAAGATACACTTTGTTTCTCCTTGTTTTGTGCTTTGGAGCTCAAGTTATAAACAGCACTATCAACAACCTAATGCGTTTGAAGTGTTCCAATTTCCGAAGAAAAAAAGACTGTTATGTTATCGCCTTTATGTCTGTTCGAGCGGAGTCGAGAACTACCATTGAAAATCAATAATGTAGGTTTCGTCCCGAAGCTTCGGGAGCGCTCAACCCGACAGGGATATACAAAACAGTCTTAATTTGATTAATTTAATAAATTAGTCTTTTTTCAAGAATTCTTCTTTAGATTGCATGGTTGGCATTCCTAAGTTGTTTTTTTCAAGGACCTTCATGAATTTTTTTCCTTCTTTGTCCATGATTTTTTTGTAACGCGCTTTTTCTGTTTCAAATTCTTCACTAATAAGCTCATAGTTGCTTTTAAGCCTACCATCTACACGGTCGTAATTAGTGGCGACATTGCTGTACAATTCTCCCATACGCTCACGAAGTTCTGGTTCTGCACTTGCAACATAGTTATCACCCGTAGTAATTACCAAATCGGTGCGTAAAGCTTCTAAAGCATCCCAAACTTTTTGGGCTTCTTTAGTACCTTTTCCATCTGCATCAAGCACTTCTTTTGCTTTGCTTTGCGTTTGTCCAATTTCATACACCATATACGCTAAGTCTTCTACCATAGTAAACAAGGTTTGCGTTAGTGCTTCTTGTTCTTTACGCTCTGCTACTGTAGTAAGCGAATTTGGATCGTACTTGGTTTCTATGATATGCTCATACGTTTCTTTCCCTTTTTTGAGTACTACTTTGTATTGTCCTTCTGGGACACGAGGTGATGTAAATCCTCCAAAGGCTAATGTTTTTGCCTTTGCCATTTTTGGGTTACTGGTATTAAAATTCCAATTTACAACATTGATCCCTTTCGACTTTCCAGGACTTAGCGAGGTAATCTTGTTTCCTTGCATGTCTTGGATTTCCATCGTCATTTTACCAAATGTATGTCTCTTTTTTAAGTAGTATATAATTCGAGCTGCGGTAGATTTGTTGGGACCTACAAACTGTGTTTCCCCTCCAAATGAACCTGAAAAACCACTTTCTTCTACCATAGTAAAAGGCTCGGTTTTGAAGAAATGTACTTTCTCTGCAAGTACTTCTTGGCTCAGTTCACGTAGTGGGCTAATATCATCTAAAATGATAACACCTCTACCATGCGTACCCATAACGATATCATTGGTTTTCTTTTGCATGTCAATAAAATGAACTGCAACTGGAGGCATATTGTTGGTGAAATGTGACCAACCTTTTCCGCCATCAATAGTAACATAAAGTCCCATTTCGGTACCTAAAAATAATAAGTCTTCATTTACATAGTCTTCCTGAATATTACGTACAAATGCATTTTCTTGAATATCATTTGTGATAATATTCTTCCATGTTTTTCCATAGTCGGTAGTTTTCATGGCATACGGTTTCATGTCTCCGGTAGTGTGACCATCAAATACAGCATAAGCAGTTCCTTTTCCATGCACACTTGCTTCAATATGGTAAACCCAAGTGTTTGCTGGAATTCCGTTTAAGTTTTTGGTTACATTGCTCCAAGATTTTCCTCCGTTAGTGGTTACTTGAACATTACCATCGTCTGTACCTACCCAGATGATGTTTTCATCTAATGGTGATTCTGCAACAGTGAAAATTGTTGTGTGATTTTCTGCACCACTGTTGTCTACCGATAGTCCACCAGATTTAGACTGGTCTTGTTTGTTCTTATCGTTTGTGGTAAGATCTGGCGAAATAATTTTCCAGGTGTCTCCCATATCTTCACTTACATGAACAAACTGACTTGCCATATAAAAACGATCTGGTTGATGAACACTAACTGCCATAGGAGCATTCCAGTTAAAACGTAGTTCTGGATCTCCTTTTTTTGGTAAGGGCTGAATTGTTTTTGTTCTGTTGCGATCTACGTCGTAACGCCATACATTTTCGGCACCTTGCATTTCAGAATACACAATGTTTTTTGTAGGGTGTTTTAATACTCTAAAACCATCTCCATATCCAACACTATTCCAGTCTCTAGCATTTACACCTCCAGGAGAAGAAGAAGGACCATACCAAGAACCATTGTCTTGTAATCCTCCATATACATTATAAGGCTCTGCATCATCTACACTAATATGGTAGAACTGCGATAAAGGCAAATTCTCTACAATTTCAAAGGTAGTTCCTCCATTCCAAGAGCGGTAAACACCTCCATCTGTTCCAGAGAAAATCATATCGCTATCATTGATATGAAAGGCCAAATCATGAATATCACTGTGCATATTTCCTAAGTCCTTGAAGGTTTTTCCACCATCACGACTTATAGAGCCACTTAATCCACCTTTTAACACAATGTCTGGGTTTTTTGGGTCGATGACAATTCTAGAGAAATAGAAAGGGCGCACTACCAAACCAAAATCGTTATTAAGGTGTTCCCAAGATTGTCCTGCATTGGTAGATTTCCACAAACCGTTTTTACTTTTCTCTTCAGTTTCTAGTACTGCATACAAAATATTAGCATCACTTGGTGCTACAGCAATTGCTATTCTACCTAACTTGCCTGATGGAAAGCCTGTATGAATTTTATTCCAAGTTGTTCCTCCGTTAGTAGACTTGTATAAAGCACTGTTAAGTCCGCCAGAGTTAAATCCCCATCCAGAACGTCTAAATTGCCACATAGAGGCATATAGTACATTTGGATTGGTTGGATCCATGATCACATCACTAGCACCTGTAGAAGGTCCTACATATAATATTTTTTTCCAGGTAGCCCCGCCGTCTGTAGTTTTGTATACACCACGATCAGTACTATCACTCCATAGTGCTCCAAGAACACCTAC
This sequence comes from Patiriisocius sp. 208BN25-11, assembly GCF_058147145.1. Lineage (NCBI taxonomy): Bacteria > Pseudomonadati > Bacteroidota > Flavobacteriia > Flavobacteriales > Flavobacteriaceae > Patiriisocius > Patiriisocius sp. 208BN25-11. Next base: position 52,054 of record NZ_JBYVJY010000010.1, read on the forward strand.
ATAAATTTCTTGATTGTTTTTTGGGTTGATCACTACAGATGTAATGCGCTCACTGTTTTCGAAACCAGGCACTTCTTTAAAGTTAGAACCTCCATCGGTAGACTTATATAAACCGTCACCAATAGAAACAGAGTTACGTGTCCAAGTTTCTCCAGTACCTACCCAGATGTTTTGATCTGGATTGGTAGGATCTAAGGTTACCACACCAATAGACTGGACATGATCATCAAATATAGGAGCAAAGGTAGCGCCACCATCATTCGATTTCCAGACACCACCTCCAGCTGTACCTGCGTACAAAATACGAGGATTGGTAGGGTGACTTTCTAGATCATTAATACGACCACTCATTAAAGCGGGTCCGATTTGACGTGCACGCATGTCGCCAAATAATTCTTTTCCTTTTAGAGAGATTTCTTCTTGTGCATTGCCCGTAAAAGAAAAAGCGATGGCTAACAAGAAAGGAACAAGTATTCTTTTCATAGTATAAGAGTTTGATTGAATTTAGTATACAGCATAAGTAGCGATTTTATAAAAATAGTTACAGTTTTGGGTATAAAAAAATCCCCACTAGTAGCGGGGATTTTTTTGAGTCTAAATATGTTTATTTTTTTTCTCCGTCAGCTGCAGCTTCTGGAAATGCAAAAAATGATGCATCTACTTCAGGGTTTAATACAATTTCTTTCATTGTAATGCCTTGACCTTGCATGCTGATTGAAAATGGGAAATATAAACCATCTACTTCTTGGTAATCACTAAAATTAGATTCTGCCATTTGTCCTTTCATTGGTCCAGATGGAACTGGGCTTTCAGACATGATTGGCACATAGTTTTCTGTGTCGAAGTAATGAAAAGAAACGTTTGGTTCTTCTTTACCATCTACCATAACAGGTTTCATTGTTAACTTTAATTTGAAAGTTTCTGTTCCTTCTTTGGTTTCTTTACCTAAATACTCTACCGTATACCCTTTGTCTTTATAGTTCAAAAAAGGAGATGGAAAATCACCTACATTTTTTTTCATATTTTCTGTAGCTTCTGCATCACTTTTTTCAGGAAGCATTGTCATGAAATTAGTAGTCCACATGGTTTCTCCATCAAATGCGTATTGGGTCATTTCTTGACCTTGAATGTTTATTTTAAGCAATTGTTTACCGTCTGCCATTTGGTACATCTCTACAGGAATTTCCATTCCTTGAGCATTTGCAGACCCTACCATTTTTGCACCTTGTAGTTTACTCCAAGCTTCCATTCCTCCTGTATTCTCGAAGTAGTTGTTTAAAATTTCATCGGCTGTTTGTGCAGACATAGGTACTGCAGCCATTACAATAAGTGCTACAAATAAAGTTCTTAGTGTTTTCATAATATTTTTATTCAGTGTTAACGTTATGTAAAAGTAAGTCTATCTTACTTTAATTATGTTACAAGCATCTTAAATTTTTTTATGCTTTCTGAAATACTAGTTTTCAAAAGTCTTGCCAAATGTTAAGTTTATGTGTTTTTTTTTTGGTGATTGGTGAAAAGTTTTAAAGAGTCAAAGGAGTCAAAGGATCAAAGGGACAAAGTAGCAAAGTATAAATGTTTAAGTGTTTAAAAGTTTATGAGTTTAGATGTTTATACGTTGAGTAGTGGGAGTGTTCATTAAAGTGTGTCATCGGTTAAAAATCTGTTTTCAAATTAATTTCATCCTATAAAATTTCCGAAGTGATTTTCCTGCGTATCTTTATAGTAAAATTATATTGATGAATTTTCATACAAGAAAATGGGTGAAACCCGAAGACTTAAATCCGAATGGATCTTTATTTGGTGGTCGAATTTTAGAGTGGATTGATGAAGAAGCTGCCTTATATGCTATTGTTCAATTAGAAAACCCTAAAACAGTAACCAAGTATATGAGTGAAATCAATTTTGTTAGCTCTGCTGTGAAAGGGGATATCATAGAGATTGGAATAGAAGTGAAAAAATTTGGTGTTTCTTCTTTAACATTGGCTTGTGAAGTGAGAAACATAATGACTCGTGAAATAATCATTACAATTGATACCATTGTGATGGTTAGCTTAGATGCGTCGGGAGTCCCAGTTCCGCATGGAAAAACAAGAATAGAATATGTAAAAGATCGATTAAAGTAAAAGCCACAACATGATTTTGCCTAAAGAATTTAACCCTCTAATATTTCCGAAGACATCTTTATTCATCTTATTATTCTTCTTGAACATTAACTTGTAAGCTTATGAAATTTGGAAACGTACCCAACCCTGGTGAAATAGATTTTACCTTGCCACCAGATCACCCACAAACAAAAAATATACTTGGTAAAAATGATGTTGCATCTATACCAAATCTATACGTAGGATGTGCCAAATGGAATCGGGCAGATTTAAAAGGGTTTTATCCGCGTGGTACCAAAGATGAGCTCACCTATTACGCCACTCAGTTTAATAGCATAGAACTCAATGCTACGTTTTATAGAATTTTTAATACTAGTGTGGTGCAAGGTTGGTATGAGAAAACTCCAGCTCATTTTAGATTCTTTCCAAAAATGTTTCAAGGCGTTACCCACTGGAAACGATTGAATGATTTTGAAGACTACCTAAATGAATACATTTTAGCGCTTTCTCACCTTAAAGAAAAACTCGAAATGCCTTTTGTACAAATGCACGGTACGTTTTCTCCAAAGAACATGGATCGTTTGGTTCCTTTCTTTGAAGCCATTCCAAAAGATATTAACATTGCAGTTGAGTTTAGGCACACCGATTGGTTTAACGACCCTGTGGTCGCCAATGAGTTGTATGATATCTTAGACACCCATCAAGTTACCAATGCCATTGTAGATGCCGCGGGGAGACGTGACTTGCTACACATGCGCATGACAACAGATACAGCTTTTATTCGATACAATGGAGCAAATCATGATAGTGACTACACTAGATTAGATGCTTGGTTAGATAGAATAGAAGATTGGATTGCGCAAGGAATCCAACACATCTACTTTTTTGTACATCAAAACATAGAAAAGGCTTCTCCTTTATTATCAGCTTATTTTATCGAGCGTGCGAATAAACGTTTTGGGACGTCTTTGCATATTCCACATTTGGATAAACCTCCTACGTTATTTTGAAGTTAGACTGCTTATACCTTCGCTAAAGCTTCTGTGTACAAGGTCGTTGATAGAGGATAGACCACTCGCTTCGTTCGTTGATAGCGCATAGACTATTTCTTGCAATGGCATTACACTTAAACAACATAACATCTAATAGTGAACGAAGTGTTCAGTCTATCAGCGAAGCGGTCTAATTTCTAACAGTGAACAAAGTGAACGGTCTAACAGCGACTTGTGCGCCGAGGCTTTTCAGCGGAGGAGCAAGCGGTCTACCTCCTAAAATACCTATTCTGTTCATCCAATCCAATACGTTTGTTTCCTAGGAGTAAGGCTAGAGTTTTTAAAATAGCTTCTTCACGATCTGGAATTGCTGCAATAAGGTCTCTAGAATTTTTAGGATTTGCTTCTAATGCTTCTAGGATGGTTTCACTGAGGCTTCGTAGTTCTTTTTTTGTTCCTTTTTTATTTTCTGAAGTACACACAGAACAAATACCACATGGAGTTTCTGTAACTTCTCCAAAATAAGCCACCAATTGTGTGCTATTACAGGTTTCTGTATTTGCTACATAATCCAATACATGCTGCACTTGTTGCTCTTTTTTAGCATTGTGAGCATTCACCTCTCTTGCAATAACATTTATGGTTTTGTCGTCTTCTCTGGGTTTTAGAAACGTAATGGAAGCATCTGTCGTGTTTAGATACAAATCAATGATTTTGGCTGCTTCTAGTTTTTTTAGGGTTTCGATAATGGTGGGTTGCGACTGACTCGTTTTAGATTGTAACAGCTCTAAGTTTATTGGGGTCATGGTTTCAAACACCCCTCCGTATAATCGTAAGATGCTTTTCCCAATAACAGCCGCTAGCATATCGTGCTTGAAATAGTCTAATGTCACATTAGTAGGAACTAAAAACTGTAATTTTGTCGTTCGGCCAAACTCTTTAGAGAGTTGTAAAACACTGAGTCTATCCAAGGTGTTTAAGCCATTAAATGCTTGTAAGGTATTTAGGCTGTATGTTTTGCAAAAATCTGAAAAGTTAAAGGCATGCGTGGTAAAAACGCCTTCTCCATAAGAGATTTGTAGATAATTATTTAGTTTTTTGTATAAAAACTTTAGCATGGTGACATCTGCTAAAGAGTCTATAAATTGTTTTTTTACAAGCGCTTTGTCATAGTCATTATAAAGTAGCGTAGCTTTAGCTGGTTTACCATCGCGTCCAGCGCGTCCAGCTTCTTGAAAATAGCTTTCTAAACTTTCGGGCAACTGTATGTGGATTACGTGTGCAACAGTGGCGAGGTCGATACCCATGCCAAATGCATTCGTAGCAACCATGGTAGGTGTTATTCCGTTTTTCCAAGCTTCTAATTTTTTAGTTTTTTCTTGGGGTGGAATACCTCCATGAAAGAAATCACTTTTTATACCTAGACTGTTTAAATGACTACTTGTTTCTACAGCGCTTCTTCTACTGCGAACATATACAATAGCAGCTTTAGTATTCGTCGCTAATAACTGTTCGATATGGTAGAGTTTATCTTCCACCTTTTTAGTGTTGTAAGCAAGGTTTGGACGCACAAAAGAATCTTGAAAAACCATGGGGAGTTCCATTTCTAATTCTTTTATGGTGTCTTTCAAAACTTCGGGTGTTGCGGTGGCTGTTACAGCAATAATGGGAACTAAAGGATGTAGTTTTCGAAGAATATTGATGTTTTTATACGCAGGTCTAAAATCGTTTCCCCACTGTGAAATGCAATGTGCTTCATCTACCGCAATGCAATTAACTGGCATGCGCTTTATGGTATTTTGAACCAACTCTTGCTGCAGTCTTTCTGGCGAGATGTACAGAAATTTAAAATTTCCGAAGCTAGCATTATCCAATAAAGTTTGTACGTCTCTAAATGAGGTGCCTCCTGTGATTGCTAAAGCTTTGATGCCTTTCTCCTTGAGATTTTTCACCTGATCTGTCATCAATGCAACCAAAGGAGAAATGACAATACAAATACCCTCTTGCGCCAAAGCAGGGATTTGAAAACATATAGATTTTCCTCCGCCCGTTGGAAGTAGGGCAATGGTATCTTTACCATCGAGTACCGATGAGATGATGCCTTCTTGTTTTGGTCTAAAAGAAGTATGTCCCCAATATTTTTGTAATATGTCTAGGGGAGTGCTCACTAGTTTTCTAGGGTGTTAAATATAAATTGAGTGCGTTCTTCTATGGTGCCCGTAGGCACTTCAATGACTTGGTAGCCGTATTTTTGATAGCCTTCTAATAGTGATGTGTAGATAATTTGTGCCTGTTCAAATGTTTCATACCGCTCATTGTCTTTGGTGTAAATGGCTTCCCATGGAGGGAGCAGGAAAACGGTGTCGTAGCGATGTTCAAAACACGGTGCTTCAAACGTTGGGGTATAAATCGAACCAATAAAGTCCATATATGCCGTTACATCTGGTGTGCCTCGGTCATAGAATACAAAAGGTCCATCTATATGTGTTGCCTCTTCGAATTGTTGTAACCTACTTTCTAATAACTTCTGACTAAATAGCAGTGGATCTGTTAAAAAGAGTTGGTCAATTCCGTCTTTGCGAGCTTCGTTAATGACTTCGCGCGACACTTCGTGTTTACAGGCATGGCCTAAGCTTTCGATATGATGTATAAGGGTAGTTTTTCCAGATCCTGGACCTCCTGTAATGACAATTCTTTTGGTATTCACTTCGGAAATTTTCTTGTTAGCTATTCTTTATGAACTACAAAGTACGTGTTTTTTGATGAGAAATGAATGCAGTGGGGAGTTTATGAGTTTATAAGTTGAGGTGTTTAAGAGTTTATAAGTTTAAGAGTTTATGAGTTTATAAGTTGAGGTGTTTATAGGTTTATGAGTTGAGAAGTTTAGAAGAAGAAGCAAAAAAGCTCCCCTCTCAGCGAGAGAGGTCCCGAAGCTTCGGGAGTGGGTGAGGGATTTTCGATTTCGACTTCAAAAAGAAACACCACCCTTTAGGGCTGGGGAAAGTGTTTCAATTTCAATTTCGTCCCGATAGTTATCGGGATCGACTTCAAAAAAGGTATCTTTGCCGAAACAAATAGCATCGCTAGGAAATTTCCGAAGTACACTATGAAAGACAATAAGACAGCAGCATTTTATACAAGATTACGAGAACAATTAGAAGGAGATACCCAATGGCCAGCTCCTTATTTGTACAAATTTATTGTACCTGGAGATGCTCAAAAAATAGCACAAATAGAAGCGATTTTTGACAATACAAATGCCCAAATAAGCACTCGTAACTCTAGCAAAGGAACTTATACGAGTGTTTCCATAAAGGTAACAATGCCATCGCCTGATGCTGTGATTGAAAAATACAAGCAAGTTTCTAAGGTGGAAGGAGTGATTTCTTTATAAAATTTGTATTTTGCCATTAATAAGTACTTCAGGTTATACAACCCCCAATTTTTTTAAATACTACACATGTTTGTTGCAGAATTAGAATACAATACAGAACGCCCGCATTTAATTATTCCAGAATATGGTCGTCATATCCAGAAAATGGTAGATCAAGCCATTGCCGAAGAAGATGTTGAAAAACGTAATAAACAGGCAAAAAGCATTATTGCTGTGATGGGAAATTTAAATCCACACCTGCGTGATGTTGCAGATTTCCAGCACAAGCTATGGGATCAGTTATTCATTATTTCAGATTTTAAATTGGACGTAGACTCTCCTTACGAAAAACCCTCTAGAGAGTTATTGCGTGAGCTTCCTGAAGCCTTGGAGTATCCTCAAAACTTTCCAAAATATCGTTTTTATGGAAACAATATCAAACGTATGATTGATGTTGCCATAAGCTGGGAAGAAGGTGATATGAGAGATGGTTTGGTACTTACGATTGCTAACCACATGAAAAAATGTTTCTTAAACTGGAACAAGGATACGGTCGAAGACGATGTGATCTTCAATCACTTATATGAGTTGTCTGAGGGGAAACTAAACTTGAAAGACAGTAAAGAAGAACTTAGAAATGCAACTGCTTTGCTAAAAACTAAAAAGCGTTTTAGCAATACTCCTAAGAATACTTCAAAAAACAATTCAAAGAAAAATAATAACAATAGAGGCCGTAAGCGCTACTAATCTTCGTATTATAATATATGGGAACTTTTCAAATTGAAGGAGGACACAAATTAAAAGGTGAAATCCGTCCGCAAGGTGCTAAAAATGAAGCTTTGCAAATTCTGTGTGCCGTTTTATTAACACCAGATGAGGTGATTATTGAAAACATACCAGATATTGTAGATGTCAATAAACTCATAGGAATCTTAGGTAATCTAGGTGTAAAAATCCAGAAACTAGGTAAAGGAAAGTATGCTTTCAGGTCAGATGATATTAATTTAGAATACCTAGAGTCTGAACTCTTCAAAAAGGAGGGAAGTTCACTACGCGGTTCTATTATGATTGTGGGGCCTTTACTGGCTCGTTTTGGAAAAGGATATATTCCGCGTCCGGGAGGAGATAAAATAGGTAGAAGAAGATTAGACACGCACTTTGAAGGTTTTATTAACCTTGGCGCAACATTTAGATATAACAAAGAAGAACGTTTTTATGGGGTTGAAGCTCCTGACGGACTTACTGGTGCATACATGTTATTAGACCAGGCTTCGGTTACTGGAACTGCTAACATTGTGATGGCAGCCGTTTTGGCAAAAGGAACTACGACTATATACAATGCAGCTTGTGAACCTTATCTACAGCAGTTGTGTAAGATGTTAAATTCCATGGGAGCAGACATCAAAGGTGTTGGTTCTAACATGCTTATTATCGATGGTGTAGAAAGTTTAGGTGGATGTACACATAGAGTACTTCCAGATATGATAGAAATTGGTAGCTGGATTGGTTTGGCTGCTATGACTAGAAGTGAAATTACCATTAAAGATGTAAGTTGGGATAATTTAGGATTGATTCCTAATACCTTCAGAAAATTAGGAATTACATTGGAGCGAAAAGGAGATGATATTTACATTCCTTCTCAAGATGGATATGAAATACAAGGCTATATAGACGGATCTACATTGACCGTTGCAGATGCTCCTTGGCCTGGATTTACTCCAGATTTATTGAGTATTGTTTTGGTAGTATGTACACAAGCCAAAGGAAGCGTATTGATACATCAAAAAATGTTTGAAAGCCGTTTGTTTTTTGTAGATAAACTAATCGATATGGGGGCACGAATTATTTTGTGTGATCCGCACCGCGCTACAGTAATGGGGCATAACTTTGAATCTATGTTAAAAGCAACCACCATGGTTTCTCCAGACATACGTGCCGGTATTTCTTTATTAATTGCAGCACTTTCTGCCAAAGGAACCAGTACCATTCATAATATAGAGCAAATAGATCGTGGTTACGAAAATATTGACGAGCGATTAAGAGCTATTGGTGCTAAGATTACTAGATTAGATTCTTAGTATTTCTGAAATATTAGAATTAAAAAATCCCAATCATGTAAAAGTGATTGGGATTTTTTATGTTTAGTTAATTGGTGATGACTATTTATTCTTGTTAATCTCATCTTGCAATTTTCTTCGCAGTACCTGTTCGTCTTCTAATTTCTTTTGGCGATAGGCTTCAAACTCACTTTCAATTTCAGATAGCTTGTTGTTAGTAGCTTTTGTAATTGAGTTGCTGTTTTTAAATCTAAAGATGAAAAATAGTAAGCCTAAAAATAGTAAACCAATTACAGAAAATAAAAGGGTGTTATACGTAGCTTTTTTAGTCATCATCCCAAACAATTCAATACCGTCTTCTTTTTCTTGAGAAATACTAAGATTGTTTTGCGTGGTACTAAGGTTGCTTTCTAAACCGCTTATCGTAGTTGCTTGTGATGCAATAGTAGCATCTTTTGTTTCAATAGACTTCTCTAGAGTAGCAATAGAATCTAAAATGTTTTTGCGTAAAACAGCCAGTTTTGACTTTTTAATAACCTTAAATTCTTGGTAGTTATTAGACTTGTCAATAACTTTAATAAATTGCCCTTCAATAGTGTTGTCAGGTTGTTCTTGAGTTTGGGCATTGGTTAAAAGAGCAGATGTAATCAATACCGTAGTGAGGAGTGTTTTTATATTCATAATGGTGGGGTTAATTAAGTACACTTTAGTAACTCTGCAAGAGTAGTAAAATTGTATGCAACATGCAAGTTTTGTAGTAGGCTACTTACGATTAGTTTGAATTTGTATGAGAACAAAAATTAAGAGCGCCAGAAGGACATTTCTTTATTTGAGAAATAATTTCTTGCGTTTGTGCAGCATCCAAATCAATCCAAGGAATTACAGATGTTCTAAAAACATCACTAAGTCCGCGAGCACATTTTTCTGCATTTACACATTTTCTTGGTTCAAAAGTAACTGTAATTTCCTCGTTACTAAAGGTTTCTAGGGGCGTTTCCATAAGCATATATTTGGGACAATGCTAATCTTATAATCGGTTAATTAGGGTTAAATATAAATAAAAATGCGATTAAAAGCATATTTTTAAGATAAAAAGCAAAAATAATTATAATGTGTACATAGTTAAGTATTAGTTGTTTACTGCTTCTTTGTATGTTTTTAGGCAACGTTCTCTTGCCATTTTATGATCTACCATCATATCTGGATAGGCATCTGTGTTGTATTTTGGCACCCATTTTTTGATGTAGGTGTGTTGCTTGTCAAATTTGTCAACCTGTGTGATAGGGTTAAAGATTCTAAAATATGGTGCTGCATCCACACCACTTCCAGCGGCCCATTGCCAGTTACCCACATTGCTTGAGCGTTCATAGTCTAATAATTTTTCGGCAAAATAAGTTTCTCCCCAACGCCAGTCTATTAACAAGTGTTTGCATAAAAAACTAGCTACTAGCATGCGTACCCTATTGTGCATGTGTCCGGTTTCATTTAATTCTCGCATGCCTGCATCGACTAGAGGGTATCCTGTATTTCCGTTTTTCCAGCGTTCAAAGTCAGCTTCGTTGTTTCTCCATTCAATCCTATCATACTTTGATCTAAAGGCTTTTTCTTGAGTGTGAGGGAAATGCCAAAATATTTGCATAAAAAACTCACGCCAGATAAGCTCACTCCAAAAAACTTCATTCTTTTCAGCAATGGCTTTTTTAACCATGGCTCTAATACTTACTGTTCCAAAACGTAAATGCGGACCAAGATTCGAGGTGCCATTTAGTGCTGGGAAATCTCTGGTTTCTTCATAATTCTGAATGAGTGTTGGAGTCACCTTGTACATGGGTACAGTAATAGATGCTTTCTCAAAGCCCATTTTTTCTAATGTTGTATTCGGAAGAGATTTACTTTTATATAGATTACTAAAGTGGTTACTGGTTTGGTAGTATTTTAAATGGCTTTCAGGTTTAAAAATAGATTTCCATTTGTTTTTATAAGGTGTGTAAACAACATAAGGGAGTCCGTCCTCTTTTACAACTTGGTCTTTTTCAAAAATAACATGATCCTTATAATCGTAGAAACCTATATGGTAATCTCCATCATCTTGTTGGCGTGTTGCTAAATATGCTTTAATGCTCGCATCCCTTTCTTGTCCATAAGGCTCATAATCTCTATTGGTTACAACATTCTGAATGGCATACGTTTTACAAAGCTCTTTAAAAATAGCTAACGGTTTTCCATAATAAATGGCAAGACTGCTCCCATGAGTTTCTAGAGCTGTTCTCATGTCTTGCAGTGTGTTGTAGATAAACGTTACACGGGCATCGTCTTTAGGTAGCTTATCTAAAATTTCGGTATCAAAAATAAAAATTGGAAGTACTGGTTGTTTGCCACGGAGGGCGTTATAAAAGCCTACATTGTCTTCTAATCTCAAATCTCTCCGAAACCAAAATATATTTACTTTGTCTGCCATGCTATTGTGTTTGGAGTGTGGATTTACCCCCATCAATGCCAATTACTTGGCCTGTAATCCAGCTAGATTGATCGCTTAATAAGAAGCAAGCAAGATTGGCAATATCTGTGGTAGTACCAATTCTTTTTAGTGGATGACGTTCTCCCATTTTCTCTTTTTTCTCTTCATTAGATAATAACCTTCCAGCTAGTGGTGTATCTGTTAAAGAGGGCGCAATAACGTTGACACGCATTTTGGGAGCATATTCTGCCGCCAATGCTTTTGAAAAACCTTCAATAGCCCCTTTTGCAGCAGCGACGCTTGTGTGAAAAGGCATTCCAACTTTTACCGCTACTGTACTAAAAAACACCAAACTCGCTTGATTTGAAGTTGTTAATTTAGGTAATAATGCTTGTGTTATTTGCATTAGGGATAAAAAATTAACATTTAAATCCTCTTGAAATGCTTCTCGCTTGAGCCTTTTAAAGGGTTTTAAATTGATACTTCCTGGGCAATATACTAAGCCATCTAGTGTTTCAGGTAGTGCCAATGTGTTGATGTCGTCTGTAAGTGCATCAAATTCGAAGTGTGTAACTCCTTGTGGTATTTGATCGTTCGTTCTGGAGGCAACATAAATGGTGTGTTCATCTTTTAGTAGTGAAGCAATACTTGCTCCAATACCATAAGAACCTCCAATGAGTAAAATATTTTTCATGTGTTTTGGTCTTTTGAAATGTTATAAGGTTCCAAAGAGTTCTTCAAGTTTGTTTTTTCTGTATTCAAAAATCTTATTTAGTTTTTGTTTTACTAAAAATGGATGTACTAATTGTCCTAACCAACCCAAGGGTAACATGTAGTCTATAATGTCCTCCATTTCTACACCACCTTCAATAGTTTTTAGAAAATGTTTGTGATGCCAAAGCGCATAGGGTCCAAAACGTTGTTCATCCACAAAGTAAACGCCTTCTTTTACGTGTGTAATCTCTGTCACCCATTTTGTTCTAATACCCAGTAACGGAGTCACCATATATTGGATAAGTTGTCCGGGGTACATTGCTCTATCTGCACCAGATTGAATATCAAATCCCATAGATTCTGGGGTTATGGATTTGAGGTTCTTTGGGTCCGATAAGAATTCCCACGCTTTTTCTTTAGAAATGGGGAGGTTTTGTTTGGTGTGTAATGTGTATATCTTCATTAGGCTAGGCTGTTACTTGTGTTTCCTATTTTAGCAATAAACATAAAATATGAACACTAAGATTTTAATTTTTAAAAATAAACATTTGTTTCATGTTTAAATGTTAATGTTAAACAAAAAAATAAAAAGATAGCAAGCCTCACTTCGGAAATTTTATGTTCCGATGCTACTTTCTAACACTTAATCTTTTGGAAGGGGTTTCTATTTAGGGAATTTCCGAAGAAAAACTAACACTCATCATCGCAGCATTGTTCATCTTTGACCAATTTGCAACTAACTACAGCTAATACACAACCAACTACAGGAGCGAAGATGTAAATCCATAGGTCGGCTATATTTCCAGAAACAACAGCAGGAGCTATAGAACGAGCTGGGTTCATAGAGGCTCCTGTAATAGGTCCAGCAAACATAGCTTCTAGCAGTACAACACTACCAATAGCAATTCCTGCAATGACGCCAATTTCTTTAGAGCCTGTAGAAACGTTTATAATTACAACCATCAAAAAGAAGGAGAGCAGGACTTCAAAAATAAACACTTTTAGTGCCGAGAGTTGTGGTAAGGTGGCACCTAGGGTTTCGCTATCGGGAAATAAATACAAGAGTAAGCCACTAGCAATAAAGGCACCTATGAGCTGGGCAAGTGCGTATAGCGGAACTTCCTTCCAGGGAAACTTTTTTGCGTATGCAAAGGCAATAGTGACTGCAGGATTCATATGAGCACCGCTAATATCTCCGAAGGCATAAATCATGCCCATAACGATGAGTCCAAAAGTGATGGCAATACCAACATGTGTTACGGTACCTCCCGTAAAGTCATTAATGACCATGGCTCCAGTACCACAAAAAACAAGGGCAAAGGTTCCTATTATTTCAGCAATAAAACGTTTTGTCATTTTGTAAAGGTAAACAGAAAATGGAATCTTTTTTAGGCTTTTGTTAACAAAGGGGTATAGGGTGCATTTTGTACTTTTACGAGATTATAAACAATTAACATAACACTATGAAAAACGTATTTTTATTTGTTGCTATGGTGGCCATGACACTAGTAACAAGCGCACAAATTGAAACTCCGGCACCAAGCCCGTTTCAAACATTAGAACAAAAAGTTGGATTAACAGATGTAACTGTAAAATATTCTCGCCCTTCTGTAAAAGGTCGTACTATTTTTGGTGATTTAGTTCCTTATGACAAGATGTGGCGAACGGGAGCAAACCAAAACTCAATGATCACTTTTGGTGATGATGTCATGATTGCTGGAAAAGAAGTAAAAGCTGGGACCTATGCTATCTTCACAAAGCCAGGTGCTAAAAACTGGGAAGTGTATTTCTATAATGACACTCAAAACTGGGGAACTCCTCAAGAATGGGATGATAGTAAAGTAGTTGCACAATTAACTGCGCAAACCTACGCAATGCCTATGAGTGTTGAAACCTTTACCATGTCTTTTGACGATCTTAAAAACGATGGTGCTAACTTAGGTATCATGTGGGATAAGACGTATGTTGCTATTCCTTTTAAAGTGATGACAGATAAAATGGTATCTGCAAACATTGATAGAGTAATGGGAGAGCCAAGTGGAAGAGACTATTATAATGCTGCTGTTTATTACCTAGAAACAGGGAAAGACATCAATAAAGCAAAAACTTGGATTGACAAAGCAGTTGCTTCAAACGATAACGCTTACTGGTACAAAAGACAGCAGTCTTTAATCTATGCAAAATCTGGAGATACTAAAGGAGCGATAAAAGCTGCTAAAGCATCTATGGCACAAGCAGAAAAAGCGGGTAACATGGATTACGTTGCTTTAAACAAAAAATCGTTAAAAGAGTGGGGAGCTAAATAATAACAACCATCTTTAAAATACAAAACCCTTAGCAAATCTTGCTAAGGGTTTTTTATGTGAGATAAAGAATGTTATAGTAAACCAGTACACACTTTTAAGCGAATAATCTTTTTTACAGATTGATAGACTTGTTGCTTATACGCCTCGTCTTTTTGTATCTCTTCCAAAATGGAGTTGATGGTTTTTGTTTCATCTATAGGCATGAGTAACATATCGCAACCTGCTTTAGAAGCTACTAATGGAGCATTTTCAATAATGGTTACGGCTTTCATGATATTTAATGCATCTGTGATAATAAGGCCTTTAAATCCTAATTCTTCTTTTAATAAACCTGTTACAATATTTCTAGAACAGCTTGCAGGAAGCTCATTGGTATTGTATTTAGGATTGTTGTTAATGGTAATATGTGCCATCATAATAGATAAGACTTCTGCTTCAATAAGGGGTGGATACACATCCAACTCCTGTAATTCACCATCTATATAAACAGATTTCTTGTGAGTGTCTCCAACCACTAGTCCATGACCAGGGAAATGTTTTGCAGTTGCAATGATACCTTGTTCTTGACTTGTCTTTATAAATGCTTTACTTAGTGCAATTACTTGTTCTTTGTCATTTCCAAAACTTCTGTTTTTAATCGCTTCATTTTGTGGACTAATATCAACCACAGGTGCAAAATTTTGATGAAACCCAATTTCCAATAAGTCTTTATTAATAATTCGCGCAATAGAGTCAGATTGTCTTTTGGTTTTAATGTCTATGGTATTTAGTAAAGGTGCGGTGCCTTGCAGTCTTCCGTTGTAAAGACTAGGTTCTGCATCAATAGAAAAGAGCAGCGGTAATTGATCTTGAGCGTTTCCAATAGCATTTAAACTATCAATCATTTTTTTATGATTCTCTTTGGTCCCTTTTAGAAAAACAACTCCTCCAATTTTATTTTCTTTTGCTAATTGTAATACGGTAGCATTTGGTTTTCCTAATTCACCAGCAGAGGTTACAATCATTTGAGCAATACGTTCTCTATCTGATAATGATTGAAAAATAGTATCTACAGTATGTTCTAGCGCTGGATTGTATTTAAAGAAGTCTGTTAAAGTAGTGGCTTTTTGAGCAGTTACTTTCGTCAAACTAGAAAGTAATAACGTACAGATGAATAGTCTATAAAATCTTGAAATCATAAAATTTTTTTATTGAATAGGTTCTGCATTCTTGTCTGCTTGACCAAGCACTCCTTGTAATAAAAACGCAATGGCAATCACTAAGACAGATCCAGCTAGGTTAAGCCATAAATAGGGCATTAAGTCAATATACCAGATGTAAATAATAATGGCTTGCGTAATAATGGCAGCGATAAATACAGCTTTGCTTTTTACGTATTTGAAAAAGAATGCTAGTAAGAAAATACCTAGAACATTTCCGTAGAAAATAGAACCAATAATGTTGACGAGTTCAATTAAGTTTTCAAACAAGTTTGCAACACAAGCGACCAGAATTGCTATCACGCCCCATAACATAGTAAATCCTTTTGAAGCATTTACATAATGTTTATCACTTTTGCCTTGATTGTTGCGCTTGTATAAATCAATTGTAGTGGTAGAGCCTAATGCATTTAACTCAGATGCAGTAGAAGACATGGCAGCGCTTAAAATAACGGCTAACAATAAACCAATTAGACCTCGCGGAAGATTATTTAAAATAAAATGTATAAACACATAATCTTTATCGTTGGTTTCTGCCGCTGGATTTGCTTTTTTGATGAGTTCTTTAGATTGTGTTCTCAATCCAGTTTCTTGTGTTTGTAAGTCTTTAATTGCAGTTCGTACAGTTATTTTTTGACCTTCATCTGTCAATACAGCATACTGTAATTGTTGTTCTTTGATGGCAACTTCTAGTTTGTCTTTTTCAAATTCTAAAGCTCGGTAGTCTTCTTCGTATTCAGAAGCAAGCACGTCGTTTACGGCACTTGGGTTGAAGTGTAATGGAGAACTATTAAATTGATAAAAAACAAATACCATAATACCCACTAGCAGAATAAAAAACTGCATGGGTACTTTTAGTAATCCATTAAAGATCATTCCCATTTGCATTTCTTTCATCGACTTCCCGCTTAAGTATCGTTGTACTTGGCTTTGATCTGTCCCGAAGTAAGAGAGCGCTAAAAAACTACCACCAATAATACCACTCCAGAAGGTATACTTGTTATTGAAATCGAATGAAAAATCTAGGATTTCCATTTTTCCACTAGCTCCAGCAATTTCAAGCGCTTTGGTAAATGTAATGTCTAGTGGCAGGTAGTTTAGTATTAATAAAAATGCTAAGAACATGCCTCCAAAAATGATTCCCATTTGTTGTTTTTGTGTCACGCTAACGGCTTTGGTACCACCGCTTACAGTGTAAATAATTACTAGGACACCAATTATAACATTTAGCATCACTAAATCCCAACCCAACACAGCCGAAAGAATAATTGCTGGGGCAAAGATGGTAATTCCTGCAGCTAAGCCACGTTGCACTAGAAATAAAATGGCTGTAAGCGTTCTTGTTTTTAGATCAAAACGAGTTTCTAAATATTCGTAGGCGGTAAATACTTTGAGTCTGTGGTAAATAGGGATAAAGACCAAACAAATAACCACCATGGCAATGGGAAGACCAAAATAAAATTGAACAAAGCCCATCCCGCTGTGAAACGCTTGTCCGGGTGTCGATAAAAAAGTAATGGCACTTGCCTGAGTTGCCATAACACTAAGACCAATGGTCCACCACCTAGAATCGCTTCCGCCTTTGAGATAGTCGGTTACATTTTGACTTCCACGCGATTTGTAGGTGCCATATAATACAATAAATAATAACGTTCCAATAAGGATATACCAATCGATCTGTTGCATTTAGGCAAAGTGTTTCATTAGTAAATAAAATAGAACAATGTACAAGGCATTAAACACCAATACGAGTGTGAATTTTTTCTTCCACACTAACTTCTCTTTCGGAATTATGTTTTCTTGTTCTTCCATTTTTTTTTTGGTTACTTCCCAATAGAAATAAGATTCGCAAATAATCGATATGCTCCAGGAACACCTGCTGGAAGTTCTCTAAAGAAACTCAAACCGGTATAGATATAATGACCTTTTCCATATTCGGCTACTAATAAAGATCCTTTGGATTCCTTAGCGCCTTTGTCATTCATACCCAGGATAGGAGTAAATTCTTTTGCCCATTTGTTTGGGAAATACAAGCCGCGTTCTTGCACCCAGTTTTTAAAATCATCTTGGGTAATTTTATTAGGTGTGTTTAATACTTCATGTTTTTTGGCTAAAATGTTCACTTCAGAAAATTCATCGGTAACGCGATCTCTTGAGAGTTCAATCGAATAAGGTGCAATGTCTTTGGTAACCATTCTATGTCTTGTGTTGTATTGCACTAGCATGGTGCCTCCATTTTCAACATATTTGTTTAATTCCTTTTGAGCAAATGCCATTTCTGGTACAGTGTTATAAGCTCTAATTCCAACCACAATGGCATCGAATTGTTTTAGTTTTTCTGCTGAAATATTAGCAACATCTATCGTCGTTACATTGTATCCTATTTGTTCTAAACTCTCTGGGATAGCATCTCCAGCGCCTTCAATATACCCAATATTTTCTCCTCTTTTTTCAATATTGATACGAGCAACTTTTGCTTCGCTTGGCAATAATACCGATTGGTAAGGGATATGATCATAATCAATTTCAATAAGTTCTTTATCGTAATAACGATCTCCCACCTGAATAAAAGGTTTTAAATACCCTTCACTTTGTGTTGTTGGCGGTGTCACTGTAAAGACTAAAGTTACAGTTTCGCCAAGGCGTTCCAATTCAAAAGTCTGCGGCGGAGAAACGGTCCAGCCTTTTGGCGCATTTAATTGTAGCGTACCATCAAGATTATCTCTTCCAGCTTTTACGATGACAGGTACTTGTTGTGATTTTTCATTGGCAAAAATGATTACTTTCTCCGCAATACTGGAAGATGCTTCGGGCAATACTTGAAAGGGTCTGTATACCTCTCCATCTACAGGGTCGTTGAACTTATAAACAACATCTTTTGTGATGCTCATTTCTAGTTGACCCATAACAAGATTAAAAACAACTTGCTCAGGCGCTGGTGTCTCAGGCAATCCAATCTTATCTAGTGGCGCATTGTACATTCCTAGAGAACCTTTAGATGTCAACCAATAGGGAGTTGAGGGTAAGGTGTTTTCTGAAACTACCTCGACTTCAAATTGTTGTTTTGTGTTACTAGCAAGTGGCATATAATTACTAGCGAGTACCTTCCCAGATTTTGTCGTAACCGATTTTAAAACTACTGCATTTGCACTTCTATTAACGGCCTCAATAGCTACCGTAAAGTTTCCTTTTGGGTTGATGCTTTGTGTGTTAGCCACTGCCTCTAAAAACAATCCGCTACAATCTGTTATAAGTTGTTTTAATTCTGCTAATTTGATAGTTCTCCAATGGCTGTCTTTTGTTTTTTCCAAAAGGTCATAGGCGCGTAATAAGGGGCCAAGATTTAAAGAAGGATTTTGAAAGTTGAAATCCTTCTCTAACGGAATTAAAATCTCCCTAATCGCTGCACCACCTTCTATTCTAGACCAGCTAGTGTCTATACCATCAAATAGATTTGAAGTGTCTTCTGGAAAATCTCCTTTTAAAAATTCAAGATATTCGGTCTGACTCCCACGTGTTCCTGTACTACCAAAACCTTGCGATTTGTGCATGCTTCTACTCAAGGATGCAATTTCTCCATTCGAAAGTCCAAGTGCTGGGTAGTAGTTTCCTGTTTCTACAGAGACTAATTTAGATTTATCTGCTTTTTCAAATTTTTCTCTGCTTCCATAGAACCACCAAGAGGTGTTAAACATAAGTCTTTTTGGTTGCCAAGCTCCAAACGTAGCTACTGTTTCTGGATATTTATTGATATCGCCTACTAGATCAAATGCTTCAAAACTAAGCATAGCAGATGAAGTGTGATGTCCATGCGTAGTTCCTGGATTTCTGTGATTAAATCGATTTATAATTACATCGGGTTTAAACTTTCTAATAGCTCTCACTACGTCGCTTAACACAGCATCTTTATTCCAAATTTCTAAAGTTTCATCTGGGTGTTTTGAGTAGCCAAAATCATTGGCTCTTGTAAAAAGTTGTTCTCCACCATCCGTTCTTCGTGCTGCTAGTAATTCTTGTGTTCTAATTACGCCTAATAATTCTCTGATTTCTGGACCAATTAAGTTTTGTCCACCATCACCTCGCGTGAGTGATAAGTATGCGGTACGGGCATGTACATCGTTTGCTAAGTAAGAAATAAGTCTTGTATTCTCATCATCGGGATGGGCTGCTACGTATAATGCACTTCCTAAAAAATTAAGCTTTTGTAGTTTGTGATAAATTTCAGAAGCTGTTGGTTTTTGCGGTTGCTGTGCAAAGGCACTAAAACTGGTAAGTAGAAAGCTTACTGCGGCTAAAAATAAAATTCGCATATTGGATAGAAATCTTAATAATAAGTGAATCTCAAAGATATTCAAATCTTCAAGTATGTACAGTGCCTTAAGAGTTCTTTAACAGTATACGAACAAGGTAATGGAGCATTTTTTTAAATTAGGGAGTTTACTATTTGAAGGTGTATTGATGAAATTAATTTAGTGCAATAACTTCGCCTTCTGCAGGTGCTCCTCCATGAGAAGGTAAATCACCAGCGTTTCCTCTGTCAGCAAGCATTCTATATTGTTGCGTTCCTTTTTCTGTTTGAATGCTTCCAGAAAGTGTGTACAGGTATAAATCACCTGATACAGAATAATCATTCATTGAGTTGTCTACATCAAAATTTATTTCAACTTCATTTCTCTTTGACGCAATATCTAAAAATGTATTCATTAACTCAGTAATTTGTGCTTCAGTTAGGCCTTTTGATTTCATTATCTCTGTTGTTTTCTCATAAGACGCTGAAGCTCCGGCTCCCCCAAAAAACCAACTCCAAATACTTAAGTTTGCGCTTGCCGAAATTTTTTCGTGAGATTTAATTTCTTCTTTTTGAGAAGCATTGAGCATCCCTAATGCTAATTCATTTAGATTTTTAACATCTTCGCTCGACATAGCAATAAGGCTAAGTTTAGCATAAATACTACCTTTGGCATGAGCTGGTATTGTGTAACTTAGGCCTGTTAAAGAACCAGTTCCTTTTACTTCTATTGAGAAGGATTCAGAAGATGATCCTGAGACATCTATTACATGATTTGTCGGGTTTGTAAAGCGTAGTGCTTTAATTTGAGATTTTTTTGTTTCCATTGTATTGAAATTTAAAATTGTTTTCTTACTCTCAGGCTTTTCGGATACCGCCCGTTTTTAATATGGTTTCTGCTCCATTAATGATGTTTTGATATTAGAAAATAGTACTTCCAATATTTTGACATTTCAAAACTAAGAACGATTGTTAAAAACGAATCAGGTGTAAATACTTGATTTTTAAGTATTTAAATTAAATTGCGGAAACTACTTGTTTTTACACAAAAAAAATCCTGTTTGTAAACAGGATTTTTAAGGGTATATGCGGGGAGATTTTTATCGCAGTGAAGCTCCAAAATCTTTCTCAAAACGCTGCTGCAATTTGTTCATGATTTTGTCAATCTGTTTGTCGGTAAGTGTTTTGTTTTCGTCTTGTAGTGTAAAACTTAAAGCGTATGATTTTTTACCATCAGGTAATTTCTTTCCAGTGTACACATCAAAAAGCTGTACTTCTTTCAACAAGCTTCTTTCTGTTTGGAAGGCTATATTTTTTAAGTCACCAAAACCAACAGACTCGTCTAGTAATAAAGCGAAATCACGTTTTACTTTAGGGAACTTAGAAATAGGTTGTACCACAAAGTTTTGTGTATCAAGCATGGTTAGAATAGTACTCCAATCGAAATCGGCGTATAATACCTCGGCATCTATACCAAAGTGTTTTGTCACTTTCTTAGCAACTACTCCAAAAGAAACAACGGCTTTCTTGTTTGATGCAATAGTAATCCCTTCAGAAAACAGATCACTTTTTACTTCTTTTTCTGAAATGTTAGTAATTCCTAATCTGTTTAAAACTGCCGTTACAATACCTTTAAAGAAAAAGAAATCTCCCTTTTCTGAAGCATTTGTCCAACTGTCTTGTGCTTTATTTCCTGTTATTAATAATGAGAGGTGTTTCTTTTCTTCTCTACCGCTATCAAAGTTTTTGTAGGTGTTCCCAAACTCAAAAAACTTTACATTGTTAGCCTTTCTGTTGGTATTGTAGGCTAGCGATTCTAGTCCGCCAAATAACATGGATTGACGCATCACAGACAAATCGTTGCTCAAAGGGTTCAGCATCGTAACACTGTGATCGTCTTTTAAAGTTTCAGAAAGAGATATATAGGTAGGAGATGTTAATGAATTATTCAACATCTCATGAAAACCTAAAGCTGTTAATTGCGTGGCAACTTTATTTTGCACTTCATAGTCTTTTACACCAATCGTGCTTGCAATAGAGGCGTTTAGCTTAGAAGAAACATCAATATTGTTATAGCCATACACACGTAATATTTCTTCGATAACATCTGCTTCACGAGTGACGTCATTTCTATACGCAGGAATAGTCATTCCTATGCCAGTTTCTGTGACATTATTTACTTTAATTTCCAGAGAAGATAAAATGTTTTTTATGGTTTCTCTGTCTATTTCTTGCCCAATAAGTGCAGTTGCCTTATCGTAGTTTAAAAACACTTGGTGGTCTTCAATTTTCTTTGGATACACATCAATAATATCGCTTGTAATATTTCCGCCAGTTAATTCGCAAATAAGAATGGCAGCATGCATAAGCGCATATTCTGTTGCGTTTGGATCAATACCACGCTCAAATCTAAACGATGCATCTGTGTTGAGTCCGTGAC
This sequence comes from Patiriisocius sp. 208BN25-11, assembly GCF_058147145.1. NCBI lineage: Bacteria > Pseudomonadati > Bacteroidota > Flavobacteriia > Flavobacteriales > Flavobacteriaceae > Patiriisocius > Patiriisocius sp. 208BN25-11. The sequence goes on from NZ_JBYVJY010000010.1 coordinate 73,986, forward strand.
GTTTTGCTGTTTTACGAACACTAACAGGATTAAAATAAGCGCTCTCTAAAAAGATACTATTGGTTGCATTGGTTACACCGCTGTCTGCACCTCCAAAAACTCCTGCGATGCACATCGGTTTTTCTGCATCACAAATCATTAAATCTTCTTCGTGTAGTTCTCTTTCTACTCCGTCCAGGGTAGTGAATTTTGTTCCAGCTGGCAAAGTTTTTACATGCACCTCGTTGCCCTGTATTTTATTAGCATCAAAAGCGTGTAGCGGCTGCCCTAGTTCATGCAATACATAATTGGTGGCATCTACCACATTATTAATAGGGGCTAAACCAATTGCTTTCAATCTATTTTGTAACCAAGATGGTGATTCTTGCACCACAATCTCACTGATAGTAACCCCACAATAGCGTGGAGCAAGGTCATTGTTTTCAACATGCACCTCCATTTTAAGCATTCTGTTTTCAATCTTAAAATTGGTAGTAGAAGGTGTTATGAGTTCTAAAGAAATATCTTTTTGTATCAAACCAGCACGAAGGTCGCGAGCAACTCCCCAGTGGCTCATGGCATCGGCACGATTGGGTGTTAATCCAATTTCGAATACGACATCATTTTCGACTTCTAAAATTTCCGAAGCCGGTGTACCAGCAATACAATTTTCGTCAAGCACCATGATTCCATCATGTGATTTCCCTAGTCCTAGCTCATCTTCTGCGCAAATCATTCCTTGGCTTACTTCACCTCTAATTTTTCCTTTTTTAATCTTCCAAGGTTTTCCTTCTGGATCGTACAATGTAGTACCTACAGTAGCTACGGGTACTTTTTGCCCTGCAGCAACATTTGGTGCACCACACACTATTTGTACAGGCTCTCCAGTCCCAACGTCAACTTGAGTAACTTTTAAGCGATCTGCATTTTCGTGCTGCTCACAAGAAAGTACATGGCCTACCACAACTCCTTCAAGACCTCCAGGCACAGAAGAAAATGGTGTAATCCCTTCTATTTCAAGACCTAAATCTGTTAATAGTTCTCCAGTTTCTTCGGCATTCCAGTCTGTGTTGATAAATTGTTTAAGCCAGTTGTACGAAATCTTCATAGTGCATTTTTCTTAAAGAGGAGCAAAGATAACAATACCTTGGTTTTTTGTAAGTACTTTTATGATTTTCGAACCAAGATTATGTAAAAAAACATCCTATGAAATATTTTATTGTTATTTGTGTCGCTATGGGCTTTTTTTCCTGCGGAAATGTGAGCACTCAAAACGCATTAGCACAAGGACCATGGAGGGCTTCTCTTGTAATAGATAAAAGTCATGATATTCCATTCAATGTAAGGGTTCACGCAGATACCACAATGACTTTTTACAATGCCGAAGAAGAAGTAAAAATTACAGACATCACTATTCTGGGGGATAGTATTCATATTGAACACCCTGTTTTTGAAGGGATTTTTAAAGGTTTGTATACTGACAAAAAAATTAGCGGAAGTTTTATAAAACCAAGTTTAGATAGGGTAGTGCCTTTTACTATGGTGCATGGAGAATCGCCAAGATTTAAAGTACATACAAAGGCTGCTACGAACATTACTGGTAATTGGGAGACTGTTTTTTCTCCTGAAACTCCAGCAGATAGATATATAGCCAAAGGAATTTTTGAGCAAAAAGGAGACCTGGTTACTGGTACTTTTAGGACCACAACAGGAGATTACAGGTATTTGGAGGGAATTGTGAGCGGTGACACCTTAAAGCTTTCTACCTTCGATGGAGCACACGCCTTTTTGTTTGAAGCCGTTGTTACCGATAGTACCATGGTAGGTTCTTTTTACAGTGGTAATCACTGGAAAGAGCCTTTTGTAGCAACGTTAAATAATAACTACGAGCTTCCTTCTGCAGAGCGTTTAACCTATATCAAAGATGGGTATGATGGTCTGGCTTTTCGTTTTAAAGATACAAACGGAACCTATGCGTCTTTAGAGGATGATCGATTTAAAAACAAGGTTGTACTTGTTCAAATCATGGGTACTTGGTGTCCGAATTGTTTAGATGAAACCAAGTATTTCTCTCAGTTCTACAAAGACCTACATCGTGATGATTTTGAGATCGTTTCTTTGGCCTTCGAATACGCAAAAACAGAGATGAGTGCTATGAAAGCCATTAATAAGTTAAAAACATCTGTTGGAGTCCCGTATCCTATTTTATTAGCGCAATATGGCACCAGTAGCAAACAAAAAGCAAATGAAAAGCTCCCTATGCTAAATCATGTGTTAAGTTATCCTACAACCTTGTTCTTAGATAAAAAAGGAGAAGTACGCAAAATACATACAGGATTTAATGGGCCCGCAACAGGGGAGAAGTATGATGATTTTGTTTCGGAGTTTGAAGTGTTTGTAGGGCAATTGTTGGAAGAGTAGTTGTTTTTTAAAAGTTGAAGAGTTGAGGTGTTTATGAGTTTAAAAGTTTAGTGATGTGGCAACGATGCTTCGACAGGCTCAAATTAACAAGGCACTAAAAAACATAAATCTTCAAATCAACACATCAAGAAATCTTCATCCCTCATCTGTCATCGGTCACCCGTCACCAATCTATTTCCTAACCATCCAAATATCTTGAGGAATCCAAATTCCTTCTGGTTTGGTTTCAATATGGTCTACAATAGTGCTGTTCTGGAATAATTTTTCCATGAATGCTTTTGGGTGAAAAGCAGAGTAGGTGCGATGTCCTTCTTTTACCTTACCTCGGACTACTAATTTTCCTGCATGGTAGGCTTCTTGTTCTTTTTCGGCAAGTTTAGATAGGTAGTTATTGCCTTGAGTGGTAAGAAGTAAAATTCCATCTTTGGCTAGTACTCGATACAGCTCTGCATACCAGTCATCATGCATTTTTTCGGAAAGATGGGTGAAGATTGAGAGTCCGTAAATAACATCAAAACTATTGTCTTTGTAGGGTAATTTTGCTTCTAAGGTGTTATTGTTAAAAGCAATTCCTGGAATGTTTTTTGAGCACCAATCTATGGATTTTTTATTGTAGTCTGTTCCAAAATATTCGCATCCATTTCCGATGACTTCAGGTAGATGGCGTATGATTCTTCCTGGACCACAACCCCAATCCAATATTTTTTTGTTTTTGAGTTCTATGTGCTTCCCAAAATGTCCAGCAATCCACTTGGCAGAGTTTTTTCCTTGTTCGTAATAAGCGCTGTAATCCATCATAAAAGACTCGTACATCAAGTAGTCTGGTGGTAAAGCGACTGTAGGGTTTGCTTTTTTGAAGGCATTATTCTTTTGCTTGTTCTTGAAACGCTCTACATGAAAACGCACTTTATCTGTAGTATAGATAAGGTTTAAACTTCTTAAAAAATTTGAAAGTTGGGATTTCTTCATAAAGCACTACTGTTTCAAGGGTAGCAAATATAATTTTATGCAATTAAATTATAGTGAAAATTGAGAAGATATTTTAAGTCTTTTGTTTCTGCCTCGATATGGTTAAGAAATATAATTCCAAATATTCCGATACTTAGCCATTTGCGCGTAGGTGTTTTTAATGGCTGCATTTTTAGGTAAGGATAAGGAAGGATCTTCTTTAAGTGTTTGAAAGGCATAGCTTCTTGCGAGCTTTAGAATTTCAGTATCTTTTATTATGTCTGCAATTCTAAGGTTAAGTACTCCACTTTGTTGTGTGCCCATAATGTCTCCTGGCCCTCTTAGTTTTAGGTCTACTTCGGCTATTTCGAAACCATCGCTGGTGCGCGTCATGGTTTCTAGGCGCGTTTTTGCATCGGCAGATAGCTTGTAACTGGTCATTAAAATACAGTAGCTTTGCTCTGCGCCACGACCTACACGTCCTCTAAGTTGGTGCAATTGCGATAAACCAAAGCGTTCGGCACTTTCAATGATCATCACAGAGGCGTTGGGTACATTAACACCTACTTCTATGACTGTGGTTGCGACCATAATCTGAGTTTCACCTTTTATAAAGCGATTCATTTCAAATTCTTTATCGGATGGTTTCATTTTTCCATGAACAATTGAGATTTGGTATTTTGGCTGCGGAAATTCTCTCGCGATACTTTCATAGCCATCCATTAAATCTTTGTAATCTAAGGCTTCACTCTCTTGTATCAATGGGTATACAATATACACCTGTCTACCGAGGGCAATTTCGTCTCTAATAAATTTAAAAACTTTGAGTCTATTGGTGTCAAATCGGTGTACAGTTTTAATGTCTTTTCTTCCTGGAGGTAGTTCATCAATAACACTAATATCTAAGTCCCCATATACACTCATGGCAAGTGTTCTTGGTATAGGGGTAGCAGTCATGACTAAAACATGTGGTGGATATTCATTTTTGTGCCACAACTTGCTACGTTGTGCAACTCCAAAACGATGTTGTTCGTCAATAATTGCGAGTCCTAAATTTTTAAATTTCACTTTGTCTTCCAGCAACGCATGTGTGCCAATGAGGATGTTTAGCTCCCCATTTTCTAGCGATTCATGAATATTCTTTCTATTTGAAGTTTTAGTTGACCCAGTAAGTAATGAAATACTGATTTTTAGTTTATTACATAATTCTAATAGACCGTTATAGTGTTGGACTGACAAAATTTCAGTAGGCGCCATTAAACAGGCTTGAAACCCATTGTCAATCGCTATTAACATTGATAATAGCGCTACAATGGTCTTTCCGCTCCCTACATCTCCTTGAAGGAGTCGGTTCATTTGCGCATTGCTTCCTAAATCCTGACGAATTTCTTTAATCACTCTTTTTTGAGCACCCGTTAACTCGAAGGGTAAATGCGCTTTGTAGAAGCTGTTAAAAAGCTCCCCTATTTGTGTAAACGGATACCCTTTAATTTTGCTTTTATGTATAAGATTTTTTAATAATAATTGTAGTTGGATAAAGAATAATTCTTCAAATTTTAATCGATATCGAGCTCTTGCCAATTCTTCCCCATTCTCTGGAAAATGAATATTAAAAATTGCTTGCCCTTTTGGCATTAATTTCAGGGCTTCTAAAATGCTTGGCGAAAGGGTTTCTACAAAGCTATTTTTGAGCTCAGAAAAGAGCTGTTCCATGAGCCCGTTAATCACTCTGTTTGTGATGCCGCTATTCCCTAATTTTTCTGTAGATGGATAGATAGGTTGTAATGCAGAACGCAATTTACTTTGGTGTTCTTTTAGTAACTCTAGCTCTGGATGTGGCATAGAAAAAGTGCCATTATACCAATTTGTTTTTCCGAAGGCTACATAAGGCTCGTTGAGTTTAAGATTTTCTTTGATCCATTTATGGCCTCTAAACCAAACAAGTTCCATTGTCCCATTTGCATCTCTGTAGGCAGCAACGAGACGTTTTCCACGTTTTTGTTCTACTGTTTTTAAATGGGTGATCTTACCAATAACCTGCACATCGGCACTGTTACGCTGTAAATCTGCTATTTTGTAGTATTTGGTCCGATCTAAATATCTGTTGGGAAAGAGGTTGAGTAAATCTTGAAAGGTGAAAATTCCCAATTCTTTTTTTAACAAATCTGCCCTATTAGGCCCTACGCCTTTAAGGTATTCTATAGGAGTTTGTAAAAAGTTGGGATTCATACAACGAATTTACTTAATTTGGCAACACATTTGCTAGTATCTTTTTATGAAATACCTTCTTTTTTTAATTTTTCCATTCCTATCCATTTCTCAACAAACTACCACTGTTGATATTACACGTGTTTCGGCGGTTGTGACTCCAGATGCTGTCTCAAAACAAATTACGGGGAATGTAAATGTTACCTTTACCATGCTAGAAAATACAGATAAGATCTACTTAGATGGTATTGCTATGGAGCCTATAAACCCAGAAAGTAAAGGAGATGGTAAGATAGAAGTGCATTTTGATGATACTAAAATTTGGTTGCATGGTGATTTTGAAAAGGACTATGAATACAGCGTTCGTTTTGAGTATCTAGCCACACCCAAGAAGGCTTTGTATTTTGTTGGAGATCAAATTTGGACTCAGGGTCAAGGTAAAAATACTTCTCATTGGCTACCCAGTATTGATGACATGAACGATAAAATTGAATTTGATCTTACGGTAGTTGTTCCCGATGGGAAAACGGTCGTGAGTAACGGGGTGTTAAAAAATACGGTCGATAGTGATGGGTACATAGGTTGGTTTTTTGATATGGAACAGCCTATGTCGAGTTATTTGGTTGCTTTTGCCGTCGGAAATTTTACAGGGTCGACATTGTTTTCTAACAGCGGTATCCTTCTAGAGCAATTCATTGCTACACCAGATACCTTACAGCTAGAGCCTACGTATCGATATACCAAAGAGATATTTGATTTTTTGGAAGAAGAAATAGGAGTAGCCTATCCTTGGCAAACCTACAAACAAGTACCCGTTAAAGACTTTTTGTATGCCGGTATGGAAAATACAAGCTGTACCCTTTTTTCTCAGGCTTTTGTGGTAGATAGTATTGGCTTTGTAGACCGAAATTACGTAAATGTGAATGCACATGAGTTGGCACATCAGTGGTTTGGTAATTTAGTAACCGAAACCTCGGGAGCACATCATTGGCTGCATGAAGGCTTTGCAACCTATTACGCTTTACTAGCAGAGCGCACTATTTTTGGAGATGAGTATTATTATTGGAAATTGTTTCAATCTGCTAACAGTCTTATAGAAATGAGCGAGCAGGGCAAAGGGCAGTCTCTGTTAGATCCTAATGCGTCTTCTTTAACCTTTTATGAGAAAGGAGCTTGGGCATTGCACATGCTACGAGAACGTATTGGGGATGATGCATTTACAACTGCGATACAACGTTATTTGAAGAAATATCAATTCAAGAATGTAACCACAGCTAATTTTTTAGATGAAGTAAAAGCAGCCACCTCTATAGATATTTCAGCATGGGAAAAAGATTGGCTCGAACAAACTGCCTTTAAAGCAACGCAGGCGTATACATCTTTAGTGAAGTCTTCTTTTATGAAATCTTATTTTGAAATTGCTTCACTCGCACCAGAAGCTTTGGTAGATAAGAAGAGATTTCTAGAAACTGCACTCACATTTCCAAACGACTATATAGGCCAAGAGGTCGTGTATCAATTGTCTAGAGAGAATTTTTACACCGTATTGCCTTTGTATAAAAAAGCTTTTGAAAGTAATAATCTATTTGTAAGACAAGCCATTGCATTAGCGCAAGATGGGCCAATTCCTGCTGCTATTAAAGATGATTTCGAAAGTTTATTAGAAGATCCTTCGTATGTAACACAAGAGACAGCTCTGTTAAAGTTATGGCAGTATTTCCCTGAAGATCGCGAACGTTATTTAGAGGCTACAAAAAATAGTATTGGGTTTCAAGATAGAAATCTTAGACAGTTATGGCTTGTTTTAGCTGCTAATACTGCAGGGTTTTCTAAAAATCAAAAAGAAGGTTTTATCCAAGAATTAAAAGGGTATGCTTCTGCTAGCAATAGTTTTGAGATACGTGAAATTGCTTTTGAGCATCTAGAAACCTTATCGCTTTGGGATGTTACTACTATTGGAGATGTGTTACAAGGATGTACCCATCACTATTGGCGTTTTAGAGATGTAGCAAGAAAACAATTGGATACCATTTTACAAAGGGAATCGCTTCGTACTTTAGTGAAGGAAGCTGCAGAGAAGGCGTCTCTAGCTGAAATTTCCTACCTCGAACGTATTGGCTTTTCTATAAAACAGTAGTGACCCACTACTATTTCCCATTAAAAAAAAGCCTCTCAAGATTTCTCCTGAAAGGCTTTTAAAGAGTTAGTTAGTTGAAAGATTATTCGATGAGTAATCTGCGGCTAAAACTTTTGTTACTTGTAGTTGTTACATTTACAAGATACATGCCTGTTTGCAATGAAGTAATATCGATGTCAAGTTGATTGTTTCCAATACTTGCTTGAATACTTTTTACTCTTTGTCCTGAGAGTGTGAAGACTTCAATGGTTTGAATTTCTTCTTCTAACAAACTAATTTGAACACGATCTCTTGCTGGATTAGGTGTCATTTGCATCTCTGTATCAAGTGTGCTACCTACTCCTTGCTCACGAGTTATGCCGATAGTAGAAGCGTAAGTACCTAAAATGCTTCTAATCCATTCTATAGAATTACGACTAATATCTAAGGTGTTAAGCGTTTGTGATCTATTGTTATAGATAAGCTGGTATGTAAAGCCATCGTCTACACAATCTACACAACAACTAGGGGTAAACAACGCTACGATGTATAGTGTGTTTTGTTGGAACGGATATGGTGCAAAATTAGTAGTAAGGTCCCAAGGTGTTGCTCCAGAAGCTGCTGGTGAGAACAAACTGTACCCAGTATCGTTACCCCATCCATAAGGAGCAGATGTGTTTACTGTTGGCGTTGATCCAGCGGTATAGTTGTCAACTTCTCCCACAAACCAATAGTATGGTTCATCACATACTTCAGGGTCGTATGGTAATACATCATCTGAAGTTGCTATAGTGTTTACAGAACCTGTAACTACTTGAGGAAATCCTTGGTGTTGCACTGTAATAGCTAATTCTGGATCTCTTAGTTCGCTAACGGCTATATCATCAATAGCAAGGTCATTACCGTCTCCAAGACCGTCTTCTTTAAGTGTGATAGTAAAGTCCATGTCTTCGTCTCCTGTAAAGCAGAAACTTATGGTTTGCCATGCACAAGGATCGTTTGGATCTACGTCGATGGTAGCGGTTTCGCTAAAGCCTGTGTTGGTAGTAATTTCAATTTCTGGTAGGATATCGAAGGTACACTGTGGCATGTTTTTAAAGTTTGCACAGAAGCGATATTCTTTTTCTGGATCTAAGTTTAATGATGTTTTCCAGATATCGCTTGTGGTACCAGCTGGTTGTGTGGTTTTTCCGTTTATGAGTAAGTACATGTCATTTGTGCTGTATAGTGTTGGATCTTCACAGAAAGAATGATCTGTAATGTTTGCTCCAAAAGCTGCTGCACTTGTTGTTACATCGTATTGTCCAGGAAGTGTTGCTCCGTTTTGACTGTAGTCACTGCTAAATCCTTGGTTTCCAAATTCGAAATTACCGTTTTGCACTAGGTTTTCACTTTCGTCACAGCAATATGCACCTTCATCGGTTGGAGGTGGAACATCAACAGGGCATTCATCGAAGCAGATGTTGTCATATCCATAACGTTCAGCTGGGTTTGAATTTAAATCTAAACTAAAATAAATCCCTGATGCTCCTGTCATTACATCATTAAAGTCTGATATTGGAGCCCCTGCAGGAAGTACCCATGTTCCTTCTGTACTCGTTGGTAGTTGTCCGTTTTGCGTTGTTTGAATAGGAGCACAGATGCGTACCCATCCGTCATTTTCGTCGAGTGCTTGATTGTAGACAAAAATGGCTCTTTTTGTAAAATTTCTTGGTCCTGAAGAGGCATCTCCAATATAGAAAATGATGGCAGGGTTAGAGGTTTGTCCTTGCTGGTTGTTTATGACAAGAAAATCGTAACAAAAGCATTCTCCTCTTGCGGTTAAATCGCCGCGATAGTCTACTTGATTAAATAAGATGGTGCTTCCAGAAGTGTCATCTCCTCTTAGTCCGAAATCTCCTGGAGTTCCAGAAGATCCTGTAATTCCGTTAGTGGCGTTAATAACTGTATTGTTCGTAGATCCTGTTGGGATGTTGCTACGCTGCCAGTTTCCTGCAGATTCGTTAAAATCTTCGCAATTTCCATCTTGTGCCAAAGCAAAGAAGGAAGTACACACCAATGCAACTAAGAGTAGCATGGTTTTTTTAAAATTGTTTTTTGTTTTCATAATAGTTGTTTAAAGAATACCTACTCTGTTGTATGGCTTTTCGGTGTTCGCCTTTTGTTTGTTTTGTTGGTACAAATATCTTGTGGAGTATATGTTCTTTGTTGCGTCAATAGCCCAGTAATTTTAGGGATAAAGGACTTTTTTTAGAGTGAGGGTATTTCCGAAGTAAAGCATATAAACCCCTTAAATACTTTGGGGTTTTTACCCCTTATAATTTTTGTAGTACCTTGTTACTTTTACAAATACAAATTTTTAAACCATCCAACTATGACGATTAAAGTACCTTCTATTTTCAGTAAACTAGTGTTGCTAAGTGTATTTATGTATGCAACATCTTGTGTGACACCCTGTCCAGATTGTGTTGATCCTGCCTACTTAAATGAACCATCAAAAATTATATCTATAAAGCAAGCAAAAGATATGTATGATATTTATACAGATTTAAAAGTTCCAGCACTAAAGTTAGGGGCTGTAAATCCTGAACTTAATATTAATGATAATGGTACAGTAACTACTGATCCTAATTTTAAACCTACTAGATATATTGAATATAGTTTTGAGGAAATCAAGCATTATATTGCGTATATTGAGAATGAAGCAGATATAGCTAATGTGAATATAGATAACATTCGTATTTACTTAGGGGCATATCCTAGGGAAGGGGGCACATTTCCAAGTGGTGATATAGCACGATATAATAGGCAAGAGTCTATTTTTATGTTACCTACTGCACTTCATGAAGGGAAGCAAAAAGGATTTTATACATCTGGAGCTCCAGGGAGTGATGATCGTTACCCTGTATATTTTAGTGATTTGGAAGCAGATGCGATATATGATTTAGATGGAAAGAACAGGACTGCTGAAGGAAGAGAAAGAACAGTACGTGCAGAGGCATCTATGTTCCCATTATTAGCCACAGCACTGCAAGGCGGAGACGATAGAAGTCTTATCTTAAATGATGGAAATGTAATACCGCCACCAGAACAAGATACCGACATGGACGGAAAAGGAAAAGGCGGTAATGGGGATGATTAAAATTAACTTGTATACACTAACTTGGACGTTTCACTAACTTTATTAGCGTATTTAAAAACTACCTTCATGACACTATATGTGCTAGTAAGTATGATAGCGCTATGGAGGTATAAATACTATAAAAATACAGCACTAAAATTTTTGTTGTTTTATATATTGCTACAAGTAATAGCAGAATATATAGGCGATTATTTAGGAACTACATTTGGTGTAAATGCTTGGTGGTATAGTTGTACTTATTTTTTTAGTTTTTTATATGTGTATTTTATTTTTAGAGATGGAATACACACCAAAAAATTTAAAAATATGATTTTAAAAGCAATGATACTGTTTATTGTAGCTTATATTGCTTTGGTAGTCATTTTTGGTTTTGACGCAACATCAAATGCTTATATATACATCGTTGGGGCGTCAATAGCTATAGGCTGTGTGATTCTCTATTATGTGGATCTGCTTAAAACAAATGAATTAGTATATATTAAGTCAAATTTATTATTCTGGGTAAGTGTAGGTTTCTTACTTTTTTATGTAGGCTATGTGCCTATAAAGTTTCTATATTTAACAAGTAGTAAGCTCCAAGGACTAAATGTCTTTAGGGCTATTCACCATACATTAATTATTATTATGAACTTATGTTTTATAACGGGCTTCTTGCTGTTAACTTCGAAACAGGAACAATAGCAGTAATCTGTATTACACTTTTATTAGTACTAGTGATTATTATCCTACTTGTTGTCTTTGTGGGGAGAAAAAACTCACTCGTAAAGGAACAACAAGAAGCAAAAGAGGAGTTTGAAAAGGAATTAGCAGAATCTCAAATTGAAATACGCGAAACAACATTACGTAATATAAGTTGGGAACTACATGATAACATAGGGCAATTACTTACCCTTGCAAAAATACAAGCTCAAAATGTGAAAGATCACCCAGAGCAAATAGACGAGGTGGTAGAAACCATTGGTACAGGATTAAATGAACTACGAGCATTGTCAAAACTTATTAACCCAGATGTATTGAAGAATCAATCTATTGCTGAGGCAGTTCAATTAGAAATTGATCGTTTTAATAGATTAGAATTTATTGAAGGAAGTCTTGCTGTAACTGGAGAACCAATCGCAATTGACCCAAGTGCAGAAATTATTTTATTTAGAATACTACAAGAGTTTTTCTCGAATACCATAAAACATTCTAAAGCATCTAGCTTAGAGGTTCGTATTCATTATGGAGATACATTTTATGTAAAAGCCAGCGATAATGGAATTGGTTTTGAAAACACCACGGATGCGACAGGTATTGGCTTACTAAACATGAAAAACAGAGCAAGTTTGATTGGTGCTCATCTCGAAATTGTATCTCAAAAAAATAAAGGAACCACATTAGAACTAACCTATAACTACAAACAAATACCCTCTCATGAAAAAGCATAGTGTTGTAATAGTAGACGATCATACCTTGTTATCGCAAGCAATAGGGGCGCTTGTCAATAGTTTCGAGCATTTTGAGACACTTTATTTGTGTAAAAATGGGCAAGAATTACTTACTAAGTGTAAAAATCCAGATCACGTTCCAGACATAGTATTAATGGATGTGAATATGCCTATTTTAAATGGTATAGAAACTACGGAAATTTTACAAACCGAACATCCTCAAGTGCATGTATTGGCATTATCGGTCGAAGCAGATGAGGTTACTATTCTGAAAATGTTACGCGCGGGTGCCAAAGGATATTTGCTAAAAGACACACAAAAAGATATTTTAGAAAAAGCGCTCACACAGCTTATAGAACAAGGATTTTACCATACCAATGAGGTAACACAATTACTAATAGGTTCTTTACACAAAAAGGAAAGCAAAATAGCGTTGAAGGAACGAGAAATAGAATTTCTTACCCATGCCTGTACCGAAATGACCTACAAAGAAATTGCAGAAAAAATGTTTGTAAGCCCAAAAACTGTAGAAGGTTACAGGGATGCAGTTTACGAGAAATTACAAATTAAAAATAGAATCGGTCTAGTGTTGTATGCTATTAAAGCCGGATATTTTAAGCCTTAATAAAGCTCAGCAACTTCTTTCTTGATATACGCCAACCCTTTTTGAGAAGGAGTTACTTCGCCCATAAAGTGATTTAAAACAGACTCTCTCAATTTGTCTGCTGTGTCCACTTTTTCATTCATAGCAGCTTGTCTAATGGTCTGTATCGTAGCATTTTTAGTAGTTCTAATAACATTCCAAGATTCTGCAGATAGATAGATTTGTTGGGTTAAGTTGTGCTCAAATTCAACTTCAATACTTTTAATTAAGTCTTCTTCATAGTTGCCAAGATCGTTGCTCCTTGGCTTTACACGAATTAGAAGGCTATTTGGATCAATACGTTCTAGTAAAAGGGTGATACGTTCAAAAGCTTGTAAGCGAAGTGGTAATACTTTTCCTTGGGCATCTTTGTGAATTAAAAAGCGTCTGCGTCCTTCTTCATTGTCTGTATGGGTTTTAAAAAAAACATAGGCAATAACACCTACAATGATAGCAGATAGTAATGATGCAAAGTAGGGAAGTAGTGCTTGAGATTCCATAGAAAATGTTTTATAAAGTTGAGTTTAACAAACGTATCATTTTTTTAACGTTTAGAAAACAAAATTGGTATTAACAAAATACTAACTTTATTTTGAAATCAAATGTATACTTTAGTAACTCGTTTTTAATGAAATTGTTATGAAAAAAATTACGCTTTGTTTGTCCTTGCTTTTTTTGTCTAATGCAGTGGCGCAAGGAGAATTTGTTGTCGCAATTGATAATGTAAATGGAACCTACACAAAATTTAATGAAACACCTCTAGAGGGCATTGAGTACTTATATCCTAATGATGCTACTATTATAGAAAGCTCTGGAATCTATGTTTTTGCTAGTGGTCAAGCCTCAGAAGATATGGTTTTCGTTGATATTGCTTCAGGAACCATCGTCGCAAGTCCTCCATTAAATAATACACGTTATTTTGAAGCAGACCAAGCAACAAGTGTATTGTACGGTTTGGAGTTACTACCAAGTACCAACCTTACTACTCCGGTCACAATTAGCGTTCCTTCGGGAGCAGCAAGTCCTTTGGCAGGTGTTTTAGGGACGCTTACCTATGCTGGTAATTACAGTGATTTTAATCAAATAGATAAATACTATACGTTTATGGGCTTACCCGCAGATGGACCAGGGTATATTTTATATGCTATAGATGCCGTTACGGGTGCTGTTGTTCGTAATACGCCCATACAAATAGCAGCAGCAGATCAGATTTCATGTTATAAATTTCATAGAACAACAAATGTGTTGTATGCGCAATATTTAGATGCAAGCGAGCAACAATATTATTTAATAACCATAGATCCTACTTCGGGAGTGATTCAAAAGATTGGAGCAGGTTATAAAAACGCTTCTTCCTTTGCAAGTGGTACCATAGATCTCTCTTCAAATACCTTTGTTACCTTGTATCCAAATCCTTTCTTAAATGGATTTGCAGTCACAACAATCGATTTGGATACTGGTGCAGAACTAAATACAAAATTGCTTACTTCTAATGAAACAGGAGATAATTTTTACAGCATTGAGTATGATGCCCTGCAAGATCAGCTCTTTTCACTTCATTATGATGCTGAAATGTTAGACACCCAATCTTTTGAGGATTCAGAAACAGTGGTTCTTTATCCTAACCCAGTTGAAGACACCCTTTATATTTCCGAAGCTGAAAACAGCACATATACCATTGTAAACAGTCAAGGGCAACGTATTGTGGAAGGAACAATATCTTCTAAGAATGCCTCAATAAATGTTTCTAAATTAGCTACTGGTATCTATTATGTGAATATTAAGAACGATATGCAATTTCAGACCCAAAAGCTAGTAAAACAATAATTTAGCTCAAGTCTAGTTCTGTTTTTTTATTAGAGATACCACCAAGATGACTGCATGAAACAAGTTCTTCCATGTTGTTAAATGGGACGATGGTTTTCTCGTAAGAATAGGTTTTATCCAATTCTTTGGTGAGGTTGTGGTCGTCAACATTTAGCTCAATGTCACTCATTTTAAATTGACACGGATGCTCATATCCAGCTGCATGCGTGATTTCTACAAGCTCTTTTCTAAAGGTTTTAAAATATTGCGCCAGCCGTTCACTCTTTAAAGGAACATTGATTCCGTTTTGAAGCCATTTACTTTGTGTAGCAACTCCTGCTGGGCATCTATTGGTATGGCATATTTGAGCCTGAATACAACCAATACTCATCATCGCCTCTCTAGCTACATTAATGCAATCTACACCCATGGCAAATGCCATAGCGGCTTTTGCAGGAAAACCTAGTTTTCCGCTACCTATAAATACAATGCGCTCTGTGAGTCCTTTTTGCTGAAACAATCTATACAAATCACTAAATCCATACACCCAAGGAAGTGAAACATGGTCTGCAAAACTTGGAGGTGCGGCCCCCGTTCCTCCTTCACCACCATCAACGGCAATAAAGTCTGGCCCTCTGTTAGTTTTAACCATAATGTCTGCAAGTTCTTCCCATTGTTCTAGTTTACCAATAGCGGCTTTGATCCCCACAGGCAACCCTGTAGCTTCTGCAATTTGTTCTATAAAATCGACCATCTCTGGCACATTAGAAAAAGCTTTATGGTTGGGAGGCGATAAGACATCTTTACCAATTTCAACACCTCTAATTTTGGCAATTTCTGGAGTTATTTTTGCACCTGGTAATACACCACCTTTTCCGGGTTTAGCACCTTGCGAAAGTTTTACTTCGATTGCACGTATAAAGGGATTGTCTTTTACCAATTGTACCATCTTTTCCATAGAAAAACCACCGTCTTCGGCACGTACGCCAAAGTATCCTGTTCCAAAATGAAATACTACATCGCCACCGTTACTGTGGTAGGGTGAAAGTCCGCCCTCACCTGTATTATGATAGGCACCTGCAATATGGACACCTTTGTTTAAAGACTCAATGGCTTTGGCACTTAAAGAACCAAAACTCATGGCAGATACATTGATTATAGATGCTGGTCTATAGGGTCTTTTTCTATTATTGTGAGCGCCCATCACCTTTGCGCAAGGCAAAAAGCTTTTGTCTTTGGTATGAATATGGTTTTCCTTTACCTGATAGGGCATCATGGCGTTATTGATAAAAATATGATGGTGCGCATAGATATCTCTATCGGTTCCAAAGCCTTCGTAGTTGTTCTCTTTTTTTGCGCTGGCATAAATCCAGCCGCGTTCTATTCTATTAAAAGGAAGTTCTTCACGGTTATTGGCAACAAAATACTGTCGCATCTCTGGGCCAATACTCTCTAACATGTATCGTATATGTCCCACAATAGGGAAGTTATGGCTAATTGTGTGGCTGCGTTGAAAAATATCACGTAGAGCTACGATGGTAAATACAATTAATATCCACATCCACCATGAGATGTTTCCTATAAAATCTAAAAAAGGTTCCATATTTTTTTAAAAGCTTTAGGCTTTAAGCTGTATGCTTTAAGCACTTAGGTATTTTACAAAATTAATTGGCGTTTAAGTATTCGATTGCCAATTGCGATAATGATTTTACGCCTAAGATCATTCCGGCATCGTCGATTTTAAAATCTGGTGTGTGGTGCGGGTAGGGCTCTTTGTTTCCTGGTGTCATACCTCCTAAAAAGAAATACACTCCAGGTACTTTTTCTTGGAAATAACTAAAGTCTTCACCTCCCGTGATGGCTTTCATATCTTCTACTTTATCATCACCAGCAACACTTTTTAAGGTTGTAATAGCTCTAGCTGTTAGTGCAGGGTCATTATAGGTGACAATAGTATTGTTTTGCCACTCTATAGTTGCTGTTCCGCCATAAGCTTTAGCAATATCGCTTGCCATTTCGTTCATACGTTTAATGATCATGGTTCTCATATCCGGATTTAAGGTACGTACTGTACCAATGAGTTCGGCACTTTCTGGAATGACATTAAAACGGGTCCCGCTTGTGATTTTTCCAACGGTGATGACTGCAGGCGCTTCAATTAAATACGATTCTCTTGAAATAATAGTTTGAAATCCATCTATGATTTTAGCCGAAATTAAAATAGGATCTACACCACTCCAAGGTGCAGAACCGTGTGATCCTTTTCCTTGTACGTTCACCACAAAACGTTCTACCGCAGCCATAATACCTTCAGGTTTTACTGTAATGGTGCCTACTGGAGTACCGCTGCTAATATGGAGTCCGTAAATGGCATCTACTTTAGGGTTTTCTAGAACACCTTCTTTAACCATTAGTTTAGCGCCACCTTCTTCTCCAGGAGGTGGTCCTTCTTCTGCAGGTTGAAAAATAAATTTTATGGTTCCGTTAATTTTATCTTTATGCTTACTCAACACTTCTGCAACGCCCATTAAAATGGCGATGTGTGTATCGTGACCACAAGCATGCATTACACCTGTTTCGGTACCAAGAAAGGTAGTGGTTACCTCACTTTTAAATGGGAGGTCGTTTCGTTCTGTTACAGGTAATGCATCAATATCTGCTCGCAGTGCCACAACTTTTCCTGGACTGTTTCCTTTTAACAATCCAACCACACCTGTTTTAGCAATGCCGGTTTGCACTTCCATGCCAAGGCTTCTTAAATGCTCGGCAATTTTATCGGCAGTTTTGAATTCTCTATTGGAGAGCTCCGGATTTTGATGGAAGTAATGACGCCAATCAATAACCTGCGATTCTATCTTTTCTATGTCTTTTAGGATGCTTTTATCCATTTGTGCATATCCAGCAAAGGTTATAAAGGCTAGAACAACAAGGATGTAGTGTTTTTTCATAAGGATATGGTATCGTTAAAATAATGTTCTAAAGATATTCAAATTATTAATTATCGAGATATAATATTTTTGGTTTATGATTTCAATCTATTTCCCTTTAGGGTTAGGGTAAAAAATAGGTTGAAATCATTATTACATCCGTTAGTATCGAGGTAATAAATAATGATTTCAGTTTATAATGTTGCATGTTTCAAATTCAGGAACATATCTATTACAACACAATTGTAACTGCTAGAGAAACAAAAAAACTTGTTTATAATTTCTATGAATCTCATCGGAAACTTTAAGCGAATTTGAGTATTTTCGAAGGTCTAATTTTCGAACGGTTTTGGAATGATTCTTATATTTCCGAAGCCTTTAAAATCATACTGTTGCAAGAATATTTAAATCAATTAAACGAAGCCCAGTTAGCACCAACCATACAAAAGGATGGTGCTATGATTGTAATTGCTGGAGCTGGCTCTGGGAAGACTCGTGTGCTTACCTATAGAATTGCTTTTTTAATGTCAAAAGGGGTAGACCCTTTTAATATTTTGGCGCTAACCTTTACCAATAAGGCAGCCCGCGAAATGAAAAAGCGTATCTCAGAAATTGTTGGTGCGAGTGAGGGTAAAAATTTATGGATGGGGACTTTTCATAGTATTTTTGCAAAGATACTTCGCGTTGAGGCAGATAAGTTAGGCTACCCTGGTAACTTTACCATATACGATACACAGGATTCACAAAGCGTGATTCGTGCGGTGATTAAAGAAATGCATCTCGACAAAGATGTGTACAAATACAAACAGGTCTATTCTAGAATTTCAAGCTATAAAAATAGTTTGATTACAGTGAAGGCGTATTTCAATAACCCAGAATTAATGGAAGCCGATGCTATGGCAAAAATGCCACGTCTTGGTGAAATTTATAAAAGTTATGTAGACAAGTGTTTTAAAGCGGGAGCCATGGATTTTGATGACTTGCTCTTAAAAACCAATGAGCTTCTCACGCGCTTTCCAGACGTGTTGGCAAAATATCAAAATAGGTTTCGATATATCTTGGTAGATGAGTATCAGGATACCAATCATAGTCAGTACCTCATTGTTCGTGCTTTAAGTGATAAGTTTCAGAATATTTGCGTAGTAGGAGATGATGCGCAAAGTATTTACGCGTTCCGCGGTGCCAACATTAATAATATTTTAAACTTTCAGAAAGACTACGATGATGTAAAGGTCTACCGACTGGAACAAAATTACCGTTCCACCAAAAACATCGTAAATGCTGCCAATAGTATTATTGAAAAAAACAAAACCCGTTTAGATAAAGTAGTTTGGACTGCCAATGATGAGGGACCAAAGATTATGGTAAATCGTACCATGACCGATGGTGATGAAGGACGTTTTGTGGCCAGCAATATTTTTGAAACCAAAATGAACGGGCAACTCCAAAATGGAGATTTTGCCATTTTATATCGTACCAATGCACAATCGCGTGCCATGGAGGATGCTTTGCGTAAAAAGGATATTCCCTATCGTATTTATGGCGGACTCAGTTTTTACCAACGTAAAGAGATTAAAGATGTTTTGTACTATTTACGTCTAATTTTGAATCCAAAAGATGAAGAAGCGATGAAGCGTGTGGTTAATTATCCAGCCAGAGGTATTGGGCAAACTACCATAGAACGTCTCATGGTAGCTGCCAATCATTATGGGAGATCTATGTTTGAGGTCATGGAGAACATTAGTAAATTAGAGCTCAATATCAATAAAGGAACACAGGGTAAATTACTAGATTTTGTGACCATGGTAAAAAGTTTTCAGGTGTTAAATGAAACCTATAATGCTTTTGAAATGGCTGAGTATGTTGCCAAAAAAACAGGATTGCTTACCGAACTAAAAAAGGATGGTACTCCAGAAGGAATAGCGCGCCTGGAAAATATTGAAGAGTTGCTCAATGGAATGCGCGATTTTGTAGAAGAGCAAAAAGAATTAGCCGATACTACTGGATCTCTCTCAGAGTTTATGGAAGATGTGGCCTTAGCTACAGATTTGGATAATGATAAAGGTGATGAAGATCGTGTAGCATTAATGACCGTGCACTTAGCTAAGGGATTAGAATTTCCCTACGTCTATATCGTTGGGATGGAAGAAGACTTGTTCCCAAGTGGTATGAGTATGAATACCAGGGCAGAACTAGAGGAGGAGCGGCGCTTGTTCTATGTGGCACTAACAAGAGCAGAAACTCAGGCGTATTTAACCTATACGCAATCTCGATACAGATGGGGGAAATTAGTGGATGCAGAGCCCAGTCGTTTTATTGAAGAAATAGATGATTCGTATCTAGAATACTTAACACCCATTACCGAACATCGATACAAACCTTTATTGGATGCCGATATTTTTGGAGAAGTAGATAAAAGTAAACTGCGATTAAAAAAACCAATAGCTGGAAAAGCGCCTACGGGGCCAAGTGAAGAGCAACTTCGTAAATTAAGAAGATTGAAACCTGTTACCAGCACTGCAGAGAAAAATTTTGATCCAGCAGCTGCGAACCTTCATGTGGGAACTCTTGTAGAACATGTACGTTTTGGTAAAGGAAAGATCACTAAAATAGAAGGAATAGGAGCAGATACGAAGGCCGAAATCAATTTTGAAAATGGTGGACTTAAAAAATTACTACTCAGATTTGCTAAATTGAATGTGTTAGATACCTAGAGAAGAGGGATATAAAGTAATGAGCAACATTAAAATTGGTCTAACGTACCATTTTTACAGAATTAATATATCCTTTGCCATCATATTCTCTTATGGGATTATCTGGATCTAGAATCCATTCGCCATCAATAATATATTTGTAATGATGCTTTCCACCTGTAAGTATCACGCCACATTCCCAACCAGTTTCGGTGCGTGTCATCTTAAGACCGTTTTCATTCCAGTTGTTAAAATCTCCTGCTAAGATTACAGTTGTGGCCTCTTGATGTCCAGATAGTAGAAAGGGGACATATTTTTTAACCGTAAATACTGAATTTAACGTGCCATGCTGATTTACCACAGTTGCTGGGTTGTTTGGATCTTCCATCCAGCGTCCATCTACAATAAATTTATATTCGTAGGTAGCTGGAATCATTTGAAGTGTAATTTCCCATCCCTCATTGGTGGGTTTCATTTTAAAATCTTTTTCATTCCAATTATTAAACTCTCCAGATAAAATAACCTTTCGTGCATCTTGAAAACCTTTTAATTTGAATGTTATGTTTCCATCTTCTGCGGGAACGGCACTTTGTATTTTTAAGTTATAAATGTAGTAGGGCCAATTGCTTTTACTTGAAATGACAGTGTTTTCATTTTTTTTATCGGGTTCTGCCCAATAGGTTTCATTGATTACATATTTAAATTCCCATGAGGAAGCGTCACCAAAGTCGGATATTTTTTTTCTAAGCTCGTAAGTGTCTCCATTTAATTTGGTCATTTTCCAGTCAGATTTTGACCAATTGTTAAATTCACCAGCAACACTTACATTTTCTATATTGAGTGATTCAAAAGGTATTTTCTTTGGGTTTCTTTCCAAAGAGGCTTTTTCATAATCATTTCGGTTAAAAACAAACACGATTTCATCATCGACAATAGTGTATCCAACCTGAGAAAAAGTTTGAAAACTTCCTAGGATAAAGAAAAGGATACTATGTAGAACAATCTGTTTCAATGGGGTAGTACTGGGTTGGCAATAAAATATAATTTCTTTTTTTGGTAGTTTATGATGGTACGTTTCTGGGCAAAAAACTCATAGCCTAAAACACCATCCACTGGAACGCCAAAAGCTTCTCTTCCTTTTTTTAATGATGTTAGGATGGTTTTCATTGGACCAAAATATATGGCATCATTAAGCTTAAATCGCCATAGGTTCCCTAACATTACTTCTGCGGTATTATTTGAAGCATCGTTTAGTGTAATTCTTTTGTGAGGTTTGAAGTACTTGAGCACTTTTCTTTTAGACCGTGAACTAAGTTGGTTGTATTCGGCTCCCGTATCTAGTGCGAAAAGCAATTTTTGAGAGTTTACAGTACCTGTTAAGAGTATGGTGTGACGTTTCAATGTGAAATCTATACTGTCCTGAAATTTTTCTGCATAAATTTTATCTCCTAACAATTCACCTTTTCTGTTCACTTTACTTATGGTTATTTGTTCAAGATACATATCCACAAACACCTCAAAGTCTTTTAATATACTATGTCCAATAATTCCTAGGAGTCGTATTTTTTTTATTTTTTCGATGTGCGATAGATCTACCACATCACTCTTACTATTTTTTAAATTGAAATGATCTAAAGAAAATTCTGGTATGTTTCTTTCAAAAACTCCCTGTAAATCACCATTTGCTCCATGAGTTATTTTGCCAGTTGCGGCATAATGTTGCTTGGTGTTAAAGTGTTGTTTGTTGAGCAGTAGTGTTTCTGAACCGGTATCGATGATGAAGTTTCCATTTTCTCCCAATAATTCGGCCTGAATTACAATTAAATGATCTACCAATTTAAAAGGAATACGTGCAGTATATTCATTTAAAATTTCAGCTTGAGGAAAATCAATATAGTCCTCATCACCAAAAATGATTGGTGTTGTTGGATTTGATGCACTTAGACAACAGCTAAAGCAGATGGTAAGAATGTATATTAATTGCTTCACTAAATAGTAGACGCACAAGTTTGGTTTATGTTACTGTATAAAGATACAATTATCTACTGTATTTGTAGATGGGTTTCTATAAACGCACTTAGTTTTGTCTCCACATCACTAAATTGAGCTTCATTCCAATTACCATGGCCTCCATCGTACACAGTAAATTGATGTGTAATGCCTGAGGCTTCTAGTTTGCTATTAAGAGTTTCTCCGTTGCTTAGTGGTACTAGCTCGTCTTGATTACCGTAAAACAAAATACTAGGACTGGTACTTGTGTTTACCTGTAAAGCCGGACTCAAAGCAACGGCTAAGTCTGTTCCTGCTGGATACGCGCTTTCATCGGTTAGGGCTGCAAGGTATACATCGAAGTTTGGATTGTCACTATAAAAAGGGTCGGTAAAATCTGTAGGACCAACAATGTCACACACAAATTTTACTTGATCGTCTGTGTCATACACAGAATCGTATTGTAATGAAATATGAGCTCCTGCACTCAAGCCTATGAGACCAAATTCTGGTTTAATTTGTAATTGCTCGCTTTGCGCTGTAAGTTGATTGATAACGGCATCCACATCTAAAAACTGATTTGGAAACGCTGGATATGTAATAGTTGCCAGTTTGTAATTCATGTTTACAATAGCATGTTCTGGATGGGTGTCTCTAACCAAATCAATAAAACCATTAACATCTTCTTTGTCGCCTTCTACCCAACCGCCACCATGAACAAGAATGATGGTTTTGGTTTTTTCGTTTGTTCTTCCTTCGGGTAAGTAGATATCATAGACTTGTTGTGGATCGTCTCCATAAGACACGTCTAAAATGATATCCGCAGATAAGGGATCTGGATTTTCAATAGGGTCATCGATTGGATTCTCTATCATTTGTGTATTCGTTTCGCCATCATCTGTATTGCAGGATATAATACTTATTCCAAAAATAATTACGATTGCAAAAAATACCTTTTTCATAGATTTGTTTTGTTAGAGAACGCTAAATAAATTGATTTATGGTGTATTACGAATTTCTTTTTCTTCGGAAATAGTAGCAGGCAGTTTTTGTGTATCTTTAATGTACCATAGTAAACAAACTAAAAAAGATGGCAAGCTTTATTAAAATATACGAAGACAACCCCAATCCCAAGGATATTTCCGAAGTAGTAAAAATACTTCAAAGAGGAGGATTGGTCATTTATCCAAGTGATACGGTATATGCTTTGGGCTGTGATATTACAAATAATCGTGCTCTAGAACGTATTGCGAAGATTAAGAAGGTGAAGTTAGCAAAGGCTAATTTCTCTTTTGTATGTGAAGATCTCAGTAATTTATCAGATTATGTGAAACAGATTGATACTACGACTTTTAAACTGCTCAAAAGAGCCTTGCCAGGGCCATACACATTTATCCTTCCAGGTAATAATAACTTACCCAGTGTTTTTAAGAAGAAAAAAGAAGTAGGAATTCGTGTGCCAGATAATGCCATTGTGCAAGCGATCGTTCGAGAATTGGGGAATCCAATAGTATCTACTTCTATAAAAGATGAAGATGAGGTGATAGAATACACCACAGATCCAGAGCTTATTTATGAAAAATGGGACCATCTAGTAGATGTTGTAATTGATGGCGGTTATGGTGGAAATGTGGCATCTACAGTAATTGATCTTACAGGTAATGAACCTCAATTAATTAGAGCTGGGAAAGGGAGTTTGGAGTTGTAAAAATCAATTCCCTTTCATATGAGTGCTTAGTGCCCTAATTTTCATAAAAAACAGTACTTTTGCAGCCATTATAAACGTACCAAAAAATAGGGCTGTAGTATAAAAGAATTTCAGTGTTCGCTATAGTTACTTATGTATGGGATGTTTAAGGTTCAATTCCATGTATTATTCAGAAACGTACAGACATATTTTTTTACAAAAGCGATACTATATTGTATCTGTTTTAGTGCATTCATTTGGTTGTATGACAATGTCTCAAAAACCAAACTGTTTATGAGAATTGCTGTCATTGGTTCGGGTATCGCTGGCTTGGCAACTGCTTGTAGATTAGCAGCTAAAGGTCATGAAGTAACCGTTTTTGAAAAGAATGCTACTCCGGGAGGGAAGATAGCCCAAATTCAAGAAAACGGCTATCGATTTGATACGGGTCCTTCTTTATTTACATTACCAGAATTGGTCGAAGAACTTTATAAAGATGCTGGGGAACCTATCTCATCAACTTTTAGGTATAAAAAACTAGAGGTCTTATGTAAATACTTCTACGGGGGTGGTGAGCGTTTTGTGGCTTGGTCTGATACACAAAAATTTAAAGAAGCATGTGTGCAGCAATTTGGAGAAGACCCCGCTAAAATTACGCGCTATTTTAAAAACGCAGCACTGATTTATAAAATTACAGCTGACATATTTCTTTTTAACTCCTTGCATAAGGTGAAGAATCTTTTGAAGTTTTCGGTATTGAAATCGTTGTTACAAATACATAAAATACGATTTTACAAAACCATGCACGGTGATAATAAGCGTTATTTTAAAAATCCGTTGTTGGTTCAATTGTTTGATCGATATGCCACTTATAATGGATCGAATCCATACAGTGCGCCAGCTACATTGAATGTGATTGCCCATTTAGAAAACAATTTAGGTGCCTTTTTTCCTGAAAAAGGAATGTATGCTATTGTAGAACACATCTATGCATTGGCATTAAAAAAAGGTGTTACTTTTAATTTTAATACGTTGATTGATCGTATTGATATTAAAGATAACAGGGCTGGTGGTTTAAAAATAGGAGGTGAGACTTTGGCATTTGATCGTGTGGTGTCAAATTCTGACATTAACTATGTGGCCAATACTATGATGAAGCATCCGCAACAAAAACGTATCAACCGTTTAGAGCCATCTTCTTCTGCTTTGGTATTTTATTGGGGGATAAAAAAAGAATTTCCAGACTTAGATTTGCATAATATTTTGTTTAGTAAAGATTATAAAAAGGAGTTTAACAATCTTTTTAAGGGAAAAACCATTGATAATGACCCAACTGTGTATATTTTTGTGAGCTCAAAATTGATAGCGAGTGATGCTCCTAAAAATTGTGAGAACTGGTTTGTAATGGTAAATGCACCTTCAAATAGTAGTGGCAATGTGGATGAAATGATTCATACAGCAAAACAACATATAATTCAAAAGATTAATTTGTATCTCAATACTGATATCGAGCAGTATATCGAATTTGAACATATTGCGAGTCCCATAACTATCGAAAAGGATACCCTTAGTAAGGGAGGCGCATTGTATGGGAACTCATCAAATGGTATGTTTTCTGCTTTTTTGAGACATCCTAATTTTTTAAAGGGTGTAAAAAACTTGTATTTCGTAGGGGGTAGTGTGCATCCTGGTGGTGGAATTCCACTATGTTTGTCAAGTGCTAAAATTGTTGCTAATGAAATTTCTTCTGAATAAATGAGTCGGGCGATTAAATACTTAATGAATAAAGGGGTCCCTTTTACTTTTTTAGCCATCTACTTTTTTGGACTAATCATTTATTTTATTCCATTTACGCGTGATTTGTTCATTCTAGTTACACCATATACGCTGGTTCTAGTTACCATGATTATCTTTTTGCATCATGAAAAGTGGAACAAGAAGACAATTGTTGCCTTAGGAGTTATTTTTATAACGAGTCTCATTATAGAGATAATGGGAGTTGCTACAGGACAGTTATTTGGAGTTTATGAATATGGTGAAGGATTGGGTTATAAGATTGCAGGCGTGCCCATTATTATTGGGTTGAATTGGATTTTCCTAGCCTATGCCTCCAATGGTATTCTTTCTAAGTACACCTCTAACAATAGTATCATCATTTTTGGTGCTGCAACACTAATGGTTATGTACGATATCATACTAGAAAAAGCCGCTCCATTAATGGATATGTGGATGTTTGCTGAAAACAATCCGCCTTTGCTTAACTATGCCATGTGGTTTTTATTAGCATTAATTTTTAATGCCATACTTCAGGTGTTTAAAGTAACCACAATAAACACTCCGGCGAGGTGGTTATTTTTTAGCCAATTAGGATTCTTTGTGGTGATTGTAAGCCATTATTTAATCTTCTAAAATGATACGGGCCAAGCATAGTAAATACTGGGTGAAGTATGCTACCTATCATACTAAATTTTTATTGGGTTTTTTCTTCGGAAATATTACATACCATGGTACCTATGAAGAAAAAGAATTACCAATTTTAATGATTAGCAATCATTTCTCCTTTTACGATGGATTTATTCAAATCTTGCTGAACCTCAAAGTATTTAAAAGAAAGTTTCATTTTATGATGTTAGAAAAGGAGCTTCGTAAAAATATGTTTTTAACAAAAATAGGTGCCAGCTCTATAAGCAAAGGCAAACGATCAAGTATTGCAAGTAGCATGTATGCAGTTGAAATGTTGGAAGACGCTAATAATCTTTTTTTGTTTTTTCCGCAGGGTGCCATTCAAAGTATTTACCAACGTAATTTTGTGTTCGAAAAAGGATTACTTTCTCATATTTTAGAAAACAAAAAAAATGATATTGAACTTGTCTTTAATATCAACTTACTTCATTATGGAAGCCAGCTAAGGCCAGATATAAGAGTATACTACAAAACACATGCTACAGATGCCTCTACGACTGCCGATACTATAGAAGAAGCCTTTAATCATTTTGCTGCGGAGTGCTTCTCAAAACAAGGAGTATCATGATATTTGTTTGTTATTTTTTGTTTGCATTAGTTGGTATTAGGGTATTAGTAGCAATAGTAAATTATTTTTCATTTGGGTATCTACCCAAAAAAGCTGTACTTGATACAGCACCAAAAGTATCTATATTAATTCCCGCTAGAAACGAGGCACATACTATAGGAACCTTACTTGAGCAACTTTCTTTAGAAAAATATCCTCATTTGGAAGTCTTGGTGTATGATGATGCTTCTACCGATCACACAGCTTCAATTGTTGATAGTTGGACAAAGAAGCATCCCGCTATTAAATGCATAGAAGGAAAAGAACTCCCTAAAGGTTGGTTAGGAAAAAATCATGCCTGTCATCAATTATCGCTAGCGGCTACTGGCGATGTTCTTCTTTTTTTAGATGCCGATGTTCAAGTCAGTGATGGACTAATAACACGAAGTATCCATCACCTTATAACCAATGAACTTGATTTGTTATCGATATTTCCGAAGCAAGTCATGAACACCTTAGGAGAACAAGTTTCGGTACCATTAATGAATTGGATTTTATTGAGTTTACTGCCACTTCGGCTTATTAGGAGATCCAAAAACAAAGCTTTTGCTGCGGCTAATGGTCAGTTTATGATGTTTAAAGCTGCTACATACAAAACAATGTATCCTCATGAAGTATGTAAAGCAAATAGCGTAGAAGATATTGCTATTCTACAACTTTTTAAAGAGAAGCAACACGCATGCGATACCTTGTTAGGTGATGACGCTATTTCTTGCCGAATGTACCTTGGACTTACCGATGCCATAGAAGGATTTACAAAGAGTATTTTTACTTTTTTTGGAAATAGCATATTGGTAACAGTTACCTTTGCATTTCTAATTTCGGTAGCCCCTTTTGTAGTTTATTTTACAATGGGTTTATGGGTATTAGTAATGTATATTATTGGGAGCTTATCAATTCGATTTTTTGTAAGTTTGGCGAGTAGACAATCAGTACTTAAAAATCTACTATTTGCATTCCCGCAACACTTGGTGTTTCTTTTAATCATACTAAAAGGACTCATCAATAGAAAACAGAAAAAATTACTATGGAAAGGCAGAAATATATTTCAAGAACAGTAGGCGTTATAGCTGTTTTGCTGCTTTCATTGCAGGTGTGTTTTTCTCAGAGTCCGTATCAGGAGCCTATGTATAAAGCATACTCTCGTGGTAAAATGGATGTGTGGTATGACCTTATGAATACCTGTGAACAAAATGTAAACACTGAAAATTTTGAAGAACAATTAGAGCTTATTAGTTATTACTATGGCTATACTGCCTGGCTAATTGGTGCCGAAAAATTTGATACTGCAGAAGTGTATATTGATAAGCTTGATGATCTTATCGATAGTTTATTAGAATCGTCTCCAGAGCATCCAACGCTCCTCGCATACAAAGGGTCTACTATTGCTTTTGCTATTGGAGTGTCTAACTTTAAAGCGGTTTATTTAGGTCCAAAAAGCATGCGTTATATCAATACCTCTCTAGAAGTGGATCCAGAAAATATTCAAGGGAATATAGAAAAAGGGAATGCCCTCTATTATCGTCCTTCCATGTTTGGAGGTGATAAGAAAGAGGCCATTGAATATTATAAAAAGGCAGTAGAAAATTTTGAAGCACAAGGTTTGGTAGATAATAATTGGATGTACATCAATACGATGACACTTCTAGGACAAGCATATGAAGCTACCGATCAAATTCAGCATGCTAAATTGTTATATGAAAAAATAATCCGCATTTTCCCAAACTTTATGTGGGTAGAAGAGGAGCTTTATCCAGATTTGCTAAAACGCCATAAACTATAATTTGCATTGCTAGCAATATGAGATTCTACGGTTCCAAGATCACAATACAAAGGTATCTTTTCTTTATGCTTACTTGTTTTGTTTGTTCCACCAAAACGGTACAAGCTCAGAATAGGCATGCAGATGTTGATACAGATAAAATACCTCCCCGTATTATAAGAGCTTGTTGTGCTTTTGGATATAATCTTAAGTTATGGGGAATTCCATTTGTCAATATCGATCAAGTTATTAGTGTAGATGATTTAGGGGCGCATTATTACATGGGGAATTCTAAAGAAGGTGTAGGAACAATATACACTCATAAAGGCGGCTTTATAGATATTGGTCATGTAAGAGATCAAATGGATTGGACGCGTTTTTTATATGTTACCATCCTCGAGAATAAAGGAAAAGGTGAAGTACATATCTCTTTGCGAAGAGAGGCTGGAAAAAAGAATTTATACTTAAACATACCCAAAACCTTCTCTGATGATGATTGTATGTTACTGGCAGGAAAAATAGCCTTCGATTTTTCACTATGGCATGAAATCTCTACTTGGTATGGCGCGTCAACAGTTCCTTTTATTTCTGAGAAGTTTTCAAGTTTTTCATTAGAAGATGTATATTCAAACCTACTTGGAGTGCATATAGGGATGAAAACCTTAAAATCTTCACTTCCTTATAATGAAGCAGCAACACAGCTTTTAGGAACCACCTTAGATAGTTTAGCTATTGTGCAAACGGCTCAAGAAACCTATGATGCTTATGACGTAATACATGATATATGGTTTACAAGTAACAAACGAATTCCAAGCCAGCATATCACCTTAAAACGTGATCCCGACGTGCTTGTTTCTAGTAGTCCATGGATCGTTTCAAGTCTATTAGATGATACCCAAGATGGTGTGACTTTGGAGGTACCACTTCTAAATACTCAAGGGGTTTCGCTCACCAATTTTTATAAATTTACAATCAATGTGAATCGTAAAATTCCGGTTGCTGAAATTTTAGATGATCCAAATAAGAGCGTTATTACTCAAAACGATTTTGGTGTGCTACTTGAAAAAATTTCCCACGAAATTAAAATCATGGAACAGGATAGAGAGCATAAAAAGAAATAAAAAAATTCTTATTATTTACTAGAGGCCAGTCTTGCCTTCCTTACTTCCATTTTTTTCTGTATCCATTCTGGGAACTCTTCTGGTTTTTCTGCATTGTAGGTTTTAAGGGTATGTTCAGGGTTTGGCTGTAGCAATTCGTCTTGTGTCTTTCCTAAAATTAATCCAGCTGTTTGTACTCCGCTATAACTTGCGCCTGCTACGCCATGTGCAGCAATACTAGCACCGCATAGGTAAAGGTTCTCTATTTCACTTTTGGGTTTAAAAGCAAACGGACCAATATGCTTTAAGGTTTTTTCAGTTCCGTAGACACTTCCTTTGGTAGAATTAATGTAGTATTCGTTTGTAATGGGAGTTCCTAAATCTTTGTGTACGATATGAGCCCTTACATTGGGCAACGCATTTTCTAGGGTACGAATCATTTTATCTGTGAGTTGTTCTTTGAAATGTAAATATTCCTTAGACCTCTCTAAATCTTCGTTTTCAAATTTCTTAAACGACGCATAGTTAATAAAAGTAATGGCTTCTATGGTATGGTGTTTCCCATCGAAACTTGGAGGGTCTTTTAATGTCGTACAGCTTATAAACATTCCCTGAAAAATAGGGTCTTCTAAAATATCTTCTTTTTGTAAGGCTTGAAAATTCTTATCCATATCACCAGGAGGTGTCATCCAGATATTTCCAGAATCTAGCCCGGCAGCTCGAACGTCCATATCTACTGTTAGAAATAACATGAGCGAGGTGCAAGAATATTTAGCACTGTCAAGTTTCTTATTTAGTTTTTTGCTGAGGTGTGTTCTCCCAACTAATTGGTTATAGGTAATTCCTGGGTCTGCATTAGAGATGATGTTTTTAGCAAATAGTTTTGTACCATCTTTCATGACAACACCCACCGCTTTTTTGTTTTTCTCTCCATCTTCAAGAAGAATTCTATCTACAAAAGCTTTGGTTTGCACAGTGCTGCCTTGTTTTTTAATCGCATTGGTCATGGCTTTAATGATGGCTCCACCGCCACCCATGGGGTAGTAACCTCCTTTAAAATAATGCGACATTAGAGCACAATGCATAATAAAGCTTGCTCTTGCTGGTTCCACGCCGTGATCTCCATACTGAATGTTTAGAATGCTTTTTAACAAAGGATCTTTTAAATGCCAATCGATCACACGTTTTAGGGTAAATAAACCATATTTTCCCATGTGTCGCGTTCTATACGGAATCGTGATTTTCTCCCAAAAGGTTTTAAACGTAGGAAGCGAATACAGCTCTTTGGTTACTTTTTGAACGAGCTCTAAGTATTTACGAATCCCTTTAGCCTCTTCAGGAAAACGTTCTTGCAATCGTAGAATAAGTTCTTCGTGAGAGGATGGGTAATCAAAACGTTCGTCGCCTATCCAGCAATGTTCGTAGGCTTCTGGACGCATTTGAAAAAAGGTGAGGTCGCCTCCAATTCCTAAGCCTTCATACAAATCATTGGTAGAGTTTCCTTCTCCTTCGGTACCGCAAAGTCCTACATAATGAACTCCAGGCGTAAACCGATGTCCATTAAGATAAAAACTATGACACCAACCTCCAGGAACATCATGTTGTTCTAAAACCAATACTTTTTGTCCTTCTCTAGACAAGCAAATTGCAGCGGCTAATCCTCCTGCTCCTGAGCCAATGATGATTGTATCGTACGTTTGTTCTAATATTTCTTTTTTCAAGGACTGATTTTTTTAATGTTTAGCAATATGTATTGCTACTAGATTGTAATAGTTATTTAAAATTTCCGAAGAAATTAAAAGAGTAGTTTGATGGCTACTCCATTAATTGCGACTTGATTAAAAAATCTTGTTTAATGTAACAATCCTTAATATCGCCTATGTTTTCAAAGGTTTGCCATTCTGCATTGGGCTGAATCCATTTGTTTTTTCCATTAATCTCTACTTGAACCGGCATGTCGAACCCTTCAATAATGTCTACGTATCTGTACTTAAGTTGATTAAGGCTGTATTTGTATTCTAGTTTAGGTATTTGCGTGGTGCGTAAATACTGATCCCAAAATTGGGTAAGATCAATACCACTTTTTTCAGAAATATATTCTTCCACCTGTTTGCTTGTCACAGTTTGGTGGTAGAAGTCTTTGTTAAGCCCTCTTAAAATGTTTCTCCATTTGGTATCATCCTCAATAAGCTGTCGTAGTGTATGTAAAATATTGGCGCCTTTGTAGTACATGTCGCCACTACCAGTGTTGTCTTTGTTGTAGATACCAATCAAAGGTTTGTCATTTTTTATGAGTCTTCTAGTGCCAATAACATACTCACTAGCAGCAGCATCGCTGTAATGATAATTGAGATAAAGACATTCTGAATAAGCTGTAAACCCTTCATGAATCCACATGTCTGCTACATCTTTATTGGTAATGTTGTTGGCAAACCATTCGTGACCTGCTTCATGGATGATAATAAAATCGAAACGCAGTCCCCAGCCAGAACCAGAGAGGTCTCTTCCTAAATAACCGTTTTCAAATTTGTTTCCGTAGGTAACACTGCTTTGGTGTTCCATGCCTAGATATGGAACTTCTACTAATTTGAAACTGTCTTCGTAAAAAGGGTAGGGCCCAAACCAATACTCAAAGGCACGCATCATCATGGGAGCTTGGGTAAACTGTTCTTTTGCTTTCTCTAGATTATCACGCAAGACCCAGTAGCTCATGTCGAGGTTTCCGTTAAGACCTTCGTAGGTTTCAGAGAAATTGACGTAGTCTCCTACATTGATATTCACCCCATAACTATTAATTGGGTTGGTCACTTGCCAGTGCCAAGTTTTGGTTTTTTTGTTATCGATTTCTTTTTGTAATCTTCCATTTCCAACAGCAATTAAATCTTTGGGTGTGGTAACGAGAAGATCAACTCCTTGATCTGGTTCGTCTGCAGGATGATCTTTAACAGGCCACCAAACGCTTGCGCCTATACTTTGATTTGCGCTTGCAATAAAATGTTTTCCGTTGTTGTCTTTGGTCCATACGAGTCCGCCATCCCAGGGAGCATTTTTTGCCTCAGTAGGTTTTCCAGAAAATTCAATCACAATCGTGTTTTCTTCTCCAGGTTTTTGTTTTTGTTTTAATTTAATAAAGTGAGCGTTTCCTTTTCTTTTTACTTTTAGTTTTTTCCCATTTTGAGTCACCTTATCGATTTCCATGGGTTCTTGTAAGTCAATTTGCATGACTTTTTTTGTTTCTGAAACTTTATAGGTAATGGTATTGGTTCCTTTGAGGGCTTTTTTTTCGGGAAGTACTTCCACTTCTATCTTGTAATGTTGTAAGTCCCACCAAGCGCGTTCTTCGGTGATTTCACCTTTTAATTCATCTGCTTTGGTAAACTTTTCTTGCGCACCGGTAATAGAAATTGTGAGTAGTAAAAGTGAGGTTAATAGCTGTTTAATCATAGTTTTTTTATAATAATCGCAAATTACAAATCCCGAAGGGAAATTGCACGGATGATTTGTTTAAAAATTCTAAATCATATGATTTGTTTTCATTCATAAAAACTTGAGTATTTCACTTTTTGTGATTTGTAATTTGAGATTTTTTCACTTCATTTTCACCTGAATGTAGCACTCGGAAAAACCACCACACTTTCATGACCATCCTTGCCAACTGCTGCAACTCCAAAAAAGTAATTATCGATGACAATACCTTCTAGTAAAAATTCATCTACATCACCCACAAAACGACTGTGGTCCCAGATTGGGGAGGTGGTATCTCTCCAGTAAATTTTATAGCCTACAGCATCTTTGCTCTTTTTCCATTTAAATTTTGCACTGGGTTCTACAATTCCGCCAATGGCAACTTCTGTAGGTGGGGCTGGAGCCCAAGCCAAACTTGCCATATTGATAGCATTTACTGCAGTTAATTTTTTAGCATATTCAAAATTGACAAACTTTAATTTGTCTCCATACTCTATACCATTTTCGGTACGAATGTCTTGGTGTTGTTGGGTGTAGTTTTCGTGCGCTTCCATGATACGAATACCCGCATAACCTAAGTCGTTAAAGGGTCTGTGATGACCGCCACGTCCAAAACGATCTAATCTGTAAATCATCATTGGGTTCATTTCTGGCATGTATGTCTTGGTAGTTTTGTGCACATAGCGCGCAAGTTGTCTAGAGATACCATCTACTTCACCACCATAAAAACGTCTTAGTGTTCTTTGTCTTTCAGTTTCAGTAGGAGGGACAGGCTCAGAGAAGATTCTAAAGTCTACGTTACTTATCACACCATCGACTCCTTTAATATTTCCGATCATATCATTATTCAGCACTCCAATGATATCCCAGTTGTATTCTTTGGCATAGGCTGCAAACCCAGCACCGCCAAAAAGTCCTTGTTCTTCGCCGCTTAAACCTAGATACACAATATTAGCATCAAAGCTATAGGCAGAAAGTACTCTTGCAGCTTCTATGGCACCTGCCATACCACTTGCATTATCATTGGCTCCTGGAGCATCTTTGGTGAAATCACTTCCGTCACTATTTCTGGAGTCGATATCTCCACTCATAATAATGTATCGATTCGATTTTTGCTTGCTTTTTTGAATTGCTACCACATTAACCACCCAAGTATCTACAGGAACTCTTCTGTTTCCTTCGGCGAGCACAAGATCTTTTTGATAAAATACATCGAGACAATTATTGCAGTTTTTTGAAATGGCATCAAACTCGGCTTTTATCCAACGACGTGCAGCTCCAATACCTCGGGTGTTGCTCAAGGTATCACTAAAAGTATTTCTGGTGCCAAAGTTGGCTAGGGTAGTGATGTCTTCTTTTATTCTATCTGCTGAGACAGCATTAATGATGTCGTAAATTTTTGCATCTGTTTGTGCATTAGTAATGGTGCCTATCAACAAAAGCAGAATAAGGTTTAGATATTTCATATAACATAATTCTTTGCTTTAAAAATAATGAAAAGAATTAGGCTTGTAAAATTTATACGTACTAATAGGGTTCTGCAGTATAGTGCTCTCCAGATTCTAAACTTGTGGGGTTTGCTCTGGTATTTTTAAAATTATAAGGTATTGATGTATACGGATAAGGCCATGTGCTTTGTGTGATTACAAAATGTAGATGAGGATATCCTGCCAATCCAGTGGCACCACTGTACCCAATAGTGTCGCCTTTTTGTACCATATCTCCAACAGCTACAGTTGCGCCATTATTGGTAAGATGCATGTACTGTGCGAATGTGGTATCATCTTCATGTTTTACAACCACTACATTGTTTGGAAAATCACCATCGAAGCCACTTTCAACAACATGTACCACAGTCCCTTCTCTCGAGGCTGTTATCACTGTGCCAATAGGCATTTTAAAATCTATGGCAAATTGATCTGGTTGTCCAGGGCTGTGATATGAACTTGTGCAATGGCTTAGTCGCACTTGATAACGTGTTCCAACTGGATATGGCAATACATAGGGGGAATTTATCCAATCGGTATAGGAAGCACTAGCGCAACCATTGTCTCCGTTTTGGAAGGGATTTGTATTTTCTTGTGGAGGTGTTACGGTGAGTACATCTGGTCTGTCATCATCATTAGTGCAACTAATAAACAGGCAAATTAATACTAGGACGATAGGTGTTTTCATGATTTTCTTTTAAAAGTAGAATTTTGTTAGAAGGGATAGCTGAAGATGTGTTTATAATAGCGTAAGTATTATTATATTTAAGTGTTTTATGTGGTATTATATCTAATTTCACATTTTTAAATACGCTCTTGTATCTCAGTTTTAATAGACTTTATGGAATATTTACGTTACTTTATTTTTTTGTATTGCTTTTTAGGGGCGTTTATTGCTGGGGGCTTATTTTTTAAAAAACGTTCCCCTTCTAATGTTACCCTTTCGTTGTTTATTTTATTCTTTGTCTTGGAGCTTTTAGACTACTTATATACTACCACAGATGTATTGTTCCTTTTTCCTACCTATCATTTGTGGGTATATCCAATTTGTTTATTATTTGGTCCAGCTTTGTGGTTGCATTTTAACTATGTTAAAAATGGGAATCGTGTTTTTAAATGGAAAGATAGTTTGCATACAATCCCTTTTTTACTTTTTATAATATTTTTCCTGAGCCCTTTGTATCTAATGAATGGTATGGATCGTATCGGGTATTCAAACGAGAATTTCATGTCCTATATGATGCCTTTAAATTACATACGTACAACACATGTTATTGTATATGGTGTTGCTATGGTGTATGTGTTAATAAACGGGCGTTTGTATCGAGATAAAAAGCAAGGAATGTACCTTTCAGGAATTGCCATTATCTATCTAACAACTGCCTTATTGCAATTATACCTTACTGCCTTTGCAGATAGCTATAGGCAATTTTCAATCTATTATTTTTTAGCAGCGACCCTTATTCTTTTGGCCGGATTTGTATTGTATCGGTTTCCTGATGTATTACAAGGATTTCAACAAAAATACTTTGGAAGCACGCTAAAGAAAGAAGATCGCATGCGTATTTCTAAAAAAATACTTGCTTCAAAATCGTTTCAAGAGTATTTTATAGATAGTGATTTAAAACTGGCTGCCTTTAGTGAAGAAATAGAGGAACGATCGCATCATGTTTCTCAGGTATTCTCAGAAGAATTTGAAAGTTCATTTTCAAATTTTATCAATGAAAAGCGAATAACATATGCAACTGAAATTTTAAAGGACCCCTCAAAAGATCATTTAAAAATTTTGGCTGTTGCTTTTGAATGTGGTTTTAATAACCATGTAACGTTTAATAAGGCATTTGTTAAATTTATGGGGGTTACGCCAGGAAACTACAGAAAGGGACGAGGTTTGTAATTTTTTTAGTACCGAGATTTTTAGTTAAAGGATAAAGGTAACTTTTTGTATGAGTGCATCTTTTACTTCATAGATCGCTACTGCTTCGGTCTTAAATGCACTAGCAGAAATAGATTCGAGATCAATTACTATAGAACCCATTACTATTCGCTTGGTAATTTGACAATTTAAAAATGAATTAATTTTAAATAAATCTGAGTAAAACCTTCTTAGGCCATCATGTCCCTCTACATGTAATTTATTTGGAAAATGGTATTCTTTTACATCTTCTGCATACGTTTTTACAAATTCTTCTAGGTTTCTTCTGTTATATTTTGAAATTTGAGTATTAATAATAACTGCTGCATTTCTGATCATTTCATCGCTAGCTTCTAGGATTCTCATGGTCTTAATTTTGCCCTTTTTAAATTTATAAAAAACGATTCTCTCTTTTTCTATCGCATCTATTTTGATTCGTTCTTTTTGTATTAAAACACCTCTAAAAGACATTTGGTCTAGAACTTGTATTTCCTGAATATTATTTTCAGAGAATTGTTTCTCAAAGTACCCTTCAATCTCTTCAATTCCTTTGGCTAGTTTTTTTTCTTGGAATAGGTGTATACTAGCTTTTTTATGAAATACACTTTGTAAGGATGCTATATCTGCATTTACAATAACCTTATTTTTTTGGGCAAGAGTATTCGTTTTTTTATTCGATTGTGCCACAACTTCATGAAACGTCATTACTAGCAGTGTACATAGAAAGATTTTTTTATCATAAGTCAATATTATTTATGTAATATAATGACTTGTGTTCAGAACAAATTGTATCTATTGGACACATTTGAATACATATTTATTCAAGAACATTTCCAACTAGTGCTATTTTCTTACCATCTGGGCTTATTGTAATTCTGTTTATTTCTGAAATATTATTGGCTGATAAGTCAGCTACCATTTTCCATTCTTGCGCGCCAAACATATCGTAGAGGTATAGCTTCGAACCACTGCCTAATAGTAATTGAGAACTCGATATCCAACAATGATCCTGCACGCCAACAGGTAATTGACAAACAAAAAAGCTTTCGCCGTCTTCATCGATATCTAACAGGTAGATTTCAGTGTTTTTATCTTCATTGATAAGCGTATAACTCACAGAATTTCGCTCAGGAACCTTATGGATAGATCTACCAGAATTTTCTATGTAGGGTATTACTTCTTTTGTCTTAAGGTCTGCAACCACAAGATTTAATTGATTTCCTCCAAGCACAGAAGCAATAATCCTATCGTTGTCATGAAAGGCAAAATAGGCTACTTCGGTCTCGGGTAATAATAGTTCGGGTGTTTTTGATGAGGGTGTTTTGTATTCGTATTCATACAAGCGTTGTAGGCCAGTAGTATCTAGGCGAACTGCTGCTATTTTATTAGATACAGGGAATTTTTGAGGCGAATACTCACCTCCAGTTGTAGGTGTGTTTAATCGTAGTTTTGATTGGGTTTCTATATCGTACACTTGTATTTCTGTTTGCCCATTTTCGGTACCTGCATAAACTAGTTTTATATCGCTTATAAAAGAGGGCTGACTATCATATCCCGAATTGTTCGAAATGTTTTGCACATTAGTAACAGTCATTTGTTCTCCCAAAACGGTAAAGTCCATTATAAAAACATCTAGATCTATTTGTCCAAAGAGTGTGCTAGTCGTTATAAGAAAAAAAGAAATAAAATAGTTCATGAGCTTGAATTTGTGAAGCAAGTTACGAAGATTGTGCCGTTTTTATTTTGTTCTTTTGTACGATACAACAAAAAATGAATCATGTTTAAAGGAATCAATAAATTATTTGCATCACTTGGCAGTGTAAAAGCCATGGAAAAACTAAGTTCAGTAGATGACAATGAAGTATTTATAGAACCTGTAGATGGGGACAAAATTGCGCAATCAAAAGATGGACAACTCTTTGTGGCTTTCCAAGAAATGCAAGGTTATTTATTTATGGAAACCTTGTTTGTTGCCAATAAAAATATAAAAGGTTTTAGCGGGGCTCATTTGGTTTTTAAGAGCACGAATGGAGATTTTACCTTGATTTCAGATAGCAAAGAAATTGAATCTGAGTTTTCGAATGAACTAAACCGATTTGTAAGTGAAATTACCTTTGATATTTCCGAAGAAGAAATAGCACGGGTGAGGGCAAGAGATTTTGAGTCAGTTACATTTCAGAATAAAAAGAAAACCATTGAAATGGAAATGGTTTTAAAGATTGATAAATAGCTGTATGTTAGGTTTTTTTATACTAAAAATGGGAGTTATTTCGTTTTTCATATAACAACCTTTTTTATATATTATTATGAAACCCTCTCTTTTTTTTCTTGCTTTTTTATGTATGACAGTGTTATTAAGTTGCTCTAATGATGACGATGCTGTGGCCACTAATGCTGTTACTATCACGGCCATTCAAAATAATGCTACTGAAGGTACTTGGCGCATTAGTAATTTTAATGATTCTGGTCAAGATGAAACTTCAGATTTTCAAGGGCAAACGTTTACATTTAGAGCTAATGGAGTGCTTGAAGCCGCAAACGATCTTTTTGCAGAAACCGGTACTTGGTCAGTATCAGTTGATGTAACAAGTTCTAATAGTAATGATCTTGACTTCACCATTAATTTTCCAGCACCTTCTAATGAAGATTTTTTAGATTTAAATGATGATTGGGATGTTGTAACTGCTTCTGCTACAGAAATAAGTTTGCGCGATGTGAGTGGAGGAGATGGTTCTATCGACATTTTGGTGTTTACTAAAAACTAGAACTGTTAAAGAATTCTTTATTCTAAGTATAAAGCTTGGTAATATTTATTTTTGTATTGCTATGAAAAAATTACTAGGTCTTTTATTCTTATTATCGCTCACACTCAATGCACAAACACTCGATGACTTAGATTTTGGTTCCGACCAAACTTTCGAAGTGGTTACCTGGAATATTGAGAATTTCCCAAAAAATGAACCTGCTACGTTACAATATGTCTTAGAAATTATTGAAGCTTTAGATGCCGATATTATTGCGATTCAAGAGGTTCAGGAATATGATGTATTAGATACTTTGGATCTTTTTTTAGATGAATATACGGTATATGATGCGTCTTTAGATCGCGCTGGTCTTGCGTATTTATACAAACAAGATGTGGTGACACTTAACAGTGCTTATGAATTATTTACACAAGCTCCAGAATGGAATAATTTTCCTAGATTTCCTATGGTGATTGAAGTGAGCTATGCTAATCAAGAATTTGTCATTATCAACAATCATTATAAATGCTGCGGAAATGGATTGTTGGATCCTACAGATGCATGGGATGAAGAAACCCGAAGATTTAATGCCAACTTACTTATAAAGGAGTATATCGACACAAACCTGTCTAACAAAGCAGTGATGGTCCTTGGTGATTTAAATGATGTGCTTATCGATACGCCTATACATAATGTGTTTTCTCCTTTTTTAGACGATCCAGAAAATTATCGATTTGCAGATATGGACATTGCAACCGGAAGTGCTTCTAATTGGTCCTTTCCAAATTGGCCGTCACATTTAGATCATATTCTTATTACAGATGAACTTTTTGAGCTAAGCAATATGCCCGATGCAGTTACAGAAACCATCAAAATTGAAAATTATCTTCCTGGAGGCTGGGATGCCTATGACACAAATGTTTCTGACCATCGTCCTGTTGGGATTCGATTGCATATTCCTTCCACATTATCAGTTCCAGATGTCACAGTAACAAAAGTACATGTGTCTCCAAATCCAGTGACAGATATAGTTTTTTTTACAGCATCTAGTACTTCAGCTATAGAAGGAATTACTTTGTATTCTATACTCGGACAAAAAATACAGGAGCATACCCTTAGCAACCCTGCAAATTCAACAGGTATGGATCTTTCTAAGCTAGCATCTGGTGTTTACGTAGCTAGTATCACTATAGATGGTGTAACACAGAGTCCTATTAAGATTTTAAAAAAATAAAAAAGCCGAATGTAAGAAACTACATTCAGCTTTTAATTTTGGTTGGTCTAGTGTTGTTTATCTAGCAAGAGCTGGGGTAGGAGCATAATTTCGAAGTACATGTCCAACCTTAGAAAATTCTGCTATTTTCCTTTCGGTACCTACCCAGTCTCTTATTTTAATGTTTCGATATCTTTTCATGGCGATTGTTTTATTGATTGATGAATGACCTCCTTTTAGGAAAACCGTCTTTTCTGGTTCCAAATAAATGATTTTGAGGTTGCGGCGTTACTTGCAAATTGATTTCTGTGAGCTGTTTTCATGATTGATTGTTATTTGATTGATGTTGATTAATATTGATAGTTGTGCTAGCGATTCTTATCTGTAGCGTCTTTTGCTATTCCAAACATAGCTTTTTGAATTGGTTGGCTTCTCTGTAAGGTAATTGGTATCTAAAGTTCTCATACTAATTGTTTTTTAAAAGGTTATACTAAGTAGACTACTAACTTTCGTTTTTGTTACAGTACTTTGTAAAACATAGTACTATTTTAACACTTTTTTGTGAATTTATGGCATTATTACTGCTTTTATAGTCATTAAATAATTTTCAAATTGTATGAAGATGCTTGTTTTTAGTGGGTGTCTTTCCCTCAACGAAATTTCAAAACTTACAAAATTAGATACTTTACTATATGTATTAGCTACTTCGGAAAGTCTACAGGGTGGAATAGGTTGCTATTTAGTCTAAGCTTTTAGCAAGTATTATGAAAGCATAGAAAATTTCAAAAAAATATAGTAGGTGTGGCACATTTATTTTAAGGTGACTATTGAATACAAAAAAAAGCCACTCTCATGAATGGCTTTTAACTTCTTAACTCAACTTTAGTATTAAAAAGGATACTCATTTTCTTTAGTAACCTTCTCTGCAATCATATTACGAAGTCCTACAATATTTGGCATATTTTGGTACTTTGTAAATCTTTTAAGTCCCATCAACATCATGCGTTGTTCGTCACCTTCAGCAAACGATACAATACTCATTTTTGCTTTGGTATCAATAATGTCTACTGCATTGTATAGATACAATTGCGCCATTGCTACTTGGTACTCGGCATGGTCATTACCATTTTTAGTGCTTTTCTCTGCACGTAAAATAGCAGATTCTGCCATGTAGATTTCAATTAAGATATCACTTGCAGCAAGCAACATCATTTGGTGCTCTTCTAATTCTGGTCCAAATTTCTGAACAGCCGCTCCCGCCACCATCAAGAATACCTTTTTCAGTTTAGCGATCATGGCTTTTTCTTCACTTAATATTTCAGAAAAATCTGGTGTATCAAAAGAAGGAATACCCATAAGTTCGCCTGCAACTGCTTGTGCAGGACCTAATAAGTCAACATGTCCTTTCATCGCCTTCTTCACCAACATACCTACCGATAACATTCGGTTGATCTCGTTAGTTCCTTCGTAGATACGTGCAATACGCGCATCACGCCAAGCCGCTTCCATAGGAGTGTCTTCAGAGAAGCCCATACCACCAAAGATTTGGATTCCTTCATCGGCACAATTCTGTATATCTTCAGAAACAGCCACCTTTAAAATAGAACATTCAATAGCGTACTCTTCAACACCTTTTAACTCTGCGTCTTGGTGTGTGTTTCCTTCTGAAATTCTAATGTTAATTCTATCCTCGATGTTTTTCGCAGCTCTATAGGTTGCCGTTTCTCCAACAAATGCATTGGTAGCCATTTCAGCAATTTTGGTTTTAATCGCTCCAAATTCTGAAATAGGAGTTTTAAACTGCTTACGTTCTGTAGCGTATTTTGTAGCTAAAGTAGTTACACGGCGTTGTGAATCTAAACAAGCCGCAGCTAATTTGATACGTCCAACGTTTAATGCATTCATCGCAATTTTAAAACCGTTTCCTCTTTCAGAAAGCATGTTCTCCACAGGAACTTTGGTATCGTTAAAGAATACTTGGCGTGTAGAAGAAGCTCTAATTCCTAGTTTGTGTTCTTCTTCACCCATGGTAATTCCATTACTAGCATCGTTTTCTACGATGAAACCCGTAATGTTTTTGTCGTCTTCAATACGTGCAAAAACGATCATGATATCACAGAATCCCGCATTTGAGATCCACATTTTTTGTCCGGTGATGAGGTAATGAGATCCATCATCACTTAAAACAGCTTTAGTCTTTCCAGAATTAGCATCACTACCTGCACTTGGTTCAGTTAAGCAATAGGCTCCAAACCATTCACCACTTGCTAATTTTGGCACATATTTGTTACGTTGTTCTTCTGTACCGTATAATGTAATTGGCATGGTACCAATTCCTGTGTGTGCTCCAAAGGCCGTAGAGAATGATCCTGTACCACTAGAAATATAATCACAGGTTAATACGGTAGAAACGAAGCCCATTCCCATACCACCAAATTTTTCTGGTACGGCAACACTTAAGAAACCAAGTTCTCCAGCCTT
The DNA here is from genome assembly GCF_058147145.1 of Patiriisocius sp. 208BN25-11. NCBI lineage: Bacteria > Pseudomonadati > Bacteroidota > Flavobacteriia > Flavobacteriales > Flavobacteriaceae > Patiriisocius > Patiriisocius sp. 208BN25-11. Next base: position 117,209 of record NZ_JBYVJY010000010.1, read on the forward strand.
GCGCATCACCTCTTCAGTGAGTGCGTAGTCTTTTGCTTCAAAACGCTCACGGTGTGCAATAATCTCACGATCATTAAACTCCATTACCGCTTCTTTCATCATGCGCTGCTCTTCTGTGAAATCTTCTGGTGTGAAAATATCGTTGCAGTCTGTTTCTTTTACTAAAAATTGTCCACCTCTTAGGATGTCTTTGTTTGTTGCTTCTGTTGCCATTTTTTTCTATTTAATATGTTGTTGTCATGCTGAGCTTGTCGAAGCACATTCATTAATTGAACGCCCTTCGACAAGCTCAGGGTGACAGTATTTTTAATTTCCCTTCTAGGGAGACTTCAGTTTCTTACTCTGTTTTATTTGTCCGTTACATCGGAGTCGAGAACTATGGTACTATGGTCTGGTTAACAGAGGTCTCGACTGCGCTCGACCAGACACTTCAATTTCTTTTATTTCAAAAACTCAAAAATACCTGCGGCACCTTGTCCGGTTCCTACGCACATGGTGACCATTCCGTATTGTCCTTGCATGTCTCGTTTGCGCATTTCATCAAACAATTGTACCGATAGTTTTGCTCCTGTACATCCTAGTGGGTGTCCTAAAGCAATAGCGCCTCCGTTTACATTGATGATATCAGGATTTAGGTCAAGCTCTCTAATTACTGCAAGTGATTGCGATGCAAAAGCTTCGTTTAACTCAATGAGTTTGATGTCGTCTTGTTGCAAGCCTGCTTGCTTTAATGCTTTTGGAATGGCCTTTACAGGTCCAATTCCCATGATACGAGGTTCTACTCCAGCTGCTGCATAGTTTACCATACGTGCAATAGGCTCAAGGTTTAATTCTTTTACCATGTCCTCACTCATCACCATCACAAAGGCAGCTCCGTCACTCATTTGTGAAGAGTTACCAGCAGTAACACTTCCACCTTGAGCAAATACAGCTCTAAGTTTTGCAAGGGCTTCTTTGCTTGTCCCTTTTCTTGGTCCTTCATCCTTGTGTACGGTGTAGCTTTTAGTTTCTTTTTTACCAGCGGCATTGATAAATGTTTGATCAACTGTAATAGGTACAATTTGATCTTGAAAACGGTCTTCAGCAAGTGCACGTAATGCCTTCATGTGTGAGTTGTATGCAAACTCATCTTGATCTTCACGAGATACGTTGAATTGGTTGGCAACGGCTTCTGCTGTATTTCCCATTCCCCAGTAGTAATCTTCGTGTCCAGATTGAACAACGTCGTAATTTAGTTCTGGTTTAAATCCTGTCATGGGTACGCTACTCATTGATTCTGCACCTCCTGCGATAATGCAATCGCCCATACCAGCTTGTATTTTAGCAACTGCCATTCCAATGGTTTCAATTCCACTAGAACAAAAACGGTTTACAGTTACTCCTGGCACATCTACAATATCCAATCCCATTAAAGAGATAAGTCTTGCCATGTTTAATCCTTGTGATCCTTCTGGCATTGCATTTCCTACAATGACATCATCAATGCGTTTTGGATCGAGTTCTGGCAGTTTCTCCATCATAAATTTGATGGTCTCTGCTGCTAACTCATCGGTTCTTTTAAAACGGAACACTCCTTTAGGGGCTTTTCCTACTGCCGTACGGTATGCTTTTACTATATATGCTGTTTTCATCTTACTATGTATATTAATTTGTATTCTCCCCTTGAGGGGAGTTAGAGGGGTGTTAGTATGATTTGTTTTTACGCTAGTAACATCCCCCTAGCCCCCTTCAAAGGGGGAATCCCGTATTTATAAATTTATTAGTTACGCAAAGGTTTCCCTTTCTGGATCATGTGTTGTAAACGTTCTAGTGTTTTGCGTTCTCCTGTTAAACTCAAGAAGGCTTCACGTTCAAGGTCTAATAGGTATTGCTCACTTACTAAGGTTGGTTCACTTAAATCACCACCTGCCATTACATAGGCTAGTTTGTTGGCAATTTTTTGATCGTGCTCACTTATATAGTTACTTGCATTCATTGAGTCTGTTCCTACCAAGAACATTCCCAAGGCTTGCTTTCCTAATACTTTTACATCTTTTCTAGCAACAGGCTTGGTATACCCCATATCTGCCATTTGTCTTGCAACAGCTTTGGCAGTTGCAATTTGTCTTGATGTATTTACTACCACGATGTCTTTCCCGGGTTGTAAAATATCTAAATCATAGGCTTCATGTGCAGAGGTAGATACTTTTGCCATACCTATGGTTAGGAAATGCTCTTGCAATACATTCAATTCTACATCTCCTTTTTGGAACATGTCACTAGCACGCAATGCCATTTCTTTAGAACCACCACCACCTGGGATGACTCCTACACCAAATTCTACCAATCCAATATAACTTTCTGCTGCGGCTACCACACGATCTGCATGTAAGGTAAGCTCACATCCACCACCTAAGGTCATCCCGTGAGGCGCCATTACTGTTGGAATAGAAGAGTAGCGCAAACGCATTACCGTATCTTGGAAATACTTAATAGCCATATTTAGCTCATCATACTCTTGCTCTACGGCCATCATGAAGATCATACCTATATTAGCACCCACAGAGAAATTGGCTCCTTGGTTTCCTAATACGAGTCCGTCGAAATCTTTTTCGGCTAGATCGATTGCTTTGTTGATTCCAGCAAGTACGTCGCCACCAATGCTGTTCATTTTAGATCTAAACTCACAGTTTAAGATACCATCTCCTAAATCTTCTACAACAACACCGCTGTTTTTAAATACTTCACTTGATTTTCTAATGTTGTCTAAAATAATGAAGGCATCCTGTCCAGGTACTTTGGTCTGTGCTTTGGCTGGGATGTCATAATAATAGGTCGCGCCTTCTTTTACCGTATAAAAGGAAGTGCTTCCAGCCGCTAACATTTCAGCAACCCAAGCCGCAGGCTCATGGCCTTCTGCTTTCATCATTTCAACTCCTGCTTCAACACCAATAGCATCCCAGATTTGAAACGGACCATGCTGCCATCCAAATCCGGCTTTCATGGCATCGTCAATTTTGTATAACTCGTCTGAAATTTCTGGAATACGGTTGGTTACATAGGCAAATAAAGCAGCCAATGTTTTGCGGTAGAATTCGCCTGCTTTGTCTTTTCCTTTTACTAATACAGGAAAACGATCTGCTACATTGTCGATGGTTTTGGTCAACTCAAGTGTTGCAAACTTGGCTCTTTTCTTTTCTCTGTAGTCAAGGGAATCCAAGTCGAGTGATAAAATTTCAGTTTTACCCTCAGCATTCTTGGTCTTTTTATAGAACCCTTGTCCGGTTTTGCTTCCCAACCATTTGTTTTCCATCATGGTGTTGATGAAATCTGGTAATTGGAACAACTCGGCACGCTCGTCTTTCGGGCAGTTTTCGCGAATACCATTGGCAACATGCACCAAGGTGTCAAGTCCTACGACATCTACCGTACGGAAGGTAGCCGATTTTGGACGCCCAATCACAGGTCCCGAAAGTTTGTCTACTTCTTCGATGGTCAAGCCCATTTCTTTCACGGCATGGAAAAGACTCATAATAGAGAAGATTCCAATACGGTTTCCAATAAAGGCTGGTGTGTCTTTTGCAACAACAGTTGTTTTACCTAAATACTGCTCTCCGTAACTATTAAAGAAGTCTAACACCTCTGGCGACGTTTTTGGACCAGGAATGATTTCAAATAATTTTAAGTAGCGTGGCGGATTAAAAAAGTGTGTTCCGCAAAAATGCTTTTGGAAATCTTCGCTACGTCCTTCGCTCATGAAGTTGATAGGAATTCCCGAAGTATTTGACGTAATTAACGTACCAGGCGTTCTATAGTTCTCTAGGTTTTCAAATACTTTTTGCTTGATATCTAGACGCTCCACAACCACTTCAATAATCCAGTCTACGCTGCCTACTTGGGCAATATCGTCTTCTAGGTTACCCGTAGTGATACGTTTTGCAAAATCCTTGTTATATAAAGGAGCGGGTTTCGATTTTATAGAAGCAGTAAGCGCATCATTTACCAAGCGGTTGCGCACTGCTTTGTCTTCAAGGGTTAAGCCCTTTGCTTTTTCTTTGTCGGTTAGTTCACGCGGTACAATATCGAGTAAGAGTACTTCTACACCAATATTTGCGAAATGGCAAGCAATACCGCTTCCCATAATTCCTGAACCTATTACGGCTACTTTGTTAATTCTTCTTTTAGACATATTTGTTAGTATTGAGTCATGAGTATTGAGTCTTGAGTGACCTTAACTCTGTACAGTTCTTTTATATATTTTCTTGCTGCTAATGAGTTCCATCATGGTTCCTGCAACTTTCTTAAATGTTTTAATTTCTTCTTCGGAAATATTCTCTTTCACGGCTTCGTCAAATCTAAAGACCACACTTTTAGAGAATTCTCTCATTTCTACCCCAAAATTGGTGAGGTGAATCAAGACTCCGCGACCGTCTTCTGGGTTTGGGCGACGTTCGATAAGCCCTTGCTCTTCCATCTTTTTAAGCGTACGTGATAAAGACGTAGCCTCCATACCCATTTTTGGACCGAGTGCTGTAGAGGGAGTACCTTCTTCTGGGTCGATGCTTATGAGCGCAAACCCTGTTGCCATGGTACTGCCTTTGGTACCCGCTTCTTCATTATACATTTTTTGTACTGCCATCCAAGTAGCTCTAAGTACGTAATCTATTGTTTTTTCTTTCAATGGATATAAATAAAATTTATATTAGAATTCCAAAGATAGTAAAATTATGTTATGCATGCATAGTATATTTTAAAATTTTAATATTGAAAGCGGTATGAAGTAGTGATAGTGACACAACTATTTAATTTTGAGTACATATAGACTAGCGCTTTAAGGTAAAATGCGACCTAAACACTCTTGGAGTGCCATCTTGGTTTTTATATTGCACTTTAAACCAATAATCGCTTGAGGGTAATGCATTTCCATTGTAGGTACCATCCCAACCAGTACTACTTGGACGAATGGTGGTAAGCATTTTACCTAAACGATTGTAAATAATTATAAACGCATCTTGCTGTTCACTTATGCATTTAATATTCCAGGTGTCGTGAATGCCATCTCCATTGGGCGTAAAGTAATACGGATAATGAAAGGTTTTAAACGTGGCTTCAGCGATTGTGCTACATCCAAAAATTTCGCGGGCGCGTACTATAAATTCTTGACATCCCTGTATGTCACTTATAACATTGTTTTCTACCCATGCACCGTTGTTGATTTGATACTCAAAAGGTCCCAATCCTCCTGCAACAGTAATAGTTACATTCTGGAATACATCGAACGGATCATTTTCAAATTCAAATGCAATGCTAAGCTCGTTGAGTGGTATAATTTCTATTGTGATAGTGGCGTTGGCGTTAGCACATTGCTCTGGGGCAGGAGTAAACGTATACGTAGTAGTTTCCAAATTATTTAGTGAAGGTGACCAAGTTCCAACAATGCCTTCATTAGAAATGACAGGCAAAGGCGCTATTTCGTTTTCAATACACACTGATGCTACTGGATCGAAGCTAGGAGTTATTGGTTTTCTTATAACAATTACTAAAGTGGTTTCAACCGCACACCCTTGACCCTTGTCTGGCGTAAACGTATACATAGTAGTCATTGTGTTATTAATCTCTGGAGACCACATTCCCGTAATGCCATTATTGGAAATAGTAGGTAATTCTGAAATGTCTCCACCAACACAAACGGGAGCTACAGGATCAAAAATTGGAATGTCTGGAGGTAAAATTTCAATTACCAAGGTAGTTTCTGCCGCACATTGTCCAGGCAGTGGGGTAAAAGTATATGTTGTGGTTTCCGTGTTGTTAATTGCTGGAGTCCAAGAACCTGTATAACCGTTATTAGAAGTAGTAGGCAAGGGGGCTATTACTGAGCCAGGACAAGTAGGTGGCACAGGATCAAAAATTGGGAGGTCGCCAGGAAATACCTCAATGGTTAATGTGGTGCCTATACTACATTCACTTTGTAGGGGCGTAAATGTATAGGTTGTAGTCATGGTATTATCCAAGGCGGGAGCCCACGTACCCATGATACCATCATTTGAGGTGGTGGGTAGATCATCAAGGGGGTCTCCAACACAAATTGGAGGAACAGGGTCAAATATGGGTTCGTCCGTATTCAGAGGTTCTACAGTAACAGTAAGTTCTTCTGAAACTGTTTCTCCACAAATATCCCCGATAGTAACTGTATAGATGGTTGTATTGGCGGGAGATAGTAATGGATTGGGGATATTGGGATTGCTAACTCCATTTGTGGGTGTCCAGCTATAAGTAACGCCACTAGGAATAGTAGCATCTACTTGAACTGAACCGTTTTCACAAATGGTCTCGTCGTCTAGTTGAAGATTATCTACGAAGGAAATACGATTAAAACATACTTGATGTAAATTTGTAAGCCCCCCTGTTGACCCAACAAATCCAAAATACACAGTATCATCGCCTGAAAAAATAGTGTTTTTTACATCCTCATTTAAATTCAAACGAAATTGACAATCAAAAAATACGCTAAGTAAATTGGTACTTGCATTCCATTCTATTCTGACTTCATGAGAGACTCCATCTTCAATGTTTGGACTTGAAGCACTTGCCTGAATAGGCCCTGCTAAATTTGTTCCCGAGCTGTTGTGATTTGGATTTCCATCTCTTAAAATTGCAATATGATCTGCAGAGAGATCACTAAGATCGGAATTAATATATGTGTCAAATTCTACAATTAAAGAATTAGAAATTCCCGAATATCCCAATCCGCCTCCAGAACCGCCCAAAACTGGAGTAGGGTTGTTTTTAAAAACCAAGGCCATTCCATCTGCACCATTGGCATCTTTATTTCCAAAATTATTTTGGTAGTAAATACTGAAATCTGAATCGAAATCTATTGGATTATCATACCATACTCCTCCCGTTTGAAACTCAAGATCTGGAGTGATTACATAGCAGTTATCACCTAAGTCGAGGGCATCCCCAATGACCGTTGCATTTAGCTGTGCCAGCATTTGTGGAACATTTCCGAAGATAAAAAAGAGAAAAAGATATGGATATAATCGCAAGGCTAATCAGGGGTATGTTGTATTCAATGTGAGTTCTAACAAAAATAAAGAAAACGATTGCTACTATTTGGCCCTAGTTATATAAAAAAACTATACTATACCAATACAACTTGAGTTTTTCACTAGATTTCCTAATGATAGAAGGAAATTTTCATTTTTAAGTTTGTCTATAAAATGTAAAAAAACCTATCTAAAGACGTACTCATTTTTTTCTATGCGTAAAACATTCTTTAAAAATTTAAGCAAAAGAGAACAAGGCAAATTTTATTTCCATGATAAGGATATAAGCATAGGAGTTGGAATGCGCAGGCCAATTGTTATTTATCTGGTAACATTTTAATACAAACAACACTGCTTTTAAAACATTACATAGTCTATCAGAAGAAGATGATTTTAGTCCGTATATGTAATGCAATGCAAAAGAAAAGTTATTAGAAACAACATATCATTTAGAATTTGATAATTTGACCGATGTTATAGCACCCATCATAACGCTTTATAAAAACTTGATAGCTGTATTTGAGCCTGGCACTCTTAGTGTACGTAATCTAAAGTTTTTTCTTTCAATGGGGTAGGTTGTTGTATTTCTGAAACTCAAAGACACTGAAAATTTGCTATCAATGCATAGTAAATTAAAAAAAGTTTAACAGTGGGAATGGGATTGGGGAGTTTGAATCAAGATATCCTTGGTATTGGGTATGTTATTGTGTGTGTCATTAGGATATATTGTGGGATACTTTAAAACATACACTTATGAAGAAGCTACTTTTTATTCTGACACTTTTTTTACTCTTTACAACAACATCTTTAGAGGCGCAAATTAATAGGCAGGAGCAAAGTATGTGGTGCTGGTCTTCTTGTATTCAGAGTTCCTTGTCTCAGGCGAACTATTACCAATCTCAAGCTGCCATAGTCTCAAGACTCACTGGTTGGCCTCAAAATAGACCGGCAACCATTAACGAAGTGATACTAGTGTTGCGTTCTTATAATTTTAGAGCCTGGTCGGTAGGGCGTGCTGCAAGTCCGCAAGAATTATACAACACCTTATCAAGCGGGTGGAAATTAATTGCCTTTGTGAATCCGACAAACAATCCACAGGTAGGGCATTTTATTATGTTACAAGGGATTTCTCCAGACGGCTATATCATTGTTAGTGATCCCGCAGACGGCAGTACCTATCGACAAGATATTAGGGATTTGTATTACGGTTGGAAATGGAGCAGGTCTATTGTAGTTGGAACTCCTTAATATATGTTTGTTTTAAATTTTTTCGTTTAAATAAGTTGTTTCATCGGCGTAGCACGCAGCAACCCGCTAGTAGCTAGGGGATTCCCCGCGTTGGGTGTGGGGTGGGTTTGGTATTTTTGGGGAGCTACAAAAAAGTAGTTGATATAATACGTTAGATAAAATCTAAAAAAAATATTTGATTGTCCGTAAACACTCATAATTGATAATTATTTTGTATTTTAGATTAAAATAATGGATATGAATATATTTA